>NZ_JBYITE010000023.1:0-101479 GCF_057709105.1 Streptomyces sp. bgisy100
ACGGACCCGTTTTCCCTGCACGCCCCGGGTATCGGATTCACGTATCCCCGGGGCCGGACCCCTCAACACCGCAGCCGGATACGGATCTTGGCAAGGAGAAGAACGGGGCTCCCGCACACTGACCTGCGTTTAGGCTTCCCGCATGCGCTACGACTTGGTGATCTTCGACAACGACGGCGTGCTCGTGGACAGTGAGCCGCTCTCCAACGCGATCCTGGCCGCCTACCTCACCGAGTCGGGCCACCCCACCACGTACGAGGACTCGATCCGCGACTACATGGGATCGGCCATGCACCGGATCCACGACCTGGTGCGGGAGCGTTCCGGGAAGCAGCTTCCGGCCGACTTCGACGACGTCTTCCACGCCAGGGTCTTCGACGCCTTCCGCCGTGAGCTCCAGGCCGTCGCAGGAGTCGAGGAGGTGCTGGAGAAGCTGACAGCGGATGGCGTCCCCTACTGCCTCGCCTCGTCCGGCAGCCACGGCCGGATCCGCGTGGCCCTCCACAGGACCGGGCTGTACGACCGCTTCGGGGAGGAGCGCATCTTCAGCTCGCAGGACGTCGGGCGGGGCAAGCCGGCGCCGGACCTCTTCCTGCACGCCGCCCGCACCATGGGGGTCCGTCCCGAGCGGTGTGCCGTCGTCGAGGACAGCCCGCTCGGGGTGCAGGCCGCGGTCGCGGCCGGGATGGATGTGTACGGCTTCACCGCGATGACGCCGCCTGCCCGGTTCGACGGACGGGCCACGGCGCTCTTCTCGGGCATGGGGGAGCTGCCGCAACTCCTGCTGTGAACGGCCTACCCAGCGGTAGCGGCGGGCCGTACGCTCCTCGGCCATGGACGCAGCGGTGCGGCACGGCAGGGTCTCGTTGACGGTCGGCTTCCTCGCGCAGGGTGTGGTGTTCGCGCTCCTGGTGACCCGCATTCCGGCGATTCAGGAGCGCTACGGCATGTCCGACGCGCTGCTGCCGGTCTTCCTCGCCGCCGTTCCGGCGCTCGCCGGTGTGGGGAGCGTGGCGACCGAGGGTCTCGTCCGGAGGCTGCCGCCGAGTGCCGTGCTCCGCTGGGCACAGCCGGTCGTGGCGCTCGCTCTGGTGGCCGTCGGCGCCGGCCGGGACGTGCCGGAACTCATCGCGTCCCTCGCGGTGTTCGGGCTCGCCCTCGGTGCGCTGGACGCCTCCATGAACATGCTCGGCGTCAGTCTTCAGCAGGCGTACGGGCGGAGCATCATGCTCGGCTTCCATGCCGCGTACAGCCTCGGCGGCATCCTCGGAGCCTCGCTCGCCTGGGCGGGTGCGCACGGGGAGTTATCGCTTGCCGCGCTCTACGGGCCAGTGGTGGCCGTGCTGATCCCTTTGGCACTCGTCGCGAGCCACTGGTACGCCGACGGGGCGCCGGCCCGCGTCCCACGTCCCCGTGAACCCGGCTCCGTCGGCGTGCCGCTGACGGCGGGACAGAGCGACGGCGTCGCGCGGGAGTCCCTACCGTCGCCCGTCGCGATGCGGGTGCTGATGCCCCTGTGCCTGGTGATGGCCTGTGTCTACATCGGTGACTCCACGGTGGCCAACTGGAGCGCGAAGTACCTCCAGGACGTGCTCGGCAGCTCCGAGCAGCTGGCCACCGTCCCCTACAACGTCTATATGGTCACCACGCTCCTCGGACGAGCGGTCGGCGACCGCGGGGTGCGGCGGTTCGGCGCGGTGCCGGTGGTGCGCGGCGGGACGGTCCTGGCGGCCGCGGGCTTCGCCGTGGTCGCCCTGGCACCCGGGGCGGCGGTGGGGATGGCCGGCTTCACGCTGCTCGGTCTGGGGCTCTGTGTGATCGTGCCGCAGACCTTCGCCGCCGCGGGCCGCCTCTTCCCCGGCGCGTCGGACGCCGCCGTCGCCCGGCTCAACATCTTCAACTATGTCGGCTTCCTGGTCGGCTCACCGCTCGTGGGCGTGCTGGGGGACGCCTGGAGCTACCGCGGGGCGATGCTCGTGCCGATGGCCCTGGTGCTGGTGACACTCCTGTACGCCGGTTCGTTCGGCGCCGAATCGACCCGATACGGTGGCGAGCATGAGCGGCCGCGCACAGCTGATGTGGGACGAGGCAGTAACGGGCTATGACTTCGGGCCCGGACACCCGATGGATCCGGTGCGGCTGGGACTGACCATGCGCCTGGTCGAGGCGTTCGGTCTTGACCGGGCGCTGGACGTGGTGTCCGCCAAGTCCGCCGGTGCCTCCACGCTGCGGCTCGTGCACCGCTCGGACTACATCGACGCCGTGCGGCGCGCGTCGGCCGATCCGAAGTCCGCCGAGGCGTCGTACGGCCTGGGCACCGAGGACGACCCCGCGTTCGCCGGCATGCACGAGGCGTCGGCGCTGATCGCCGGGCAGTCGGTCGGGGCGGCGGAGGCCGTCTGGCGCGGTGAGGTCCGGCACGCGGTGAACTTCGCCGGCGGACTGCACCACGCGATGCCCGGCGGGGCGGCTGGGTTCTGCATCTACAACGACGCGGCCCTGGCCATCGCCCGGCTCCTGGAGCTGGGCGCCGAGCGCGTCGCCTATGTGGACGTGGACGTGCACCACGGCGACGGCGTCCAGGCCGCCTTCTGGGACGACCCGCGCGTGCTGACCGTCTCGCTCCACGAACACCCCCGCACGCTCTTCCCGCAGACGGGCTGGCCCGAGGAGACGGGCGGCACGGCCGCCGAGGGCAGCGCGGCCAACATCGCGCTCCCGGCCGGGACCGGGGACGAGGGCTGGCTGCGGGCGTTCCACGCGGTGGTGCCGGAGCTGATCGAGGCGTTCGCGCCGCAGGTGCTGGTGACCCAGCATGGCGCGGACACGCACTTCGAGGACCCGCTCGCCCACCTCGCGGTCAGCCTGGACGCCCAGCGGGCGGTGGCGGAGTCCTGTCACGACCTGGCCCACCGGCACGCCGACGGCCGCTGGGTGGCGCTGGGCGGGGGCGGCTACGCGGTCGTGGAGGTCGTGCCCCGCTCCTGGACGCATCTGGTGGCGATCGCCGCCGGACGCCCGATCGCACCGACCACCGAGGTGCCGGAGGAATGGCGTCACCATGTGTACGCCAAGACGCGGCAGCCGGCCCCGTACCGGATGACGGACGGGCGGGAGCCGCACTGGCGGGACTTCGAAGGCGGCGGCTACGACCCGGCGGACCGGCTGGACCAGGCGATCCTGGCCACGCGCCGGGCGGTGTACCCGTCCCACGGGCTCCTGCCGTAGACCCGTCACCGCTGTAGCTCCGCCATTGCCGTAGCCCGCCATTGCCGTAACCCGTCACTGAATTGGCCCGGCCACTGCGTCCAGGTACCGCCATGGCACCGTCACCGCCATGCCCTGTCACGGCCATGCCCTGTCACAGCCGTGGGCGCTCTCCTCGCCGCGGCACAGCCTGGTGACCGGCGCGTTCTGGCCGTCCCCGGCGACCGCGAGCCTCTTACCCGGCCCGGTAACGCGCCCCGCGGCGACCGCGGTTACGCGTCATCGGGCCGTCGGTGGGGCTTCTCCGCGTTCCCCTGCCGTGGGGCCCTCTTGTGGCCGGCATCGTGGGCGTGTTGAGTGCTGGAGCGCTGCGGGCCCATCTGCTGGCGGCCCGGTTGGCGGGGCCCGTGGCCACCTCACGGGAGCCCAGCCTGCGGAGCTATCGGCTCTTCGCCGCCCGTGAGACCCGAGCGCGCTGCTCGGGCTCGATCCGGAACGGACCTGGCGGCAGCCGGAACTGCTGCGGCTGATGGGCGACCGGTGCGGTCTCTCGGGCGACCCGGAGCCGGCGTCCGGGCCCGACCGGATCGGCCCCGACCGCACCCTGGCCGCTCTCGGGGCGTTCGCCGACCGGCTCCGCGCTGCTGCCCGCGCCCGTGCGCCGGTCCTGCTCGGGACCGGCCACCCGCACCGTCTCCTGGGCTTCTACGCCGCGTTGGCCCGCGCTCTCTCGGCGGCGGGATGCCCCGTTCTCCCCCCGGCGCAGGGGCGATGTATCGACATAACGACCCGGTTCGGGGTACGCACCCGCACCCTCGCCTACGCACGAGGGGTCGCGTTGGTGTGCGCGGGGCGGGCTGCCGCGGAGGGCTGTGGAACCGGCGTGCACACCCACTCCCCGCTCCCGGTTCGGACCGCCCTCGGGGCCGCCGCCGACGTCGGCGGACCCCTCCCCGCGCTCGTCGTCGGGGCCACGGCTGGGTCTGCGGAGCAGGTCAGCTGGGGATCGAGGCCATCGGCCCGGCCGACACGGACGACCCGGCGCTGTTCGTCGGCGAGGCCGGAGGCCGGGTGGCGGTGACCGTTCCGCTTGATGACGCTGTGCGGTCCGCTTACTACCGACCGCTTACGCGCTATGTACTCAATCGAGCGTGTCTGTCACAGTAGGCGGTCGATCGCTACTCCTCTTCCCCACTTGCATCACACGCCCCTAATCTGGGGAGGAGCGCACAGCGACGCGAAGTCACCGGAGGGGAAGCCGGTGACCGTCATGTGCGGAAGGTTCAGGTGTGTCATGGCTGCTGGCGAGAGGCCTCTGAACGAGGTGCAGTTCCTGACTGTGGCGGAAGTCGCCACGGTGATGCGCGTATCCAAGATGACCGTGTACCGGCTGGTGCACAGCGGTCATCTGCCTGCGATCAGGGTGGGGAGGTCCTTCCGGGTGCCGGAGCAGGCGGTGCACGACTACCTCCGTGAGTCCTATGTGGGGGTGGAGACCGCCTGAGGGTGACCCGCGGATTACGCTCCTCACTCGGCGCCGGGTAGGCTGGGCCGACGTAGGTAGTGTGGGCTCGGACGCCCCGCACCGAGTGATTCGAAGTGAGCGAGGGTAGTCGTGGGCTCTGTTATCAAGAAGCGGCGCAAGCGGATGGCGAAGAAGAAGCACCGCAAGCTGCTCAAGCGCACCCGCGTTCAGCGTCGCAACAAGAAGTAAGCGAACGCCGAGCGTGACACGCCGCCCTCCTGCCGTTCCGGTGGGAGGGCGGCGTCGTCGTATCGGGGGAAGGCCGTCCGGCATCCGGCCGAAATGTAGCTCTGTGCATCCTTCGGTCACCACAGCGCAACAACCACCCGATACGGTGACCGCTGCGGGAACAAACACGCCAGCCGCGACCTGGATGTGGAAGGAAGGCGCTGAATCTTGGGCAAAGTCGTGCTCGTCACCGGTGTCGCCCGGCAGCTCGGGGGACGGTTCGTACGACGCATCCAGCGGGAGCCCGGTGTCGACCGGGTGATCGGAGTGGACGCGGTACGGCCCGAGCACCATCTCGGCAGCGCGGACTTCGTCCGGGCCGACATCCGCCAGCCCACCATCGCCAAGGTCCTCGCCGAGCACGCGGTCGACACCGTGGTGCACATGGACGTCACCGGCACCCCGCTGGGCACCCGCGGCAGCCGGAGCACGATCAAGGAAACGAACGTCATCGGCACCATGCAGCTGCTCGGCGCCTGCCAGAAGGCGCCCTCCGTGCAGCGGCTCGTGGTCAAGTCCAGCACCAGCGTGTACGGCTCGGCGCCGCGCGACCCCGCCGTCTTCACCGAGAGCACGCCGCCCAAGTCCCTGCCCAGCGGTGGCTTCGCCAAGGACGCTGTCGAGGTCGAGGGGTACGTCCGCGGCTTCGCCCGCCGCCGCCCCGACGTCGCCGTCTGCGTGCTGCGGTTCGCCAACATCCTCGGCCCCCGGGCCGAGTCCCCGCTCATCGACTATTTCTCCCTGCCGGTGCTGCCCACCGTGTTCGGGTACGACCCGCGGCTGCAGTTCGTGCACGAGGACGACGTCGTCGAGGTGCTGCGGATCGCCTCGTCCGAACCGCGCCGCGGCACGCTCAACAGCGGCACCTTCAACATCGCCGGCGACGGAGTGCTGCTGCTGTCGCAGACCGCGCGGCGGCTCGGCCGCCCCACGGCGCCGGTGCTGCTCCCCGCCGTCACCTGGGTCGGCTCCGCGCTCCGCTCCATCGGCATGACCGACTTCTCCCCGGAGCAGATCCGGCTGCTGACCCACGGCCGGGTGGTGCAGACCACGCAGATGCGGGAGACGCTGGGGTTCCGGCCGGAGTACACGACCGCCGAGACCTTCGCCGACTTCGCCCGCAGCCGGGGCCCCGGGCTGCTGCCGCCCGAGACCCTCGCCCGTACCGTCGACCGGCTCGCGGACCTCGCCTCCGCCGGCCCCAGTGAGGAGCGCACCTGACATGGCCGACGCCAAGGTCATTCCCTTCGGTGACGACCCGAGGTCGCGGCGCGGCAAGCCCAAGCCGAAGTCCCGGGTGAACGGGCGTGCGTCGGGCCCGCTGGCGCCGGTCCCCGAGCAGGCCGTGTCCCCCGATGCGCCGGCCGCGGCGGCCGGGGACCCACCGCGGAGCGGCCAGTGGGAGCGCCGGCTCGCGCACGGGCTGTCCTTCCTGCGCCGCCGGGTCACCGGGGACTACGAGGTCGACGACTTCGGCTACGACGAGGAGCTCACCGACCAGGTCCTGATGTCCATGCTCCGCCCGCTGTACGACAAGTACTTCCGGGTCGAGGTGAAGGGCATCGAGAACATTCCGGACACCGGTGGCGCGCTGATCGTCGCCAACCACTCCGGAACCCTGCCGCTGGACGGGCTGATGCTCCAGGTCGCGGTGCACGACCACCACCCCGCCGACCGTCATCTGCGGCTGCTCGCCGCCGATCTCGTCTTCATGCTGCCCGTCGTCAACGAGCTGGCGCGCAAGGCGGGCCACACCCTGGCGTGCTCCGAGGACGCCCAGCGGCTGCTGGAGCGCGGCGAGGTGGTCGGGGTCATGCCGGAGGGCTTCAAGGGCATCGGCAAGCCCTTCTCCGAGCGGTACAAGCTGCAGCGCTTCGGGCGGGGCGGGTTCGTCTCCACGGCGCTCCAGGCGGGGGCGCCGATCGTGCCGTGCTCGATCGTCGGGGCGGAGGAGATCTACCCGATGATCGGGAACGCCAAGACGCTCGCGCGGCTGCTCGGCTTCCCGTACTTCCCGCTGACGCCGACGTTCCCCTGGCTCGGCCCGCTCGGTGCGGTACCGCTGCCGACGAAGTGGACGATCCAGTTCGGCGAGCCGATCCCGACGGACGGCTACCCGTTGGAGGCGGCCGAGGACCCGATGCTGATGTTCAACCTGACCGACCAGGTCCGGGAAACGATTCAGCACACCCTGTACAAGCTGCTCGTCCAGCGGCGGTCGGTCTTCTTCTGACCTGTTCCTCCGGCCTGCGCCCGGTCCCCGCTCGGCGGACGGCCGGGAACGCCGTGTCCGGCAGGGCCGTTCGCCGGATGTGGGAAACGACATCGTCATCATCACGGGGACGCTTGCAGCCCTGGCCGCGGCTGCGTTCCTCGCCGATCGCCTGCTGTTATGGATGGAGCGCCGCGGCTGGATCTACTGGCGCAAGCGCAAGGGGCTGTCGGCGATCGGCGCCGACTTCATGCAGGACATGAGCCCGCAGGCGCAGGCCAACAAGAAGGCCATGGAGCAGGAACGCGTCCGCAAGAACGTCCGTCCCGCGGAGGAGCCGCCGGTCTCGGTGGACCTGGACGCCGGCGTGGTCCGGCTGCGCCTGACCGAGCACCGGGACGGCGGGGGCCGCGAGAACGCCGGTAGTCGGGAGAACGGCGGTAGTCGCGAGGACGGGGGCAGTCGCGTGGGCGGCGGTCGCGGGGACGGCAGCGGGCGCGGGGACACGGCCCGCGCGGACACCGGCACCCTGTCCTGGGGCGGCGGCCGGCTCGGGGCCGATCGGTGACGGACGCCCTGAACGCCTCGGCGCAGAGCCCCCGCACAGCCCCTGGAGCACAATCGCCTGGAACACAGCCGCCTGGAACACAGCCGCCTGGAGCACATCCGCTCCGCTGAAGACGCCCGCCCGCAGCCGCCCGGGGCACAGCCGACACAGCGAACGGCGTCCGATCCCCGGCGCCGTAGCGCGGAGGACCGGACTCCGTCCGGAGAGCGGGAGCCGCCGGGCGAGGGGCGGCAGGCGCGGTGCTGCCTACCGGGCGTCCTCGCCCTCGATGCCCAGGCCCGGCAGCAGGCCGGGCAGTACGGGCGGCAGGGTGACGTCCGGCTTGGCCGGGGCGCCGCCCTTGCCGCTGTCCCGGCCCGAGGGCGACGGGCTGGTCTTCGGCGGGTCGAGCAGATCGTCGGCGCCGTCGATGAGCCCGCCCTCGGACTGCCGCGACTCCGACGGATGCGGCTTGCTCTCCTTGCCGCTCCGGCGCTCGGACGGGGCGTCGGACGCGGGCTCGGAGTGCCGTGACCGGCTGTGCGAACCGGTCGGGCCCGAGGAGCGGCCGGAGCCCGTCCGGGCGTCGTCCCCGCCGGGCGGGGTGGGGAGGAGCGACTTCAGCGGGCCGACCTCCTCGTCCATCGCGTCGAAGACCGAACTCACCTGGTCGCCCACGTCGGTGAGCTGGGCGGGCAGCCGGTCGCGGAGCTCCCGCCAACTGCGCCGGTGCGAGGTCGAGAAGGACTCCAGGGTCTGGATCGGACCCAGCGAGCCGTCCTGCGCGTAGGCCTGGGACAGCAGCCGGTGGCCCTCCGAGGCGTCGTGCCGCATGCCGGAGAGTGCCCGGCGGACCTCGCCCAGCGACTCGTGGTCGAGATCACCGGCGCGGCCGCGCTCCATCAGCCTGCGGGCCTCGTTCATCCGCGTCGAGGCCTGGTCCAGGTACACCCTGCCGCGGTCGGAGTCGCCGTCCGCCAGGCCGCGCTTCATGTCCTCCATGCCGCGCTTGAGCCCGTACAGCGAATCCCCGGGCAGGGCGTCGGAGCTGGCCGCCGCCACGCCGCTGAACGCCCCGGCCGCGACACCGACCGTCAGCCCGCCCGCGGCGAGCCCCTTCGACCAGCGGGACCGCGGACGGAGCGACCGGCCCGAGCCGGCCCGGTGGGCGCCCTTGCCGGAGCGCTGGCCGGGCAGTGCCGGGCCCTCGCTCGCGGTGCCCTCGGCGAGCATCGCCTCCATGGCAGCGACCAGCTGCGCCCGCTGCACCGTCCTGACGTCCGGATCCAGCTCCGGCTTCGGCAGCCGACCGAGCCCGCCCGCCAGGGCGAGCAGCCGGTCCTGCCGGATGTCCGCCGTGGTGTCGGACCGCTCGGCCGTCCCGTCCTGGTGAGCCTGCTCGTCCAGGACCTGGGCGAAGGCGTTCGCCCGCCGGTGCGCCGATACGTTTGCGATCACAGGCGGCACCTCCTCTCGTCATCACCCTCGACTCCCCGGCATGGATGGAAGGTTGCGCACCTTGAGCGCAACCACTCGATCGAGTGAGCAGAAGCGATCAGGGGACGACCAGAGGGAGCCTGCAATCCGGACAACGAGCAGCTCGGCAGTCGGGTTACGCGCGGACGATGATCGGACCGGGGGGTCATGTTGGGTCACCGTAGGGGTTGTCGTGGTGGTCAGCGGGCGTCGTCGGGGAGCAGCCGCGCCAGGGTCCGGACGGCCCGGTACTGGAGCGTCTTGATCGCGCCTTCGTTCTTCCCCATCACCCGGGCGGTCTCCGCGACCGACAGGCCCTGGAGGAACCGCAGGGTCACGCACTCCTGCTGCTGCGGGTTGAGCTTGCGAACGGCCTCCAGCAGGGCCGCGTTGGACAGCGATTCGAGGACCGAGTCCTCGGGACTGCGCTCCACTTCGTTGGCGTCGAGCATCTCGCCGGTGGTGATCTCGAGGCGGAACCGGCTGGACTTGAAGTGGTCGGCGACGAGGTTGCGGGCGATCGTCACCAGCCAGGCGCCGAAGTCGCGGCCCTGCCAGGTGAAGGTGCCGATCCGGCGCAGGGCGCGCAGGAACGTCTCGCTGGTGAGGTCCTCCGCGGTGGCCTTGCCGCCCACCCGGTAGTAGATGTACCGGTACACGGTGTCGGCGTACTGGTCGTAGAGGCGGCCGAAGGCCTCGGCCTCGCCGGCCTGGGCGCGTTCGACCAGGTCCATCATGCGACGGCTGTCGCTGTCGGCGGCGGGGCGGCGAGCGGCGGGGGCGCCGGTCCGGGTGCGTCGGCCGACCGCGGCGGTGCGCTCGGCGAGGGCGTAGGCGGGGCCGACGGGTCCGGTGGGTCCGGCGGCAGGGACAGGCACGGCGAAGGCGGGGACGGCGTACGCGGCGGGGACGAGGCCGCGCAGATGGTCGGCGACCGTCGCGCGGAGCGTAGCCAGGCCCGAGGCGTCAACCCCGACGTGTGGGTACACGGGACTCCCAGAGGCAGAGCTTCCATCACGTGCAGTACGGATACATTCACCCGTCGTAGCGACGTGCGGGTACCCGTTTGCGTCTGAGGAGAATAACGCTTCGTACAGGCAGCGCTACACCGAGTTGCTCAAATCACCGCTTCGGAGCGCTCTGTTACAGGTTGATGACCGATTGCATAGGGAGCGTGGTGCGCAGAATGATCGATTCTCCGCGCAAATTGCTCGATCGCGGGTCAACTTGTGGCGATGCGGCGGCATTGGGACTGGCGGGGAGCCGCGGGGGGTAAGAAGGCCGGAATGGCCGCGCGTCGCACCGGCGCAGCACGGCCGGGCCGGAGCGGGCGGTGCGGTCCGCCGGCCGGCGCTCCGGGGGTCGCCGGATCTCCGGGCGGGGCGGGGCGGTTCCTTCGCCTCCGCAGGTCGGTCCGGCGGGACGGTGACCGACCCGCCGCGGCCGGCGGCCGACGGTGGTGGGGTGCGAAAAGGGTGCGTCAGCGGCGGCGGCGCTGGAGGGCGACCGCGGCGGCCGCTCCACCGGCCAGCGCGCCGACCCCGGCGGCGGCCGGGATGCCGACCTTCGCCGCCTTGCGGCCCGTGCGGTAGTCGCGCAGCCGCCAGCCGTGCTCGCGGGCGTGTTTGCGCAACCGCGTGTCCGGGTTGATCGCGTACGGGTGCCCGACGATGGACAGCATCGGGATGTCGTTGGCGGAGTCGCTGTACGCGGCGCAGCGCGAGAGGTCGAGCCCCTCGGCGCCGGCCAGGGCCCGTACCGCCTCGGCCTTCGCCGGGCCGTGCAGCGGTTCGCCGACGAGCTTGCCGGTGTAGATGCCGTCGAGGGACTCGGCGACGGTGCCGAGGGCGCCGGTCAGGCCGAGCCGGCGGGCGATGATCGTCGCGGTCTCCACCGGGGCGGCGGTGACCAGCCAGACCTTCTGGCCCGCGTCGAGGTGGGCCTGGGCGAGGGCGCGGGTGCCCGGCCAGATCCGCTCGGCCATGTACTCGTCGTAGATCTCCTCGCCCATCTCCATGAGCTCGGAGACCCGGTGGCCCTTCACGATGGACAGCGCGCTGTTGCGGGCGTCCTCCATGTGCGCCGGGTCCTCCACGCCCGCCAGCCGGAACCACGCCTGCTGCCAGGCGAAGCGGGCCAGTTCGCGCTTCTGGAAGAAGCGGCGCTTGTAGAGGCCGCGGCCGAAGTGGAAGAGGGCCGCGCCCTGCATGACGGTGTTGTCGAGGTCGAAGAAGGCGGCGGCCAGGCGGTCCCCCGCGACGGGGAACTCCGGCTCCCCGGAGTCCTCGGCGCTCTCGCTCCCGGCGTCCGGCGCGGCGTCGAGCGAGGACTTGCGGGCTGCCTCGGCAGCCGCTTCGCCTGCCAGCACGCTGCGTGCCGTGGCGGAGCGCCTTCGCGGTGTGAGCCATCCCAGTGCGGCCATGACGTGAGCATAGCCAGTGACCTCCGCCAAACCGGAGTCGGGAGGATTCGGGCGCGTGAACTTCCTGCGGCGGTTCTGTTTCCGGTCCGTGTGTCCGCTGTGCCGGTGTGTGATCACCGGCCGCCGTCGCCGGACGGGCCTCAGCCGCCCAGGGCCGTGCGCAGCCGCTTCGGGTCGACCCGCCAGAAGTCGTGCTGGGCGCCGTCGACGAGGACGACCGGGATCTGCTCCCAGTACTTGCGGTGCAGTTCCGCGTCCTCGGTGATGTCCTTCTCCTCCCAGGCCGCCCCCAGCTCGGCGCAGACGGAAGAGATCACCTTCCGGGCGTCGTCGCAGAGGTGGCAGCCCGGTCTGCCGATCAGAGTGACGGTGCTGTCGGCGGGGTTCTTGCGGGGTGTGCGGCGCAGCAGCGGGCTCATGACTGCATTGTGCAGCGCGCGGACGTGCGCCGGGGAGCGGCCTCCGGTTGGATGGCGGCATGGACGATTCGGGTGGTTCGGGGGCAAAGTCGTAGGGAACGTGGCCACGCACCCCTGCCGGCCGCGGGTCCGTCCCGGTGGCCGGGGGTGGGGGTCCCCTCCCGGCGGCGACCGGGGGAGATCCGCATTGTGGGCGGTTCCGCGATCATGCGATCGATACGCGTGACCCCGGTCACTTTGGTCGGACAAAGCGGACACCATCTTTGTGCACGCGTTCACAAAGACATAGCCTGCTGTCGACGGGGTGGCCCTGGGACGTGTGGCCGCCTGCAGCCCCGCTCTACCCGCAGGAGCACCGTGGCAACTGGCCGAACTCACCGACCGGCGACCCGTAGCCGAGGGATTCCCGAGGCCACCGTCGCCCGGCTTCCGCTGTATCTGCGTGCGCTGACGGCGCTGTCCGAGCGTTCGGTTCCCACGGTCTCGTCGGAGGAGCTCGCGACCGCGGCCGGGGTGAACTCCGCCAAGCTCCGCAAGGACTTCTCCTACCTCGGCTCGTACGGCACCCGTGGTGTCGGCTACGACGTCGAGTACCTCGTCTACCAGATCTCGCGCGAGCTCGGCCTGACCCAGGACTGGCCGGTCGTGATCGTCGGTATCGGTAACCTCGGCGCCGCCCTCGCGGGCTACGGCGGCTTCGCCTCCCGCGGCTTCCGGGTCGCCGCGCTGATCGACGCCGATCCGGCCATGGCCGGCAAGCCGATCGCCGGGCTGCCCGTCCGCCACACCGACGAGCTCGAAGCGATCATCGACGACAACGGCGTCTCCATCGGGGTCATCGCCACCCCGGCCGGCGCCGCCCAGCAGGTCTGCGACCGGCTCGTCGCCGCCGGCGTGACCTCCATCCTCAACTTCGCCCCCACCGTGCTCTCGGTGCCGGACGGGGTGGACGTCCGCAAGGTCGACCTCTCGATCGAACTCCAGATCCTCGCCTTCCACGAGCAGCGGAAGGCGGGCGAGGACGGTGCGCACGAGGGCGCCGTGTCGCCGCCGCCGCTGCGCGCCGGAGCCGACGGGGGCCGGAAGGGGCCCGACGGGGACGTGCCCGCCGTGATGCCGGCATGAGTCTTCTGGTCGTCGGGCTGAGCCACCGCAGCGCGCCGGTGAGCGTGCTGGAGCGGGCCGCCCTCGCCGCCGACACGCAGGCCAAGCTGCTGCAGGACACGCTCGCCGCCGAGCCGGCGGCCGAGGCCGCGGTGCTCGCCACCTGCAACCGCATCGAGCTCTACGCCGACGTGGACAAGTTCCACGCCGGTGTCGCCGAGCTGTCCACGCTGCTCTCCGTGCACTGCGGGGTCGGCATCGACGAGCTCACCCCGTACCTCTACGTGCACTACGAGGACCGGGCCGTCCACCACCTGTTCTCGGTGGCCTGCGGCCTGGACTCGATGGTCGTCGGCGAGGGCCAGATCCTCGGCCAGATGAAGGACGCCCTCGCGCTCGGCCAGGAGCTGCACAGCGCCGGGCGGCTGCTGAACGACCTGTTCCAGCAGGCGCTGCGGGTCGGCAAGCGGGCGCACAGCGAGACCGGGATCGACCGGGCCGGCCAGTCGCTGGTCACCTTCGGTCTCGAACAGCTCGCCGCGGGCGGCCCCGTCGAGCCGTGGGCGTCCGGCAAGCGCGCCCTGGTGATCGGCGCCGGATCGATGTCCTCGCTGGCCGCGACCACGCTCGCCCGCGCGGGCGTCGTGGAACTGGTGATCGCCAACCGAACAATCGACCGTGCCGAGCGGCTGGCCGCCGCGCTCGCCGACCAGACCGGTCCCGGCCTCACGGCGCGCGCCGTACCGATGGACGAGGTCCCGGGCGAGCTGGCCCGCGCCGACCTCACCGTCTCCTGCACCGGCGCGACCGGGCTGGTGCTCACCGGCGAGGCCGTGGCCACCGCGGTCGCGGAGCGCACCGGGGAGAGCTTCCTGCTCGACCTGGCGATGCCGCGCGACATCGACCCGGCGGCGCACCGCGTCGACGGCGTCCGGCTGGTGGACATAGAAACCCTCGCCGAGGCCTCCGCCGACGCGCCCATGGCCGCCGATGTGGACCGGGTCCGGGGCATCGTCTCCGAGGAGGTCGCCGCGTTCGGCGCCGCTCAGCGTGCCGCCCACATCACCCCCACCGTCGTCGCCCTGCGGACCATGGCCGCCGATGTCGTCGCGAGCGAGATCGCCCGCCTCGACGGCCGCCTCCCCGGACTGGACGACAAGCAGCGCGCCGAGATCACCCAGACCGTGCGCCGCGTCGTCGACAAGCTGCTGCACGCGCCCACCGTGCGGGTCAAGCAGCTCGCGGGCGAGCCCGGCGGCGCCGGGTACGCGGACGCGCTGCGGGAACTCTTCGACCTCGACCCGCAGGCGGTCGCCGCCGTCAGCCGGGCCGACAGCACCGACCCCGGGCAGGAGCGGGCATGAACGACAACACCACCCCCTCCACCACCGCGCGCGAAGCGTCCGGCTCCGGCAGCGGTCCGCTGCGCCTGGGCACCCGCCGCTCCACCCTGGCCATGGCCCAGTCCGGGCAGGTCGCGGACGCCGTCCGCCGGCTCACCGGACGCCCGGTCGAGCTGGTCGAGATCACCACGTACGGCGACACCTCCCGGGAGCAGCTGGCGCAGATCGGCGGCACCGGCGTCTTCGTGACCGCGCTGCGCGACGCGCTGCTGCGCGGCGAGATCGACTTCGCCGTGCACTCGCTCAAGGACCTGCCGACCACGCAGCCCGAGGAGCTCGTGATCGCCGCCGTGCCGCCGCGCGAGGACCCGCGGGACGCCCTCGTCGCCCGCGACGGCCTCACCTTCGAGCAGCTGGCGGAGGAGTCCCGGAGGGCTCCGGTCCGCATCGGCACCGGCTCCCCGCGCCGGATGGCGCAGCTCAACGCGTGGGCCCGCACCCTGGGCCGCGACATAGAAACCGTTCCGATACGCGGCAACGTCGACACCCGTATCGGATACGTGCGCTCCGGCAAGCTGGACGGCGTCGTCCTCGCCGCCGCCGGGCTCACCCGGATCGGCCGTATCGACGAGGCGACTGAGAAGCTGCCCGTCGACAACGTCCTGCCCGCCCCCGGCCAGGGGGCACTGGCGGTCGAGTGTTCCGCGTCCGACGCGGGCCTCGCCGCCCGGCTCGCCGAGCTCGACGACCCGTACACCCGGGCCGCCGTGACCGCCGAGCGATCCCTGCTCGCCGCCCTGGAGGCCGGCTGCAGCGCACCTGTGGGGGCGCTGGCCGACCTTCTGGCCGACGGGCAGGTTGTCACCGAAATGCGCCTGCGCGGCGTCGTCGGCACGACCGACGGCAAGACGCTGGTGCAGCTGTCCACCACCGCTCCCGTACCCGCGTCTCACGACGACGCCCTGCAGCTCGGCAGTGAACTCGCCGCCGAACTGCTCGCCAAGGGTGCGGCCGGTCTGATGGGGGAGCGAGCACTTTGAGCCCCACTGCCGCAAAGATCCAACGAGCACCACAGGCTGGTCTCGGTCACGTCACCTTCCTCGGTGCCGGACCCGGAGATCCGGGACTGCTGACGCTGCGCGCCGTCGAGGCGCTGGCCAACGCGGACACTCTGATCGCCGATCCCCAGGTGCTCGACGTGGTGCGTACGCACACCAGGGCAGGGGTGGACATCCCGCAAGCGGGGCATGACGAGTCGTCAGCCCCTGCGACGGAGCCCGCCTCAGGGGATGCCGCCAATCTTGTCATGGGGGCCGCACGGGGCGGCAAGCGGGTCGTGCGGGCGGTCGCGGGCGACCCCGGCATGGACTGCGACGCCGCCGCCGAGATGCTGGCCTGCGCCGCCGAGAACATTCCGTTCGAGGTGGTGCCCGGAGTGGCGACCGCGGTGGGTGTACCCGCGTACGCCGGTGTGCCGCTGCGCAACGGGACCGGCGCCGACGTCCGCTTCCTTGACGCCCGGACCGCCACCGAGCGGTCCTGGAGCGAGGTCGGCACCAGCGACGCCACCGCCGTCGTCTCCACGACGCTGGACTCGGTCGCCTCGGCCGCCGGTGAACTCGTCGCCGCCGGGCGGAAGCCGGACACCCCGATGACGGTCACCGTCGCCGGCACGACCACCCGGCAGCGCACCTGGACCGCCACCCTGGGCACGGTCGCCCAGGTGCTGAAGTCCGCGAAGGTGCTGCCGTCGCCGGACGGCGGCCAGTCGGTGATAGCCGTCGTCGGCGAGCACAGTGCGGCGGAACGGCGCGACCAGCTCTCCTGGTTCGAGTCGAAGCCGCTGTTCGGCTGGAAGGTCCTGGTCCCGCGGACCAAGGAGCAGGCGGCCTCGCTCTCCGACCAGCTGCGCAGCTACGGCGCGGTGCCGCACGAGGTGCCCACCATCGCCGTCGAGCCGCCCCGCACCCCGCAGCAGATGGAGCGCGCGGTCAAGGGCCTGGTCACCGGCCGCTACGAGTGGATCGCCTTCACCTCGGTCAACGCGGTGAAGGCCGTCCGGGAGAAGTTCGAGGAGTACGGGCTCGACGCCCGCGCCTTCGCCGGGATCAAGGTCGCGGCCGTGGGCGAGCAGACCGCCAAGGCGCTGGTCGACTTCGGTGTGAAGCCGGACCTGGTGCCCAGCGGCGAGCAGTCGGCGGCGGGCCTGCTGGAGGACTGGCCGCCGTACGACCCGGTCTTCGACCCGATCGACCGGGTGTTCCTGCCGCGCGCGGACATCGCCACCGAGACCCTGGTGGCCGGTCTGATCGAGCTGGGCTGGGAGGTGGACGACGTCACGGCCTACCGGACCGTGCGCGCCTCGCCGCCGCCGGCCGAGACCCGTGAGGCGATCAAGGGCGGCGGGTTCGACGCGGTCCTGTTCACCTCGTCCTCCACGGTGCGGAACCTCGTCGGCATCGCCGGCAAGCCGCACAACGTCACCGTCATCGCCTGCATCGGCCCGGCCACCGCGAAGACCGCGGAGGAGCACGGCCTGCGTGTGGACGTCCTGTCGCCCGAGCCGTCGGTGCACAAGCTGGCCGAGGCGCTCGCGGACTTCGGTGCCAAGCGCCGGGACGCCGCCGTCGAGGCGGGCGAACACGTCACCAGGCCGAGCGAGCGCCGGCCCGGATCGCGCAGGAGGCGCACGTGAGTGTTTACGGACGCTTTCCCGGGGCCCGTCCCCGACGGCTCCGTACCACCCCGGCCATGCGACGGATGGTCGCCGAGACCCGGCTGCACCCGGCCGAGCTGATCCTTCCCGCCTTCGTGCGGGAGGGCATCAGCGCGCCGGTGCCGATCTCGGCGATGCCGGGCGTCGTGCAGCACACCCGCAACACCCTGCGAAAGGCCGCCGCGGAGGCGGTCGAGGCCGGGGTCGGCGGGCTCATGCTGTTCGGCATCCCGGAGGTCAAGGACGCGGCCGGCAGCCAGGGCACGGACCCGAACGGGATCCTCCAGGTCGCCATCCGGGACGTGAAGGCCGAGGTCGGCGACGACCTCGTCGTCATGTCCGACCTGTGCCTGGACGAGTACACCGACCACGGCCACTGCGGCGTACTGGACGACGACGGCCGGGTCGACAACGACGCGACGCTGGAGCGCTACGCCGAAATGGCGCGGGTGCAGGCGGACGCCGGCGTCCACGTGGTGGGCCCGAGCGGCATGATGGACGGTCAGGTCGGGGTGATCCGCGAGGCGCTGGACGGCACCGGGCACGAGGACGTCGCGATCCTCGCCTACACCGCGAAGTACACCTCGGCGTTCTACGGGCCGTTCCGCGAGGCCGTCGCCTCGTCGCTGAAGGGCGACCGGAAGACGTACCAGCAGGACCCGGCCAACGCGCGGGAGTCGCTGCGGGAGCTGGCGCTCGACCTCGAAGAGGGCGCCGACATGGTGATGGTGAAGCCGGCGCTGCCGTACCTGGACATCCTGCGGCAGATCGCCGACACGGTGGACGTGCCGGTCTCCGCGTACCAGATCTCCGGCGAGTACGCGATGATCGAGGCCGCGGCCGAGAAGGGCTGGATCGAGCGGGACCGCGCGATCATGGAGACCCTGACCGGGATCAAGCGCGCGGGGGCGGGGACGATCCTGACGTACTGGGCGACCGAGGTCGCGCGGCGGTTGCAGCGCGGGGAGTAGTTCTCCCGGCCGGGATCGCGTGATGTGAACGGGATGGTGAACGACGGCGGCGCTCCGTACTCGGTACGGGGCGCCGCCGTCGTCATGGTCCGTGCGGAGGTGCTTCGGTCAGCGCGCCGTGGACCAGGTGTGCGCCACGTCGATCACCAGGCGGTCGGGGAGCTGGAGCACGCGGAACGGCAGGCGGGCGCGGACGCCCAAGCCGATCTGGGTGTCACCCTCGAAGCTGCCGACGAACCGGGTGTCCTTGAACGTCCGGTAGCCGCTGATGTTCACGCCGGGCAGCGGCTTGCCCGCGCGCCCCGCGTACGTCGCCGCGCCCGTCTCGGGGTCGTAGCTCGGCGCGGCCACCCGGACCTCGAGGACGGCGCCGCCGCCGACGGGGATCGCCGTGCCGGAGCCGTCCTGGTAGACCTTGTCGACGTACCGCACCTGGTAGCCGACCTTGTGGCCGCCCGCGGCGCGGGTGTCGATGACCATCCGGTCGTAGCAGTCGTGCCGGCCGGTCCTGATGTTCGTCAGCGGCGTGTACGCGGTCACGTCCGCGGTCTTGTCTCCGCTGCCCCAGGCGGTGGCGCAGGCCTCGGCCCGGGTGCTCGCCTCGGTGGCCGTGGCGGCGGTCGCCGAGGCGGCGGTCGCCGTCAGTCCGGTGGCGGCGAGCACGAGCGCGGCCGCCGCGGTACCCCAACGTCGCATGATGTTTCCCCCCAGGAAATCGATCGGATGCGGTGTCGCCGGGTTGGACGGCCGGATGCGCCGGATGGTTGTTCGGGTGGGGAGATTTGGCCGGATACGGTGACTCCTGATGAAGATCACCCGTCGCTTACTCACACCCAGCGCAATGACGCAGCGATAGCCTTGCACAACTCGCCCATCGGCGTCGCGACGCCCTCCAGGGGTACTGAGAAGGCAAGAAGCAGATAGCCGACCCCGCCTGGCATCTCGACATAGAAGTCCTGTGTCGTGTCAGTCACGACGTGAACTGCGGTTCCCGCGGGGACGCTGCCGATCGCCACAGTGCCTCCGTTGCGATTGCGGGCTGACAAAGCCCGGGAGAGGTCGGCAGGGGAAGTCCGCAGTTCCCCCTTCAGTGGCAGCAGCGAGACCAGCAGCGTTGCAGGAGCGCTTAGATCACCTTGCACGCCAGTGCGAAGGAACAACTCCAGAGCACCCCGCCCGGCGGCGTCCTCGGCGGTATTCCGCAAGGTTCGCCACAGCTCTTTTCTTGTTTCTGCGGGCATCAGGCCGTGCTCTGTCTGTAGGTCGACAAACTTCTTCAGCTGTGGACGCCAGCCTTCAATCGTGAGGTCGATTCGAAACCAGTCCCGTGGTACCAGGATCTGGTAGTCCTCAGGCGGCTTGATCTCGTCGATGGTGGTCAAGTTGACATCTCCACAGCGTGTTCAGCGGGGGCAAAAATGCGAACACTCTTGACAACCCCCGCAAACATGGAAGAGAAGACATCCCACCCTTCCTGAGTGGGTGTAGCCAGCTCGAATACGGCAGCCGTTCCGTTGGAAAGGGGGATCTGCACCTGGATGAACGAAGTCCAAAAGGGCTCGTCATTTCCGGATGGCGTCAGTGCCCCTGTCAATGCAGCCCTACGGCTGCCGATGCAAGAAACTGCTGGACCGCACGGGAGGGAGATCTCCCGGACTTCGCCTATGTTGAGGGCTTTCAACGCTGCCATCGTGGCTTGGATCGGGTCTTTTCTGGTTTCTTCGGCAAGGTCCATGAGGGACACGTGGACAGTGGCGGTGCACCGCTTGTCATCAACTTCCGTCGCCACGAATCCGGCGTATTGTACGCTGCCCTCAACGAAAGCGTCGTAGTTGGCTCCGCACATGGCGGCCCACTGGTACTGCATGTCCGGTGTGCCGTTCGGAAGCACCTCCTGCGCCAGACGGATCAGCTGCTCCGTGATTTCCTCCACGGACTCTGCTTCCATCGGCAGCTCGAAGAAGCCCGTAGGCATCACCCAGTTGACATCAAGAAAACCCTCATCGAGATTCCAGTTGTGGTGAGAAGAGCTCACGAGGAACATTCCTCACCCGGCAGCCGGAGCTCTGCCGCCTCAGGATGAAAATTGGCTGCGAAGGGGTAGGGGCCATAATGTGGGTAGAACTCGGGGAGTTCGGCGCCGTGGCGCCCCGCAGTATGGGCGATGTCTCTGTATGCAGCGGCGCGTGCTCGGACGTTCTGCCTGGCGCGATCACCCCAGTGTCGAGCGAGAAAAACGATGTAGAGAATAAGGATGACGGCAACCACCGCACCCGTTATGACGTAGAAGGTCGTCTGCGACTTGGAGGATTCCCAGTACTGGACGTACCCTCCCCAGTAGAGAAACAGGCCGGTGAGAGCCAATGCAGAAGGAAGTCCCAGCTTCATTCCGATGCCGCGCAGTTGAGTGTCGTCGTAGTGGCGAAGTCGAAGCATCCGCAATACCGCGGCGTCGTCGAGGAAATCGAACCCCAGCTTCCGGCCCTGTTTGTCAGCAAGTTCCCGAGCCTTCGGAATTGCAAATAGAGCCTCACCCGGCACCATCTTCCTGACGATGCCGCCGCGCGCTCGGTACTCTCCTGGCTCCAGCTCGTGATCTTGAGGCATCTGAGAATTCCCTTCGACGGAGGAAACGGACGCTAGTGCGCCAGGGCGGTGTGAAAGGCCTGTGGTGAGGGCTTCGGCTGCGGTGAAGGGCGAGGTGAGGGTGCAGCCGGTGTGGGTTTCGGCGGGTCGCCTGGGTCACCCGTCCGCTCGCCGTTGTGACCTCCGAATATTTTGACCAAGGCTCCCACAAAGGAGCCTGTTTTGATTCCTGCGGTGATCCGTTCACCTGTGATCGCAGGCCTCCCAGATTTCACGAGAACCCCGTTAACAACTGTCACAGCGAGTCCGTTGAAGAACTTGTGCGAAACTCCTGCCAAGGCGTCGCTGCCGCTGAAGCGAATCCCCCGAAGCTTACTGAGGCCGCTGAGACCTTTGACAGCCCTGAAGCCCTTGAGGGATCCCAGGCCTGGCATGACCCCGAGTCCGTCGAAGAACAGCTTCCAGCCGTTGAGTTCCCCGCCACGCGCAGACATGTCGTAGCTGTGTCCCACCAGCGCTGCCGCGCTGGTCAATACGGCAAGCGCACCAAAGATGGGGGCGAGGACTTCCAGGGGAGGAACGAATACGCAAATGACGGCCAGAATCGAGAATATCGCTGAAAGGTTGGCGAATCTATCCGCCCAATCGGCCAGGAAATTCATGATTCCGCCTTGGTCGCGGACGCCATCATGGTGAACTGTATTTCTGATGTGCTTCGCTGCCGCTTTTGCGGCATCATCCCGAATGATTTTTGCTCGGCCGACCTCGCTATGGCAACGACGAATGACGTCCATCGCCGCATCACGCTTTTTCTCGAGCCTGGTTCGTTCTGTGGCATCGTCGGCGCTGGGGACCGTGCCGTGGAATTTTTCCAGGTCAGCGCCGGCATGCTTTTGTTCGCGTTCTGCTTCGCGAAACTCATCCAGAGCCTTGTCTGCAACTTTCTGGGCTCTGTTCAGTTCACTTGCGTACTCGTTGGACTCGCCCTGCACGACTTTGGTGCCGAGTGCTTTGGCTGCTTCGTCGTAGCGGTCGTATGCGCGTTTCAGCCGTGCTGCGGTTCCATCAGCTATCTCGTGGAAACCACGACCGGCATCACTGTCCCAGCTCTCGACTGACGAAAGAGCCTTGATATTGTCGGCCTGTTTGTCGATCTCGTCGGCCATCCGGCGTAGACGCTTGCCGAGCCTGGCCACTTCGTGGGGGTCGCCGGGAATGGGGTCGCCGTCGTGCAGCGGTTCCCAGTCATGGGGGCGAGGGCTCATTTCTTCCTCCTCGACTTGCGGGTGTCGCGAAGGGCTTGAGCCAGCTCGTGATCCACCTTGTCATACGTTTCGGCTGCGGTCCGTGTGAATTTGGCCAGATGGTGGATGTCTTCCATCAATTTCTTGCGCGTCTTCTTCCAGGTTTCGGAGAAGTCGTCGAAAACGCTGCGGAGCTCATCACTCCCGAGGGACTTTTCGCAGTCATCTGCGGGGTTGCTGTTCTCCTTGAATTCTCGATGAATCCGAAATAGGGAGTTCGAGCAATCCTTGATCAGTTCAGTATCGGCTCTCGTTCTCTCGCTCATCTGGCTCCCCCTGGTCAACCCTCTGAAAAGTCAACGCTTCCGGCTCTGTTGTGAAGGCTTGGCAGGGCAGGCCCTTGCCCGGCCCTAGGGTCTATCCTTCGTCCGGGGCGCGTCAGGCACTGCGCGCGGCGGGTGTCATCGACGCCGCAATGGAGGCAGACCGTGGCTCGCCCCGACTCCGACAGCCGAAGGTGAACACCCGAACCGCGACGCTACCGGGTGTAGTTCACCGTACGCCAGGTGCAACAAGGTTTACCCAGGGGGCCGTTGTATGCGCATGGCGGCATCTGTCCAGCCGTGACCGTATCCCGCGGTGAACTCGCCCTACCTCTCGGGTGCTGCCGGGCTCCGGCCACGGGGGCGCCGTCCCCTTGTGGGCCGGGGGCGAGGGAGCGGCGAGCGGCTGGAGTTGGCGAGCCGCGTCGGCTGGTGCGTCAACCACCAGGAGACGCCACGCGGATGGACTCCGGGCCTCTCCGCAGCGGACGGGCGGCGACTCAACACCATCGCGGTACCGATCCAGCGGTACCGATCCAATGGCATTGGACTGCTGATGGTGTGCGGTGCGCCGTGGCTTCACCGTTGTGCAGATGACGTTTCATGTGTCTTCAAGCACCCATCAGGCTCATGTTCGGGCTCGTGGTGGCACTTCGGGTGCAGTCAAGCCCGACGTCGAGTGGGATGCTCCTGACTCTCGCCGGATCTGCGAGTTCCTCTATGGCCAATGCATGCTTCATGGCGCCAAACTGTGACCCGGTAAGAAGCTGATTCTCAACCTTGTGTCCAATGCCTGGGCCGTCGGCCTCTCGGTCCTTACCGGCCTGCTCCTCTTTGCCAGAGCCCTGCCATGACGTTGGCGTCTGCTCTCATCACATAGTACAAGTTGGGAGTCGGATCACTAATCGCGCGATCAGGTTACCCTCCTTTGCCAGGAATGCTGAGGTAGTGAGGTCCATGAAGCAGTCGGAATGGCAGAAATCCTCTTACTGCCAGGGCGTTAGCAATTGCCTGAATCTGGCCCTCGGAGCGGATGGAGTCCTGTTGCTCTGCGAGAGCGAAGACCCGGAGATTGTTCTCAAGACCACCCCCGAGAGGTTGCGTGCCTTCTTTCTGGGCGTGAAGGCAGGGGAGTTCGACCACTTCGTGACCTGATGCGTCAGCACAGCCTCCTGGCCGAGCCGGACAGTCTTTGGCGTCTCCACGGGCCGAGATCGTCTGTCGCGCCACGAGGCGCCCGACCAGTGGGCGGTGGCGAATGGGGACCATTCGCGGTCGACGTTGAACCGCGCTCCATGCATCGTCAGCACCGGAAGGCATGTGAGCCGGCCGGCCTGTGGTGACGGTTGCGCATATCTGCCGAGTGTGGGTATTTACGGTCCGGTTCACGCGAGGGCGCGGCATGCGTGGCATTGAGTCAAAGCGTAACTCTTCGGGATGAATGACTCGAAGGGCCCCACTCGGCATCAACTCCGTGCCGTACTAGTGTGGGTACTCCTTGTCACCGCCTAGAAGGGGAAGCTCTTGAGTGCCCGAAGCCTGTCCGTCGCCGTAACTGCGATCGCCGCCGCCATGGTGCTGACGGCTTGTGGAGGTGGCGACGGCAGACCGAAGGACGACAAGATCAATGGCGCGGAGGAAGGGGCGGAGGGGCCGTCGGCGTCCGCCCCGGCGTCGCATGCAGCCGGTCGCCCTGAGATCAAGCTGAAGCACTTCAAGGCTGACTTCGAAGGCTGGACGAACAGCGACCCCAAACTCCAAGCGATCCTGAATGATGGCAAGGAGCGCTTGCGTGCTGGTTACGCAGCCATTATTGCGGGTGACCCGCACGACAAGAATTTCGCATTCTATGATGTTGGGCAAGCCGCGAGGTCCGGTCCTCGGTGGGTCAGGGACTACAAGGATCTGACCCTGCTCGGAGCGGTTCGCGCCTTTGACCCTCAGGTTCACATGAGCAACGAGGGATTCGGTGTCCTCTCCTACTGTGTGGATGAGACCAAGGGGTACACGCGGAATCTCAAAAATGGCAAGGTTGAAACCACCCCGAAGGGTAGTAAATCGAAGGTCCAATACAGGACACGATTGGACAAGAACACCCACGGGGTGTGGGAAACTTCAGCAGTGGAGTCCGTGCGGGGAGGGTGCCGGGCGTGATGATCCGACGCCCGGCCGTCATGGGGGCCGTTTTCATCCTCTCGGCTGCTGCCCTGCTGACCCCTTCTCAAGCCCTCGCAGTTGGCGGTGGTAGGGGGGACGAAACAGGGCGTGAGCAGCAGCCGCCCGTTGGCGGACGATCCGACAGTCGGAATCTGATGGCATCAGTCTCCCAGTCCCAGATCGTGATCAAGGGCTCTGGGGCAGATTCCTCCAAGGCGCCGTCTGGTGAGCTGTCCTCCGTTGATCCCAACTGGGAGCCTCCGGTGTGTTGGTACGAACCCACGTTCTCCCCTGAGCGGCTCAAGAGAGCAGTCGAGAGTGACAAGGGGGGGTATGTGAATCCACACGAGTGGTGGGATGCCAGTTTCTTCGTGGATCACTACGACAAGGGAATTGCGCAAGAGAACCTGGGTCCCGATCAGCCGCCGAATAGCAAGACGAAAGGCTACAAGAAGTATAATCTCGGTAAAGATGGAATGTTCTGGCGCAGTGTGGTCCGCAAGGGGTACGAGACCGATAACAGGGCTTGGGACTGCGGCCGGATCATGTTCTGGCAGGACGCCGGTACGGTCCCGGACGATAAGAATGCTCCGACCCCGAAGGTTCTTGCCTCCTACGCCTACGACAAGATCCGCGTGCCGGACACCGAGGTCGAGCTGAATCCCAAGGCCCGGTCGACCGTGAACCTGCCCACCTGGGCGTGGCTGGACAAGGGGAAGTTCAAGGACGTCAAGGTCCGTGCCGAGCTGCCGGGTACCGGACTGTGGGCGGAGACCACGGCCAAGCCGGTCGGGCTGCACTTGGAACCGGGAACCAAGGACGCCCAACTCCACCCCGCCTCGGGGGAGTGCGCGATCAATGGCGACGGCAGCATCGGGACCCCGTACACGAAGGGCCAAGGGGACAAGACGCCGCCGTGCGGGATCACGTACCTGCGAGCGACGAGCGGGAAGCCGTACGCCATGAAGGCATCCGTGACCTGGGAGGTCTCCTGGGAAGGGTCCGGTGGCGCGAAGGGCGACCTGCCGAACGGCACCTTCGAGACCACACAGGATGTGAACGTCCAGGAGCTGCAGGCTGTGGACCGCTGACCCTTCGGGGCAGTTGGAGGCTCCAGACGATGTGCGCTGCCCCGCCCGTGGAGGGCGGGGCACTGCTGTTCAGGGTGCCGGCTACACGAGGTGGTCGAACTCTCCCGCCTTGACCCCGAGTATGAAGGCCTTGAGCTTGTCCGGGGTGGTCGTCACGATCACGTCGGGGGCTTCGCTCTCGCGGAGGAGGATGGTTCCGTCGGGGCCGGCAGCCAGGTTGAGGCAGTTGTTCGCAGCCTGACAGTAGGAGGACTGCTGCCAGTTCGGATTCGTCATTGCAGTTCGCCTTTCAGAGATCTCGTGCGATCTCGTTGATGAAGTCGCGCGATGTATCGGGTTTCAGAGCCAGGCCCTCCAGCCGGTTCAGGATGTTGCGGTACTTGTCCAGCTGGGCCGTGGCGTCGAGAAAGACGGGTCCGTGCACCTCATCGAGTTGAACGGTGTCGAGTTGGGGTACCGGACCGGTCGCATAGAAGATGGTCTGGCCGGGCGCAGGGAATGCGCCGGCTGTGAACGGAACGACCTGCACGGTGATGTTGTCCCGCTCGCTCATCTCCATGATGTGTCCGAGTTGGGCTCGGGCGGTGGCGGTGCCCCCGAACTGCATGCGCAGGGCGGCTTCGTGGATGGTCGCCGAATAGTGAGTGAGGTCGGCCCCGTCCAGAACCGCCTGGCGTTTGATGCGGTGGGAGACGCGGTGCTCGACTTCGTGAGCCGGTAGGGGCGGAGCGGACTCCGCGAAGATCGCTCGCGCGTGGTCGGCCGTCTGGAGGAGGCCGGGCAGCGTGGCTGTCTGCGCGGTGCGCATCCGGATGGAGTGGTGTTCGAGTTCGGCCAGGTCGAGGAAACCGTTGGGCAGAACACCTCGATACTCGTCCCACCAGTGCCGCATGCGGCCGGCGGTCATTGCTGCGAGCGCCGCGATGAGCGGTTCGTCCGTGCAGCAGTAGTGACCGGCGAGTGTGCGGACCCGCTCCGCACTGAGCCCTACCCTCCCCGTCTCGATGCTGCTCATCTTGGCGCGGTCGACCCCGAGAAGAGCGGCGGCCTCGGTGGGGGAGAGCCCTGCGCGTTCTCGCAGCTTGCGGAGCTCGACCCCGAGTCGCTGTTGACGGGGTGTTGGGGAACTTCTCGGTGGCATGCACCTCTCCTCGGTCGATCACAGTCTGACGCCGTCAGCCCAGAGAATCTAGGGAGTACTAGTTTTCCGAACTTGGTAGCACAGGTACCCCTGAATCCTCTACCGTGTGTGGCACGTCACTCACGTTGCGTCGCCGTCCGTCCGGAAGTGCACCGTATCCCTCCCCGTCCTGCTGCCCTGGCACAGGTATGCCCTGGGGGAAGCGGCAGAGCCACCGCACGGCGTCGGGCTCGCGTGGGTCAACCATCCCCGCACACAGGAGAGTTGCATGATCCGCGCCTCGCAGGGACTCGACTGGGACTACACCCTCCAGATCCCGCACGACCCCATCGCCCCACGCATCGCCCGACGTACCCTGCGAACGATCCTCAACGCCTATGACATCCGTGAACCGGCCGACACCGCTGAGCTGTTGGCGTCGGAACTCGTTACTAATGCCCACCGGTACGCTCCGGGGCCCGCTTCGATGCGGATCTGCCGGGACGGCAAGCTGCTGCGGGTCAGCGTGTGGGACACCGATCCGACGCTCCCCGGGCGCGATGCCTACGACCCTCCGGGGCCGGAGCAGGAGGGAGGGCGCGGGCTGCCGCTGGTGCGGATGTGCGCCGACGACTGGGGCGGGTTCGCGGTCGGGGAGTCGCAGTGCGGGCTCATGGGCAAGCTGCTCTGGTTCGAGTTGGGGGAAGGATGAGCCAGGTGCCGGATGCACAGTCGAACGCACCTGCCGGGCCAGCCCTCGCCGACGGCGCCGCACGCATCGGGAGCGACCGTGTTCAAGTGGTCGACGGGTTATCCGAGTTGCTGACGCCGAGCTGGGATCACGAAGCGACAGCCGACGCCGTCCGGCTGCAGATCGCGCCCAGGGTGCAGGAGCTGAAGTGTGTGGCCGGGTCAGGCAACCTCGACCTGCCGGGCAGCAGCAACTGGTATGTGCCGGACATCGCCGTCGTGGAACGGTCGGTGGCCAAGGGCGGGGGAGCGTTGTTGCCCGACCAGACCCTGCTGATCGTCGAGGTGACGAGCGAGTCGAACGCGGAGACGGACCGTACGGTCAAGCGCCGCCGGTACGCGGAGTACGGGGCTCCGCTGTACCTCCTGGTGGACCGGCAGGAGCGGACGTGCACGCTGTTCTCGGAGCCCGGGGAGCTCGGCTACACGCGGGCGGAGGGGCCGTTTCCGTTCGGTACGCCGGTGCAGTTGCCGCAGCCGTTCGGTCTGGCCCTCGACACCGTCGACTTCTGAGGCTCCTGGTCCGCTGAGCCGCGTCAAGAACGGCTCCCGGCGCCGACGTGCCACCTCCGGACACGCGGAACCCCGCCCCCTGAGCCAGGGGACGGGGTTCGCGTGAGGCGTCGGTCCGTGCAGCGTCAGAGCCGCTCGGGCGTCCGGATGCCCAGCAGCGACATGCCCTGGCGCAGGGTGCGGGCGGTCAGGTCGCAGAGGAACAGGCGGTTCTCGACCATGGCCGGGGTCTCCGCCTTGATGACCGGGCACTGGTCGTAGAATGTCGTGTAGTGCGAGGCCAGCTGGTAGAGGTACGCGGCCAGCTTGTGCGGCTCGTACGTCTCGGCGACGGAGGACAGCACCTCGGCGAACTCGTCCAGGTGCAGGCCCAGCGCGCGCTCCGCCGGGGCCAGCGGGAGCTCCGGGTGGGCGGCCGGGGCGACGTCGCCCGCCTTGCGGAGGATCGACTGGATCCGGGCGTAGGCGTACTGGAGGTAGACGCTGGTGTCGCCGTTGAGCGAGACCATGCGGTCCAGGTCGAAGATGTAGTCGCGGGCCATCGAGGTCGACAGGTCCGCGTACTTCACCGCGCCGATGCCGACCTGGCTGCCGCGCTCGACGGTCTCCTCCTCGGAGAGGCCCAGGTTCTCGCTCTTCTCGCGGACGACCGCGGTGGCCCGCTCGATCGCCTCGTCGAGCAGGTCGACCAGCCGGACCGTCTCGCCCTCACGGGTCTTGAACGGCTTGCCGTCCTTGCCGAGCACGGTGCCGAAGGCCAGCTGCTTCGCGGCGCCCTCCGGCAGCCAGCCGGCCCGGCGGGCGGTCTCGAAGACCATCCGGAAGTGCAGCGCCTGGCGGGCGTCCACCACGTACAGCAGGGTGTCGGCCTTGAGGGTGCCGATGCGGTTGCGGATCGCGGCGAGGTCGGTGGCGGCGTAGCCGAAGCCGCCGTTGGACTTCTGGACGATCAGCGGCGTCGGGTTGCCGTCCGGGCCCTTCACGTCGTCGAAGAAGACGCAGAGCGCGCCCTCGGAGCGCACGGCGACGCCCGACTCCTCGAGGTCCTTCACGACGGCCTGGAGGTCGTCGTTGTAGGCGCTCTCGCCGACGATGTCCTCGTCCACGATCTCGACGTCGAGCTTGTCGTAGACGCCCCGGAAGTAGAGCTTCGACTCGTCGACGATCTTGTGCCAGAGGTCCAGGGTCTCGGTGTCGCCGGACTGGAGCGCCACGACCCGGTCCCGGGAGCGGGTCTTGAACTCCTCGTCGGAGTCGAAGAGGGTGCGCGAGGCCTTGTAGAGGCGGTTGAGCCGGGACATGGCCGCCTCGCCCTCGCCGTCGGCGGCGTCGGACTCGTGGTCCAGCTCGTGCGGGTGCTCGATCAGGTACTGGATGAGCATGCCGAACTGGGTGCCCCAGTCGCCGATGTGGTGGCGCCGGACCACGGTCTCGCCCCGGTGCTCCAGGATCTGCACGACCGCGTCGCCGATCACGGTGGAGCGGAGGTGGCCGACGTGCATCTCCTTGGCCACATTCGGCTGGGAGTAGTCGATCACCGTGGTGCCCGGGTTGTCCGCGTACGGGACGCCCAGCCGGTCGTCGGCGGCCCGTGCGGCCAGGGTGGAGACGATCGCCGCGTCGGTGATCGCGATGTTGAGGAAGCCGGGGCCGGAGACCTCGACGTCGGCGAGGACGCCGTCGGCCGGGAGGCCCTGGACGACCTGGGCCGCCAGCTCCCGCGGGTTCGCCTTGAGCTTCTTGGCGAGCCCCAGCACCCCGTTGGCCTGGAAATCCGCCCGGTCGCTTCGTCGCAGCAGCGGGTCGGCGGCGCCGGCCTCCGGCAGTGCAGCCGAGAGGGCGTCCGCGACGCGCTGGTGGACCGTAGCGGCGAGGGAGGGGACCGAGGCCATGGGTTGCGTACCGTTCCGTCGTGGGGGAAGGGGATTCCGGCCAGTATCCCACGCTGCCGCCTCCGCTCCGCCAGGCAATAACCGGGGCCGCCGCGCCGGGCCGTGACCGGGGCGGGGGCCGGTCCGCCCGCCGGCCGGTGCCGGGCCGCCCCGCCGGGCGGAAACCCCGTCCGCCCGTCCCGGACCGTCTGGGACAATGGGCTCGCCAGGCTTTCGAGCATGAGGAAGCAGAGGAAGAAGGAAGTGCCAACCGTGGCTCAGAGCACCGAGGCCGACTGGGTCTCCCGTTTCGCGGACGAGGTCATCGCCGAGGCGGAGCGACGAGCCCCGGGCAAACCGATCGTCTGCGCCTCGGGCCTCAGCCCGTCCGGGCCGATTCACCTCGGCAACCTCCGCGAGGTCATGACCCCGCACCTGGTCGCCGACGAGATCCGCCGCCGCGGCCATGACTGTGTGCACATCCTGTCCTGGGACGACTACGACCGGTTCCGCAAGGTGCCGGCCGGCGTCGACCCGTCCTGGTCCGAGCACATCGGCAAGCCGCTGACCAGCGTCCCGGCCCCGCCCGGCAGCCCGTACGGCTCCTGGGCCGAGCACTTCAAGGCGCCGATGATCAAGGCGCTCGAAGAGCTGGGCATCGAGTTCCACGGGATCAGCCAGACCGAGCAGTACACCTCGGGCGCCTACCGCGAGCAGATCCTGTTCGCGATGCGGGAGCGCGCGCGGATCGACGCCGTCCTCGACCGCTACCGGACGAAGGACAAGGACAAGGCCAAGGGCGCCCAGGGCAAGAAGCCCCAGCAGCAGAAGGGCAAGGTCGACGAGGCCGACGCCGCTGCCGCCGAGGCCGCGGCCGAGGGCTCCGGCGCGGCGAGCGAGGACGACGGCACGGCGGCGGCGGGCTACTTCCCGTACAAGCCGTACTGCTCCGTCTGCGACCGCGACCTGACCACGGTCACCGCCTACGACGAAGAGACCACCGAGCTGAGCTACACCTGCCAGTGCGGTCACTCCGAGACGGTCCGGCTCTCCGAGCACAACCGCGGCAAGCTGGTCTGGAAGGTCGACTGGCCGATGCGCTGGGCCTACGAGGGCGTGGTGTTCGAGCCGTCCGGTGTCGACCACTCCTCGCCGGGCTCCTCGTACGTGGTCGGCGGGCAGATCGTCAAGGAGGTCTTCGGCGGCGAGCAGCCGATCGGCCCGATGTACGCGTTCGTGGGCATCAGCGGCATGGCGAAGATGTCCAGCTCCAAGGGCGGGGTGCCGACCCCGGCCGACGCGCTGGAGATCATGGAGGCGCCGCTGCTGCGCTGGCTGTACGCCCGCCGGAAGCCGAACCAGTCCTTCAAGATCGCCTTCGACCAGGAGATCCAGCGGCTGTACGACGAGTGGGACGCGCTCAACCGCAGGATCGGGGACGAGAGCGCCCAGCCGGCGGACGCCGCCGCGTACGGCCGGGCCGTGCGTACGGCCGCGGGTGAGCTGCCCCGCACGCCGCACCCGCTGCCGTACCGGACGCTGGCCTCGGTGGTCGACATCACCACCGGCCACGACGAGCAGACGCTCCGCATCCTGCGCGATCTCGACCCGGAGAACCCGGTCGGCTCGCTGGACGACGCGCGGCCGCGGCTCGACCGGGCCGAGCGGTGGATCACCACCCAGGTCCCGGCCGAGCAGCGCACCCGGGTCCGGGACGAGCCGGACACCGAGGCGCTGTCCGCGCTCGGCGACACCGAGCGGGAGTCGCTGCGGCTGCTGCTCGACGGGCTGGACGAGCACTGGTCGCTGGACGGCCTGACCACACTGGTCTACGGCGTGCCGAAGGTGCAGGCCGGTCTGGAGCCCGACGCCAAGCCGACGCCGGAGCTGAAGGTGGCGCAGCGGTCGTTCTTCGCGCTGCTGTACCAGCTGCTCGTCGGACGGGACACCGGGCCGCGGCTGCCCACGCTGCTGCTGGCGGTGGGCGCGGACCGGGTGCGGAAGCTGCTCGGCGCGTAACGGCGGCGGGCGCGAGCGTACTGCCGGGTGCGGTACGTGCCGTCCGGCGCGCGTACCGCTGGTGTGGTGCGCTGCCGCGTTCGGCGTCGTGGCCGTGAAGTCGTCGGAGGGCCGTCAACCTGAGGAGGGGTGACGGTCCTTCGTGCGTCCGGACGCTTCTGGGCCGGATCGGCGCCCCGTTTTCGGCCAGTGCACCCGGGCACTGCATCCTTCGGCGTACCGCGGATTTCGGCCACGGGGAGGACGTCGGGAACGCGCCAGCACAAGATCATTGACCTTGTGCGAACAACCATCGGATACGTCCTTCAGAGCATTGGTTTCCTCATCGCGGTCCAGGGGCTGCTGGGCTGCGTCTCGCAGAGCTTCTTCGACACGCATTGGGGCTGGCTCCACCACCTCGCGTCGCTGTCGTCCGCGGCCTACCTGGGCATCACCGTGCTGGGCGCGGCGATTGCGGTCGGCGGGGCGATGACGCTGAAGGGGAGCCGGGCGGCTGCCGAAGCCGCCTGACCGGCGACGGTACGGCGAGCCGCGCCGGGCCCGCGGACCGGCCGGACCGGGTGCGCCCGCGGGCCAGCGGTCCGGTCGGATCAGGCGCGCCCGCTCCGGGCCATGCGGGTCGGTCGGGTCGGGCTCTCCGGGCCCGCCCTCCCGGCCCGGCGGCTCACGGGGAGTGCTCGGTCTGCATCTCCATCCGCAGCCGGTCGCGGAACTCCCGGGTGTAGCCCCGCAGGTAGTTCTCGCTCAGGGGGCCGCCGCTGCGCCCCCGGACGCCGTACCGGTCCAGCAGGTACCGGCCGAACTGGCGGGTGTCGGGCCAGACTTCGTTCTCCGCGACGTACTGGCGGTAGGCGGTGAAGTACGCCTCGTCGCGCGGTACGTCGTCGGGCAGACCGGCCACCGGGTCGTCGGCTTCGGTCCCGGTGCCGGCGAACGGGTCGACGAACAGCTCGTGGTCGGGCGTGGGCGCCGGGTCCCGCGGCTGGGCCGCCTCGCGCGGGGGCGCCTCCCGACCGGGGGCGTCGCCCGGTGAGTCCCCCCGTGCGTCCCGTTCCTGCCCGTCCTGCTGCGGCCCCTCCGGTCGGGGCGCGTCCCGGTGCGGTGCGGGGTAGGCGCCGGTCCCGGCCGAGTAGCCGGTGAGCTGGGCGTTGCGCAGGGCGCGGACCCGCCCCGGCGCGACCGGCACGGTCACCTGCGGCATCTGCGACCCCTCGGGCACCTGCTCGCCGGAGGGCGCACCGGCCTCGTCCCGCGGCGCGGCGCCCCACGCCGGGTCCTGCGGCGCGGTGTACGGGTGCGGCCGCGCGCCGCCGTCCGTCCCGTCCGGCGCGGACACCGCGGTGTGGTCGTCGGCCCGTTCCGGACCGTCGGACCGCCCGTCTGCCCGCTCCGGGCCGTCGGGCCGGCTGTCGGGCCCGGACGCCGGCAGCGCGGCCTGCCCGGTGCGGTCCGCGGTCGGGCCGCCGGCCGGCAGGACCGCCGGGTCGATGCCGGCGGCGGCCAGCCCCGCGGCGCCGGTCCGGGAGAGCGGCACGCCGTACCGCGCGAGCCGGAGCGGCATCAGGGACTCGACGGGTGCCCTGCGGCGCCAGGAGCGGCCGTAGCGGGCGCGGAGCCGGGCCTGGTAGACCAGCCGGTCCTGTTCGAGCTGGATGACCTCGTCGTAGCTGCGCAGCTCCCACAGCTTCATCCGCCGCCAGAGCCGGAAGGTGGAGGGGAAGGCCAGCAGCCAGCGGGCGACGCGGACCGACTCCATGTGCCGGTCGGCGGTGATGTCGGCGATCCGGCCCACGGCGTGCCGGGCCGCTTCGACGGCGACGACGAAGAGGACGGGGATCACCGCGTGCATGCCGACGCCGAGCGGATCCGGCCAGGCGGCAGCGCCGTTGAACGCGATGGTCGCGGCGGTCAGCAGCCAGGCCGTCTGCCGCAGCAGGGGGAACGGGATGCGGATCCAGGTCAGCAGCAGGTCCAGGGCCAGCAGGACGACGATGCCCGCGTCGATGCCGATGGGGAAGAAGGCGGAGAAGCTGCCGAAGCCCTTCTTCGCGGCGAGCTCGCGCACCGCCGAGTACGAACCGGCGAAGCCGATGGCCGCGATCACGATCGCGCCGGCGACGACCACGCCGATCAGTATGCGATGTGTGCGTGTGAGCTGCGTCGCGGCCACCCGCGATCCCCTCCAACGGTCGGCATCAGGCGCGGACACTCTGGCACACGCGTACGAACAGCGGTGCCCGGGTCCATGGGAACCCGGGCACCGCTGTCGGCGTATTCGGTGATATGCGGCTCAGGCGCCGGAGCCGGACGTGCCGCAGCCGGACCTGCCGCAGCCGGACCTGCCGGAGCCGGACTCGCCGGAGTCCGCGCTGCCGGAGCCGGTCCGGCCGGCGCCAGGCCTTGTCGACCTCAAGAACTCAGGCTTGGTCGGCCTCAAGCGTGGTCGGCCTCAGGCTCGGTCGACCTCAGGCTCGTTCGACCTCAGGAGTGGTCGGCTCAGGCCTTGTCGGAGTCGTCCTTGTCCGAACCGGACGGATCCGTGCCGGTCTTGTCGGAATCGTCCTTCTCGGTGTCGCCCTTGTCGTCCTTCTCGGCGTCGTCCTTGCCGGACTCGGCCGGGGCGCCGGCGCCGTTGGCCTCGGCCACCGACGCGACGACCTCCTTGGCCGCCTTCTCGGCGTCCTTCAGCAGGTCCTCGCCCTTCGGCGTCTTGCCGCTCTCGTAGCCGGCGCCGTTGTAGTTGAGGGTGATGACGACGTTCTCGGTCCGGACCACGACGGTCTGGTTCCGGAAGTCCTCCTTGTCCTTCTCCAGCTCGAAGCGGAAGGTGGCCGCCTCGTCGCCGACGCCGGCGGCGGTGCCGCTCTTGAGGCCCTTGGCGCCCTTCTCGCCGGCGGCTCCCTTCGCGGCGTCGACCTGCTTGGCGTAGGAGGCCTTGGCGCGGCTCTCGCCGCTGCCCAGGGTCCGGTCGGAGTCGAAGCGCTGCAGCGCGACGTCGAGCCAGCGGTACTGGAAGCCGTCGAGGCCGTTCCAGGAGCACAGGCCCCGGGCGTTGCTGTCGTCGGACTCGCCCGTCGTGCCGCCGGCGTCCTTGGCCTTCGGGACGATGTCCTCGACCGTCTTCTTGGACAGCGCCTTGCAGGGCTGGGGCAGCTTGGCGTACTTCGCCGCTTCGACGGACGGCTCGGCGCTGGGCTCGGAGGACTTCGACGCGCCCGAGCCCGTGTTCTTCGAGCCGGAGCCGGAGCCGGAGTCCGAGGAGCAGCCGGCGACCAGCATCACCGGGACGACGGCCGCGCAGGCGAGTAGACGGGCGAGTGGCGTGCCTGTTCTGTGCATGATTCCTTCGCTCATCGGGGGACAGGTCTATTCACTGATGCGCCCGACCAGTTCCTGGGCGAGGCGCTGGGCCTTGCTCTGCAGGTCCTGGCTGTCGGGCTGGTCGGACTGGGTGGCCGACCACTGGTCGTATTCGACGGTCACGATGACGTTCGACGCCCGGAACACCACGGTGACGTCGCGGTGGACGCCGGAGTCGGCGGTGGCCAGGCGGTCGTCGAGGTAGGCGACGTCGGCGAGGTCGTCGAGCGGGCGGGGCGCGGTGTCGGGACCGGCGTCCGCGGGGGCGGAGGAACTCCCGCTGCCGGGCTTGCCGCCCGACTCGGACCCGTCCTTCGCCCCGGGCTTCGCGGTGTCCTTCGCGCCGGGCTCGGCCGAGGCGCCGTCCTTGCGGGCGGCGTCCTCCGACGCGTCGTTCCCGTCGGCCGACGCGCCGCTCCCGCCGGAGCCCCCGGTCCTGCCCGTGCTCTTGTCCGTGCCCGAGCTCCGGCTCGCGCCCTCGGCCTTGTCGGCGCCCTCGGCGGCGGACTCGGAGGCGGAGGCGGACGGCTTGTCCTGGCTCTCCGCGTTCTGGCCGCCGGACGGCGACGCCGCGGGGATGCCCGCCGCGGTGGCCTTCCGGTCGTAGAGCTCCTGGGCGCGGTCGTCGTCGCTGACGGCGGCGTCGTAGGAGACGATCCGCTCGAAGTCGATGTTGAGGTGGCGGGTGCCGGCGTCCGAGACGGACTTCCAGCGGCAGCCGACGCGGCGGTCCGTGTCGAATGTCACGGCTGCCTGGCCGTCGTAGGCCTTCTTCCGCTCCTCCTGCGTGAGGTCGTCGATGCCGGGCAGCATCGCGCGCAGCGTGCCGGTGCTCACGGCCCCGCACGGCTCGGGGAGGGTCCGGTATCTGCCGGGCTCCGCGTCGGGCGCGGAGGCGGACGGCCCGCCGGGCTTGGAGTCCTCCGGGGTGTCGCCGTCCGAGGCGCCCGTACAGCCGGTGAGCCCCGCGGTGAGCAGGGCCGTCAGCAGCACGGCACCCGGTACGTACGACCTTCGCTGCACGGTCCTCGGCTCCCTTCGGGCAAAAACTGGTTGCCGCCCTTCCGCGGCCAATGGACACAATGTGTACCGCACGCACTGCCGCGCTCGCCGTCCCTCCGACAGGTATCGGACGGTAAGTCCGGCTTTTGCGTTTTTTAGCTTTTCGGGGGAATGGGGAAGTCATGGCATACACCGAAGTGCCGGGTGCACGGGTGCCGATCCGGATGTGGACGGATCCGTCGACGGTCGAGGACGGCGCCATGCAGCAGCTGCGGAACGTCGCGACGCTGCCGTGGATCAAGGGCCTCGCCGTGATGCCGGACGTGCACTACGGCAAGGGCGCCACGGTCGGCTCGGTGATCGCGATGCACGGCGCGGTCTGCCCGGCCGCGGTGGGTGTGGACATCGGCTGCGGCATGAGCGCGGTCAAGACCTCCCTCACCGCGAACGATCTTCCCGGCGACCTGTCCCGGCTCCGCTCGAAGATCGAGCAGGTGATCCCGGTGGGCCGCGGTATGCACGACGCCCCGGTGGACCCGGGCCGGCTGCACGGCTTCCCCACGGCGGGCTGGGACGACTTCTGGTCCCGGTTCGACGGCGTGGCGGAGGCGGTCAAGTTCCGTCAGGAGCGGGCGACCAAGCAGATGGGCACCCTGGGGTCGGGAAACCACTTCGTGGAGTTCTGCCTCGATTCGGAGGGTTCCGTCTGGCTGATGCTGCACTCCGGCTCCCGCAACATCGGCAAGGAGCTGGCGGAGTACCACATCGGCCAGGCGCAGAAGCTGCCGCACAACCAGGGCCTGGTCGACCGCGACCTCGCCGTCTTCGTCGCCGACACCCCGCAGATGGCGGCGTACCGGCACGACCTGTTCTGGGCGCAGGAGTACGCCAAGCGCAACCGGGCGATCATGATGGGGCTCTTCCAGGACGTCGTCCGCAAGGAGTTCAAGAAGGCGAAGCCGACCTTCGAGCCGGTCATCTCCTGCCACCACAACTACGTGGCCGAGGAGCGGTACGAGGGCATGGACCTGCTGGTGACCCGGAAGGGCGCCATCCGGGCGGGCTCCGGCGACTACGGCATCATCCCGGGGTCCATGGGCACCGGCTCGTACATCGTGCGGGGCCTGGGGAACGCGGCGTCGTTCAACTCCGCGTCGCACGGCGCGGGCCGCCGGATGAGCCGGAACGCCGCGAAGCGGCGCTTCTCCACGCAGGACCTGGAGGAGCAGACGCGCGGTGTGGAGTGCCGGAAGGACGCGGGGGTGGTCGACGAGATCCCCGGCGCGTACAAGCCGATCGAGCAGGTCATCGACCAGCAGCGGGACCTGGTGCAGGTCGTCGCGAAGCTGAAGCAGGTCATCTGCGTGAAGGGCTGAGGCGGGGGCGTCGACCTCACCGGGCCGAACAGGGCCGGCGTTCGGCGCTCCGGACGGCCGACGGGCCCCGGACTCGTACGGAGTCCGGGGTCCTAGGCTGCCCGGTCCTCGGCCGGTCCGCGCTACTGAGGCCCCGGTCCCGGCCGGGTCAGCGCTCCCGGTGCACCTTGTAGTTGGAGGCCTGGGCGCGCGGCCGGACGACCAGCAGGTCGATGTTGACGTGCGGGGGCCGGGTCACCGCCCACTCGATGGTGTCCGCGACGTCGTCGGCCGTCAGCGGCTCGGCCACGCCCGCGTAGACGGCCTCCGCCCTCTCCTCGTCGCCCCGGAAGCGGGTGAGCGCGAACTCGTCGGTCTTCACCATGCCGGGGGCGACCTCGATGATGCGCACCGGCTGCCCGTTCAGCTCCAGCCGCAGGGTCTCGGCGATGACGTGGGCGCCGTGCTTGGCGGCGACGTAGCCACCCCCGCCCTCGTACGTGGCCAGCCCCGCCGTGGAGGACAGCACCACGACCGTGCCGTCGCCGGAGGCGGTGAGGGCGGGGAGCAGGGCCTGGGTGACGTTGAGCACGCCGAGGACGTTGACCTCGAACATCGTGCGCCAGTCCTGCGGGTCCGCGGACGCCACCGGTTCGGTGCCGATGGCCCCTCCGGCGTTGTTGACGAGGACGTCGCAGCGGTCCAGCGACGCGGCGAAGGCGTCGACCGCGGCCCGGTCGGTGACGTCCAGGGGGTACGCGAGCGCGCTGTGCCCGGCCGCGGTGAGTTCAGCGGCGAGCGACCGGATGCGTTCCTCGCGGCGGGCGGTGAGGACCACCCGGTAGCCGGCCGCCGCGAGCCGGCGGGCCGTGGCCGCCCCGATCCCGCTGCTCGCCCCGGTCACGACGGCGGTACGGGTGCTCATGCGGTGCTCCTCACGGCGATGACATCGATCCCGAGCAGCATAAATCGATCGCCGCAAGTGTGCGTGACGTCAACTCCTGTCGCTTCTTTCCCTGTTCTCTACCCGTTCTGGTCGGATGACCTGTTTTAACATCAACTACAACTTTGCCATTTCTTGGTGTTGCCCACATCACGTGTTGCGTCAGTCTCATTCGCAACAGGCAGTGATTCCAAGCCCATTGGCGTCACTGGCCCCCAAAGGCAAGGCGAAAGGCACGATCATGGCGATAAATCGAGCGATCAGGCGTGGAGCGAGACTGCTCGCGCTGTCGGCATCGGCGTTGGGCATGGTGGGGGCCATGGCTCTCCCCGCATCGGCCGCCGACGAACCCACGCGGGATCAGCTCATGGCCGATTGCAGCTCCGGCAAGGGGAAGTGCAGCTTCAACGACCCCCAGCTCGGTGAGGCGTACCTCGGCGAGTTCCACAAGGTCTCCGACGCGCTCTACAACTGCACCTCGTCGGACGCCAGCCAGACGATGGGCTGGACCGACACCGTGGGGTCCACCGACTCCGCCGGTGTCTCCGTCACCGCGGGCGGCAACATCGCGGGCATCATCGACCTCAGCGTGACCGCGACGTACAGCCACACCTGGACGAACACGCACGCCGAGAACAGCTCCCTGAACATGACGGTGAAGCCGGGCGAGGTCGGATGGATCTCACGGGCCCAGGTGATGCAGAAGGTGACCGGTACCTGGCAGACTCACTACGACGACCCGCAGTGGGGCCACTACTACTGGTTCGTTCCGGACACCGTCACCGGTCCGGCGGCGAACGGTACCGACGGCAAGAACAATGCCGTGGTCGTCAAGTCCCGCAAGATGACCGCCGCGGAGAAGGCTTCCTGCTCCGACGAGTCCGTGCAGGCGAAGAACAAGGTCTTCCGGCGGTAGCCGCACACCCGTGGCAATGCCGGAGCCTCTGACCCCTGGAAGAGGCTGACAGAGGCGGCCCGCGCCGTGACCCGGCGCGGGCCGTTGTCATTTCCGCGGCGGCCCGGAGGCTCACCCGCCGCGCGGGGCGTACATGATGACGGCGACCCCGGCGAGACAGATCAGCGCCCCCGTCACGTCGTAGCGGTCCGGGCGGTAGCCGTCCGCGACCATCCCCCAGGCCAGCGAACCCGCGACGAAGACCCCGCCGTACGCCGCCAGGATGCGGCCGAAATCGGCGTTCGGCTGGAGCGTGGCGACGAAGCCGTACACGCCCAGCGCGAGGACACCCGCGCCGATCCAGGCCCAGCCGCGGTGCTCGCGCACTCCCTGCCAGACGAGCCAGGCGCCGCCGATCTCGAAGAGTGCGGCGAGGGCGAAGAGACCGATCGACCGGATCACGAGCATGCGCGCAGCGTACGGGCGGACGGCCCCGGATGCCGGTGCGGTGCTGGAGCCGGGCGGGGGATCACCCCCGCCGGCAGTGGTGGCGGGAGCGCAGAGGGCCCGTCGGCGGTCGGTCGCCCCGGTCGGGAAGGTGCGTCGCCCGAGGCCACCGGTGCTGTCCACTGGATGGGAATCCGCTCTCCGGGCAAGGCCGTTGGGGCCGCGCCGTTCTAGGGTTCGGGCATGACCTCGCAGTCGTATCTCTCCGAACTCTTCTCGCTGGACGGGCTGGTCGCCGTGGTGACCGGTGGCAGTTCCGGCATCGGCCGCGCCATCACCGGCGCGTTGGCGCGCGCCGGGGCGAGCGTGGTGGTCGTGGCGCGCCGGGAGGCGGAACTGACCGCCACCACGGACGAGCTGACGGCCGACGGCTGCCGGGCGTCCTGGGTCAGCGCCGACCTGAGCACCCGCGACGGTGTGCGCGCGGCGGCGGAGAAGGCGGCAGCGGTGTACGGGGAGCCGCACATCCTCGTCAACTCCGCCGGAATCAACCTGCGCCCGCCGATGGACGAGCTCGACGACGCGACGTGGGACGCCACGATGGCGGTGAACCTGGAGGCGCCCCACCTGCTGGGCCGGCGGTTCGGCCCCGGCATGGCCGAGCGGGGCTTCGGGCGGATCATCCACATCAGCTCCCAGCAGGCACACCGGGCCTTCGTGCGCAGCGGCGCCTACGGCGTCTCCAAGGGGGCGCTGGAGTCGCTGGCCCGTTCCCAGGCCGAGGCCTGGTCGCCGCACGGCGTCACCTGCAACACGCTCGTGCCGGGGTTCGTGATGACGCCGCTCAACACCCGCCTGTCCTCCGACCCCGAGCGGGTGGCGGCACTGGCCGAGCGCACCCTGGCCGGGCGCAACGGCCTGGCCGAGGACTTCGCGGGCGCCGCGGTGTTCCTGGCGAGCCGCGCCTCCGGCTACGTCACCGGGCAGTCGATCTGCGTCGACGGCGGCTTCTCCGTCCACTGAGCCCCGGGCGCGGCCGCGGTGCCCGGCCGCGGTGCCCGGCCGTGTTCCGGGCCCCGCTGTGGCCTGGGCCGCGCCCCGTACCGGGCACGCCGCGGTATGTGTCCCGCCGAGTCCTCCCGCTGTCGCCTGGGCTCCGCCGAGTCCTCCCGCCGTTTGCGGTGGGCTCCGCCGATTCCGGGCCCCTCGCCGTGCCCGCACCGACCCGGTGTCCGTCCGCTGGTCTCCGCAGCCCCTTCGACCGACCGGGTCTGCGGTCCGCTGAGCCCGGCCGACAGCTCGCCCGAGCCCCGTCGACCGGGCCAGGACCGTGATCGGGCACAGTGCGGATCGGCGGGGCGGCGGTCCGGGTGGTCGAGCCCGTGCACGTCCCGTCTCACCGCTCACCGCTCACCGCTCACCGCTCACCGCTCACCGCTGACCGCTGACCCCGACCGGGACGGGACCGTCTTCCTGCGGCCGGACGGGATCGACCCCGACCGGTCGTGGCGGGGCGCCCGCCCGGCCTCGGTGAGGGAGACCACCAGCGCCTCGGGGCGCGCCCGGCCCGTGGGGAGCTCCAGGGTGCCGCCGGCTGCCCGTGGCGTGGTGGGGCCCGCGGACGGGGCGGTGCCCGGGGCGCCTCCCGGGCGGCGGCAGCGGCTCACCCGTGCGGACGCGATCATCAGGGGGGAAGGCGGATTTCCCGCGACACGCCGCAGGCGCTGCGAGAACTCCCCCGGACGCACAGGAACTGATCCGGCATCAGGGTGACTTCGGCGTGGCGCTCGCGTCGCGCGCCGAACGCTCCTCGCTTTGCATCGGACTGTGCCGGAAATCCCGAGGGTGGCCACCGGAGCCACGGCCGGCACAGGAGGAGTCCATGCGACCAGCTCGTGTATTCGCCACCACGGTCGCGGCCACCGCGCTCGTGGGTCTGGCCGCCCCCGCCGCCATGGCCAGTGTGGATCCGCACCGGGCCCGCCCGGGCCAGACCGTGCGGATCACCGACGACAAGAAGTGCGACAGCCGCCGGGGGGCGACGGCGTACTCGGCCGCCTTCGGGACGACCCGGCTGCAGCCCAGCGGCCGGCAGCTGGCCGGCACGGCGAAGGTCCTCCGGGACGCCAAGGGCAAGAACAAGGTCATCCTCCGCTGCGGCGACGGGCGGAAGTTCTACGACTGGCTCACCGTCGGGCCCACCGGGGGCTCCCGCGCCGGTGAGGGCGGCACCGGTCAGGGGCTCGGCAACCCGGAGTTCGTCGGCGGCGCGGCGTTGGTCGCCCTGGCGGCCGGAGGGAGCGCGATCGTCATCCGCCGCCGGGTGAAGGGCCAGCCGTGATCCGGTCCGCGGACCAACGGGACGACGACATATCACCGGCAGCGATATTAGTGAGGGGCACTCCGCCGTGCGGGGTGCCCCTGCCGGTGCCCGCGCCGGAGCCGGACCCGTTCCGTGCTGCCCCGGCGATGACCGCTGGCCCGTGGCTCCGAGCCGCACCGGGCCGTAGGTGCAGGACGTGACCGTTCCGTGCGTCAGAGCCGCACCGGGCCGTACGTCAGGGCGCCACCGCGCAGTGCGTCAGGGCCACACCAGGCAGTACGGCTGGTGCCCCGCCTCGTGCAGCCGGTGCGAGAAGTCCTGCCACTCGTGGAGCAGCTGGTAGACGTTGAACGCGTCCCGCGGGCCGCCGCGGTCCGGGACCGTGGACCAGATGAAGGCCGCCGCGCCGACGGACTCCTCGCCCACGCCGCGCAGCGGGTCCACGACGGTCATCGGCAGCTTGACCACCGCGTAGTCCGGGTGCAGCACCACCAGCTCCAGCGGCGGGACCTTGTGCAGCGGTACGCCCTCGATGCCCGTGAGCACCATCGCCGCCATCGTCTCCGGCTTTATCTTGGTGAACATGCCCCCCATGCCGAGCTCGTCCCCACCGAGCTCCTCCGGGCGCATGGAGATGGGGACCCTGGCGGCGGTCGCCCCGTCCGGCGCACCGAAGTATTTGTAGGTCACCCCCACTCGGCCACCCCTGCTCCCACCAGTCCGCGCTTCGCCCTCGCGCCGGTGCCGCCCCCGCTGAGCGCGCTCGGGGCCCAGGTCATCGGTCCCCTCGCCCAGTCCGCCACCGCGCTGCATATCTCCACCCGACCACTCACGGCCATCGCCGCGCAACCCGATCATCGTGTCAGAGACCTCCCCCGCCGTCCGGCGGCGAAACGCCCGACGACGCATCCCCGCCGGGCTCTGACACCATGGCTTGCGTGACTTACTCGTACGATGCCCCAGTTTCGCAGACGCTGTTCGACCGTGCGGCCGTCGTGACGCCCGGCGGCGTGAACTCTCCCGTCCGTGCCTTCCGCGCCGTCGGTGGTACGCCCCGTTTCATGGTGTCCGGTACCGGTCCGTACCTCACCGACGCCGACGGTCGCGAGTATGTCGACCTGGTGTGCTCGTGGGGACCGATGATCCTCGGCCATTCCCACCCCGAGGTGATCGAGGCGGTGCAGGCGGCCGTCGCGCGCGGCACCTCCTTCGGTACGCCGGGTGAGGGCGAGGTCGCGCTCGCCGAGGAGATCGTCGACCGGATCGCGCCGGTCGAGCAGGTGCGGCTGGTGTCCTCCGGCACCGAGGCGACGATGTCGGCCATCCGGCTCGCCCGCGGCTTCACCGGCCGCGCCAAGGTGATCAAGTTCGCGGGCTGCTACCACGGGCACGTGGACGCGCTGCTGGCCGCGGCGGGCTCGGGGGTGGCGACGTTCGGGCTGCCGGACACCCCGGGCGTCACCGGGGCCCAGGCCGGCGACACGATCGTCCTCCCCTACAACGACCTGGACGCCGTCCGGCACGCCTTCGCCCGCTACCCGGGGGAGATCGCCTGCGTGATCACCGAGGCGTCGCCGGGCAACATGGGCGTCGTGCCGCCGCTGCCGGGCTTCAACGCCGGGCTGAAGTCGCTGTGCGCGGAGAGCGGCGCGCTCTACATCTCCGACGAGGTCATGACGGGCTTCCGGGTGTCGAAGTCCGGCTGGTACGGGATCGACGGTGTCGAGCCGGACCTGATGACCTTCGGCAAGGTCATGGGCGGCGGCTTCCCGGCCGCGGCGTTCGGCGGGCGCGCCGACGTCATGGCCCACCTCGCCCCGTTCGGCCCCGTCTACCAGGCGGGCACCCTCTCCGGGAACCCGGTCGCCACCGCCGCCGGCCTCGCCCAGCTGCGGCTGCTGGACGACGCGGCGTACGAGCGGGTGGACGCGGTCTCCGCCGAGCTGCGCGGACTGGTCACCGAGGCGCTGGCCAAGGAAGGGGTGACGCACCGGCTGCAGACCGCCGGGAACATGTTCTCCGTCTTCTTCACCGACGAGGACGTCACCGACTACGACAAGGCCAAGGCCCAGCAGGCGTACCGTTTCACCGCGTTCTTCCACGCGATGCTCGCCCAGGGCGTCTACCTTCCGCCGTCCGCCTTCGAGTCCTGGTTCGTCTCCACGGCCCACGACGGCGCGGCGGTCGAGCGGATCGCGGCCGCACTGCCGACCGCGGCGCGGGCCGCCGCCGAGGCCTCCGCATGATGGACGACATGACCAACGCGAGTGCCCCCGAGGGGCAGAGCAGCACCACCGTCGTGCACCTGGTGCGCCACGGCGAGGTGCACAACCCGGACGGTGTTCTCTACGGGCGCAGGCCGGGCTACCACCTCTCGGAGCTCGGCCGGCAGATGGCCGACCGGGTCGCCGAGCACCTGGCCGACCGGGACATCCGGTACGTCGTCTCCTCCCCGCTGGAGCGGGCCCAGGAGACGGCGACGCCGGTCGCCAAGGCGCACGCGCTGGATCTCGCCACGGACGAGCGGCTGATCGAGGCGGGCAACGTCTTCGAGGGCAAGACGTTCGGGGTGGGGGACGGCGCCCTGAAGCGCCCGGCCAACTGGCGTCACCTCACCAACCCGTTCCGGCCGTCCTGGGGTGAGCCGTACATCGACCAGGTGGTGCGGATGATGTCGGCGCTCGGTGCGGCGCGCGACGCCGCGCGGGGGCACGAGGCGGTGGCGGTCAGCCACCAGCTCCCGATCTGGATCGTCCGGAGCTTCGCCGAGCGGCGGCGGCTGTGGCACGACCCGCGCCGCCGGCAGTGCACCCTGGCGAGCGTGACCTCGTTCACCTTCCAGGGCGACCGGCTCGTCTCGGTCGGCTACAGCGAACCCGCCCGGGACCTGGTCCCGCCGCACCTGCTCGCCGGTGCCCAGAAGCGCTTCGGCCGGGGTGCTGTCAAGGGCGGCAAGGGATTCGGAGCGTAGAAAACGCGCCGTTCTCCGGAACCCGCCTCTCGTCCCCTCCCTCTTAGCCGGTGTCCGTTCGTACGAGGAACGGACACCGGTACGTGGATGGGGACACAATGCGCGACATCAGTCGTCGGGGACTGCTGGGCATGGGACTGGGCGCAGTGGCTGCTGCGGGAGCCGCGGGCTGCGGCCCGGACACGGGCTCCGGCAAGGGGCGCGGAGGAACGGGTTCCGGAGGGGGCGGCGGGAGCGACCGGCCCGCGGAGAAGCCGATCGGGGACGGTTCGACCGCGCACAGCGGGCGGCAGCCCCACCAGCCCAAGCCCGAGCGGCTCGAACCGGGCCAGACCCCGCCCCAGTTCGTGATCTTCTCCTGGGACGGCGCGGGGGAGGTCGGCAACGGTCTCTTCCCGCGCTTCCGCAAGGTGGCCCGGGACCACGGCGCGGCCATGACCTTCTTCCTCTCCGGCATCTACCTGCTGCCCGAGTCCAAGAAGCGGCTGTACCACCCGCCGAACAACCCGGTCGGCGCCTCCGCCATCGGCTACCTGACCGACGACCACATCCGGGTCACCCTGGAGAACCTGCGCAAGGCCTGGCTCGAGGGCCACGAGATAGGGACCCACTTCAACGGCCACTTCTGCAGCGGTACGGGCTCGGTGGAGAACTGGACCCCCGCCCAGTGGCGCTCCGAGATCGACCAGGCTGTGTCGTTCGTCACCAAGTGGCGGACCAACACCGGCTTCAAGGACCTCCAGCCGCTGCCCTTCGACTACACGAAGGAGCTGGTGGGCGGCCGGACCCCGTGCCTCAAGGGGCAGGACCGGCTGTTGCCGACGGCCAGGGAGCTCGGCTGGCGGTACGACGCCAGCTCCTCCGGCGGCCTTCAGGTCTGGCCCAGCAAGAAGCTGGGCATATGGGACCTTCCGCTCCAGCAGATACCTTTCCCCGGTCGCAGCTTCCAGGTCCTGTCGATGGACTACAACATGATGGCCAACCAGTCGCAGGCCGCGACCCAGAGCGATCCGTCGAACTACCCGGGCTGGGAGAAGCAGGCCCGCGGGGCGCTGATCCAGGGCTTCCAGCGGGCCTACGAGAGCAACCGGGCGCCGTTCTTCATCGGCAACCACTTCGAGGAGTGGAACGGCGGCATCTACATGAACGCCGTCGAGGAGGCGATCAAGCACATCGCCGACGAGAAGCGGAAGGACGTGCGGCTGGTGTCCTTCCGGCAGTACGTGGACTGGCTGGACGCCCAGGACCCCAAGGTGCTCGCGAAGCTGCGCCGACTGGGCGTCGGCGAACAGCCGACGGGTGGCTGGAAGTCGTACCTCTCGACCGTCTGAGTCCTGCGTCGGGTCCTGTGTCGAGTCCTCCGTCCGGGCGATTCGATGCCGCCCCTGACAGGGGGTTTCGGGTGGGTTGAGGGGGGTGCGAATTCTCCCCGGAAGCGCCATGCGAAACTTTTCACATGAGTGCTCGCCGTGTGCCCCGACGCCGCACGCCCCTACGCCGGACCGTCCTTCCGGCCGTGGGCGCGGCGGCCGCCGCGCTCGCCCTGACGTCCTGCCTCGGCGGCGGTACGTCCGGAGGCTCCGCCGGGACGAAGTTCGTCGCCGGAACCGGAGGCATCGACACGGCGAAGAAGGCCGACCGGCAGCCGCTCCCCGACATCTCCGGCACCACCCTCGACGGCAAGAAGCTGAACCTCGCCGACTACAAGGGCAAGCTCCTCGTCATCAACGTCTGGGGCTCCTGGTGCTCGCCGTGCCGGCTCGAGATGCCGCACCTGGTGAAGGTGGCCAAGGCCACCAAGGCGGACGGCGTGGAGTTCGTCGGGATCAACGTCCGGGACCCCAACAAGCCGCCGGCCGTGAAGTTCCAGAAGGAATTCGGCGTGCCCTACCCGAGCCTCTACGACCCGGTGGGGAAGCTGATGCTGCGCTTCCCGGCCGGGAGTCTCAACCCGAAGGCGATCCCCTCGACGGTCATCGTCGACCGGGACGGCAAGGTCGCGGCCCGTGCCCTGAAGGCCCTGAGCGAGGACGAGCTGCGCAAGGCGCTCGACCCGCTCATCGCGGAGAAGTGATCGTGTGAGCGTGCTCGCCGCTGCCGCGACCGACCCGAACGACACCGTCATGACGGGGGCTCTGCTGCTCGCGGTGCCCATCGCCCTCCTCGGGGGGCTCGTCTCCTTCTTCTCCCCGTGCGTGCTGCCGCTCGTGCCGGGCTACCTGTCGTACGTGACCGGCGTCACCGGCACCGACCTGGCCGAGGCCAGACGGGGCCGGATGGTCGCCGGAGCCTCGCTGTTCGTCCTCGGCTTCACCGCGGTCTTCGTCTCCGGCGGCGCCCTGTTCGGCCAGGCCGGGCTGACCCTGGAAGCGCACAAGGAGACGATCACCAAGATCCTCGGCGCTCTGACGATCGCCATGGGACTGATCTTCACCGGTGTGCTCGGCGGGTTCACCCAGCGCGAGCTGCGCTTCCACACCAAGCCCGCGGTGGGGCTGGTGGGCGCGCCGATGCTCGGCGTGCTGTTCGGCCTCGGCTGGACCCCGTGCCTCGGCCCGACGCTGGCCGCGGTCAACACCCTGGCCCTCCGCGAGGCGAGCGCCGGCCGCGGGGCGCTGCTCACCACCGTGTACTGCCTGGGTCTGGGCCTGCCCTTCATACTGGCGGCGGTCGCCTTCCGGCGGGCGCTCGGCGCGTTCGGCTGGGTCAAGCGGCACTACGTCTGGGTGATGCGGACCGGCGGCCTGATGCTGGTCACCGTCGGAGTCCTGCTCGTCACCGGCGTCTGGGACCGGATGATCGCCGACATGCAGGTCTGGACCTCCAACTTCACCCCGGGAATCTGATCCATGACCCACACGGACAACGCCACCGCCGAGGCCGCGGAGGAGACCGGCCTGGGCGAAGCCGGCTCCCAGCTGTCGACGGCGCCGGTCGAGGAGCAGCCCGGGCAGGCCATGCCCGGGTCCTTCGGCGGGGTGCGCCGGCCCGGGGTGCTGGGCGGGCTCGCCTGGTCGGGCCGGGAGGCCGTGGGCTGGGGCCGCTGGTTCTGGCGGCAGCTCACCTCCATGCGCACCGCGCTGATCCTGCTCTTCCTGCTGTCGCTGGCCTCCGTGCCCGGCTCGCTGGTGCCGCAGTCGAGCGTCGACCCGGTCAAGGTCCAGACGTTCAAGGACCAGCACGAGACGCTCGCCCCCGTCTACGAGAAGCTGGGGCTCTTCCACGTCTACAGCTCGGTGTGGTTCTCGGCCGTCTACATCCTGCTGTTCATCTCCCTCATCGGCTGCATCGTCCCCCGCAGCTGGCAGTTCGTGGGCCAGCTCCGCGGCCTGCCGCCGGCCGCGCCGAAGCGGCTGACCCGGCTGCCCGCCCACACGACCTGGCGCACGGACGCCGAGCCCGGGCAGGTGCTCGCCACCGCGCAGCGCGTGGTCCGGCGCCGGCGCTTCCGCGCCCACACCGTCGGTGACGCCGTCGCCGCCGAGAAGGGCTACCTGCGCGAGGCCGGGAACCTCGTCTTCCACATCGCGCTGATCGTGATGCTCGTGGCCTTCGCGGTCGGGCAGCTGTGGAAGTCGGAGGGCGGCAAGCTGATCGTCGAGGGCGACGGCTTCTCCAACACGCTCACCCAGTACGACGACTTCAAGTCCGGCAGTCTCTTCGACGCCGACAGCCTCGCTCCCTTCGGCTTCTCCCTGCACTCCTTCGACGCGACCTACGAGCGGAAGGGCCCGCAGAAGGGCACCCCCCGTAAGTACCGCGCCGACGTCACGTACTGGGAAGGCGCGGACGGGAAGACGAAGCGGAGCGCCATCGAGGTGAACAAGCCCCTCGACGTCGCGGGCAACAAGGTCTACCTCCTCGAACACGGCTATGCGCCGGTCGTCACCGTCCGGGACGGCCAGGGCGACGTCGCCTACCAAGGCTCGGTGGCCTTCCTCCCGCAGGACGGCAACCTCAGCTCCGTCGGCGTGATCAAGGTCCCGGACTACCGGGACAAGGACGGCAAGAAGGACCAGCTCGGCTTCCAGGGCCGGTTCGCCCCGACGTATGCGCTGGACGCGGTCCGCGGCCCGCACTCCTCCTTCCCGGCGCTGGACTTCCCGGTGCTGTCGCTGAACGCCTACCACGGCAGCCTCGGCATCGACTCCGGGCTGCCGCAGAACGTGTACCAGCTCGAAACGCGCAAGATGAAGCAGTTCAAGGACAAGAACGGCGACATCTTCCGCAAGGCGCTGCGTCCGGGCGAGACCATGAAGCTCCCGAACGGCGCGGGCTCCCTGAAGTTCGACGGGGTGAAGGCCTGGGCCAGCTTCCAGGTCTCCCACCGGCCCGCCAACGGGTTCGCCCTCGGCGGCGCGGTGGCGGCGCTGGCCGGTCTCGCGGCCTCGCTCTTCATCCAGCGCCGGCGCGTCTGGGTGCGGGCGGTGCGCGACGCCGACGGCAGCACGGTCGTCGAGATGGCCGGGCTCGGCCGCAGCGAATCGGCGAAGCTCCCGGAGGAGCTGGCCGATCTCGCCGTGGCCCTCCGGCCGGACGCGCCGCCGGTGGACCGCGCTCCCGAGCCGACGGACCGGGACCCGGAGCCGACGGACCAGGCCCCCGAGCAGGCCGGCCGGGCCCCCGAGGCGGGAGCCGCCGAGTCGGCCGAGCCGTCGGCCACGGAACCGACGGCCACCGGGGCGGCCACGGAGGCGGCCACCGAGGCAGCCCCCGAGGAGGCAGCCGAGGAGAGCGCAGCCACCGAACCTGCAGCCACCGAACCGGCAGCCACCGAGGCAGCCCCCGACGCGGCAGCCGAAGAGAGCGCAGCCACCGAACGGGACGCCGAACCGGCCGACCCACCAGCGACGGAAACACCAGCGGCTGAAACACCAGCGGCGGAAACGCCGGCCGACCCACCAGCCGACCCTGCGGAACCCGGAGAAGGCGAAGGAGCACGCGCGTGAACCTCGCGGCCGCGGCCAACGAGAACCTGGCCCACATCAGCAACGTGCTGATCTATTCGGCGATGGCGGTGTACACCCTCGCCTTCATCGCACATATGGCGGAGTGGGTCTTCGGCAGCCGCAGCAAGGTGGGCCGCACCGCTGCCGCGCTCACCGCGCCCGCGGCCCCCGAGGTCACGGTCACGGCCTCCGGGCAGGCCGGCGGCACGGCCGTGCTCGACCGCCCCAAGGTCGTCACCCGGTCCGTCGCGGGCACCCGTGACGTGCCCGACGGCCCCGGTGCCGCCGGCGGCACCGAGAAGGGCGATCTGTACGGCCGCATCGCCGTCTCCCTGACCGTCCTCGCCTTCCTCATGCACTTCGGTGGCGTGCTCACCCGCGCGCTCTCGGTGGAACGCGCCCCCTGGGGCAACATGTACGAGTTCTCCACCACCTTCTCGATGGTGGCCGTGGCTGTGTACCTCGTCCTCCTCGTGCTGAAGAAGAACGTGCGGTGGATCGGACTCCCTCTGGTCACGAGCGTCCTCCTCGATCTGGGCCTCGCTGTCTCCGTCTTGTACACCGACAGCGACCAGTTGGTTCCCGCCCTGCACTCGTACTGGCTGTGGATCCACGTCTCCTGCGCGATCATCTCCGGCGCCTCCCTCTACCTCGGCGCGGTCGGCAGCCTGCTGTACCTCTTCCGCGACCGCCACGAGGCCCGGCTCGCCGACCCGTCGGGCAAGCAGCCGGGCGCCTTCGCCGTCTCGGTCCTGGAGCGGCTGCCCTCCGCCGCCAGCCTCGACAAGTTCGCGTACCGCATCAACGCCACGGTGTTCCCGCTGTGGACCTTCACGATCATCGCGGGCGCCATCTGGGCCGAGGCCGCCTGGGGCCGCTACTGGGGCTGGGACCCCAAGGAGGTCTGGTCCTTCATCACCTGGGTCGCCTACGCCGGCTACCTGCACGCCCGCGCCACCGCCGGCTGGAAGGGCCGCAAGGCCGCCTACCTGGCCCTGATCGCCTTCGGCTGCTACCTCTTCAACTACTACGGCGTGAACATCTTCGTCACCGGCAAGCACTCCTACGCCGGGGTCTGACGGCTCGTTCGACGACGACGGCGGCCGTCCCACCGAGGAGACTCGGTGGGACGGCCGCCGCCGTTCTGTCCGTTCACCGCCGGGGGTGCACGGCGTGAACCCCCTCAGCCCCGGTTCTCGTCCGGGCCGTGGTCCTCGTCATGCTCCCGCTCGCGGTCCTTGTCCCGCGACGCCTCGCGGTCCTTGTCCAGGGACTTGAGGAAGTCGGGGTTGTCGTCCGGCGCGACCCAGCGGCCCCCGCCACGGCCGCCGAACGACCGGGCCGCGCCTCCCGCCGCCGCCGCGCGCCGGGGGCGTCCGGCCAGGAACCACGCGAGTGAACCGAACAGCACATAGCCGAAGAGCACGATGATCAGCACCCAGGCACCCTTGGGAAGCTTGCGGACCTCGTTCTCGGGGGTGTTCAGACAGTCGATGAACGCGTAGATCCACATCGCCAGGACCAGCAGAAACGGCAGATACCTGAGCATGGTGGTGCGGTCCCCCTGACGGCGGGCGGTGGGGCCGGGCGAGGCCCCGGGTACGTGACCAGGGTAGTAGGTGCCCGATACTGGGGCGTATGGCTTACGACGATCTTCGCTCCCTGCTGCGGGCGCTGGAGCGCGACGGCGACCTCAAGCGCATCAAGGCCGAGGTGGACCCCTTTCTGGAGGTCGGTGAGATCGTCGACCGGGTGAACAAGGCCGGCGGGCCCGCGCTCCTCTTCGAGAACGTCAAGGGCTCGGCGATGCCGCTGGCCATGAACGTCTTCGGGACCGACCGCCGGCTGCTCAAGTCCCTCGGGCTGGCGTCCTACGACGAGATCAGCGAGAAGATCGGCGGCCTGCTCAAGCCGGAGCTGCCGCAGGGCTTCGTCGGGATGCGGGAGGCCTTCGGCAAGCTGGCCGGCATGGCGCACGTGCCGCCGCGGAAGGTCAAGGACGCCCCGGTCCAGGAGACCGTCCTCACCGGCGACGACGTCGACCTCGACCGGCTCCCGGCCCTGTTCACCTGGCCGGAGGACGGCGGGTCGTTCTTCAACCTCGGCCTCACGCACACCAAGGACCCCGAGACCGGGGTCCGCAACCTCGGGCTCTACCGGCTCCAGCGCCACGACCGCCGGACCATCGGCATGCACTGGCAGATCCACAAGGACAGCCGCAACCACTACCAGGTGGCGGCCCGCCGCGGAGAGAGGCTGCCGGTCGCCATCGCCTTCGGCTGCCCGCCCGCGGTGACCTACGCCTCCACCGCGCCGCTGCCCGCCGACATCGACGAGTACCTGTTCGCCGGTTTCGTCCAGGGCAAGCGCGTCGAGATGGTCGACTGCAAGACCGTGCCGCTCCAGGTCCCGGCCAACGCCGAGGTCGTCCTGGAGGGCTGGCTGGAGCCCGGGAAGATGCTGCCGGAGGGCCCGTTCGGGGACCACACCGGCTTCTACACCCCGCAGGAGGACTTCCCGGCCCTCACCATCGACTGCGTGACGATGCGTCGGCGGCCGCTCCTCCAGTCGATCGTCGTCGGCCGGCCGCCCACCGAGGACGGGCCGCTGGGACGGGCCACCGAGCGCTTCTTCCTGCCGCTGCTCAAGGTCATCGTGCCGGACATCGTGGACTACCACCTCCCCGAGGCGGGCGGCTTCCACAACTGCGCGATCGTCTCGATCGACAAGCGCTACCCCAAGCACGCGCAGAAGGTCATGCACGCCATCTGGGGCGCGCACATGATGTCGCTCACCAAGCTGATCGTCGTGGTCGACGCCGACTGCGATGTGCACGATCTGCACGAGGTCGCCTGGCGGGCCCTCGGCAACACCGACTACGCCCGTGACCTGAGCGTCGTCGAGGGCCCGGTCGACCACCTCGACCACGCCTCCTACCAGCAGTTCTGGGGCGGCAAGGCGGGCATCGACGCCACCCGGAAGCTGCCCGAGGAGGGCTACACCCGCGACGGCGGCTGGCCGGAGATGGTGCAGTCCGACCCGGAGACGGCGGCGAAGGTCGACCGCCGCTGGAAGGAGTACGGCCTGTGATGTCCGCCGCCGAGGGCGTTGTCGGGCCGGGCCCGGCACCGACGGGCCGGGTGAAGGCCTTCCTCCGGCTCGTGATGATCGAGCACTCGGTCTTCGCGCTGCCCTTCGCCTACATCGCCGCGCTCACCGCGATGTTCCTGGAGGACGGCCGGGTCCACTGGTGGGAGCTGCTCCTGGTCACCGTCGCGATGGTGGGGCTGCGGACCTTCGCCATGGCCGCCAACCGGATCATCGACCGTGAGATCGACGCCCGGAATCCGCGCACCGCGAGCAGGGAGCTGGTCACCGGCGCCGTCTCCGTCCGGTCCGCCTGGACGGGCGCCCTCGTCGCCGTCGTCGTCTTCCTCGGGGCCGCGGCCCTGCTCAACCCGCTCTGCCTGGCGCTGGCCCCGGTCGCGGTGATCCCGATGGTGGTCTATCCGTACGGCAAGCGGTTCACCCACTACCCGCACGCCATCCTCGGCCTGGCGCAGGCCATGGGCCCGGTCGGCGCCTGGCTGGCCGTCACCGCGGACTGGTCCTGGGAGGCGGTGCTCCTCGGGCTCGCCGTCGGCATCTGGATCGGTGGCTTCGACCTCATCTTCGCCTGCCAGGACGTCCAGGCGGACCGGGCGCACGGGGTGCTCTCCGTCCCGGCCCGGTTCGGGGTCGCGGGCGCGCTGTACGGGGCGCGGGTGTGCCACGTTCTGACGGTCCTGTTGCTCGCCTGGTACGGCCTCGCCACCGGTGCGGGGGTGTTCTTCTGGGCGGGACTGCTGATCGTGGTCACGGCGTTCCTCTACGAGCACAGCATCGTCCGGCCCGGCGATCTGTCCCGGCTCAACCGGGCCTTCTTCACCGTCAACGGCTTCATCGGCATCGCGCTGTTCGTCTGCTCCCTGCTCGATCTGCTGGTGCGCGGCCTGACGGCCTGACGGTCTGACCCGTCGGTCGCCGACGGTGTGTGCCGGGGCCCGTCGGAACCGGGACGGCGCCCCGGGGCACAGCGGTTTGGACGGCACGTGCCGGAGCCCGTCGCCACCGGCGACGGGGGCGGGGCGCTTTCGGAGGGGAAGCGCCGGAGCAACGGGCCGTCGGCCGCCCGGCTTCAGACGGGCTCCTCGGGGCGCCCGCGGCGGAACAGGAAGGCCGCCAGCACCCCGCCGATCAGGCCGAAGAGGTGCCCCTGCCAGCTCACCGCGCCCGCGCTGGGCAGCACGCCCCACAGGATCGAGCCGTAGACCATCGCCACCAGCAGGCCGACCAGGATGTCCAGCGGCCGGCGGTCGACGAACCCGCGGACCAGCAGATACCCGAAGAGCCCGAAGACGACGACCGAGGCACCCGCGGTCAGCGAACCCGGCGGCGCGGTGAACCAGACACCGAGGCCCCCGACCAGGACGATCACGCAGACCACCGCGAGGAAACGGCGCAGGCCGGCGAGGGCCGCGAGGAATCCGAGGATCAGCAGCGGCAGGGTGTTCGCCGCGACATGTCCGAAGCCGAAGTGGAGAAAGGCGGCGGGCGGTATGTCCGCGAGTTCGGCCGGTTCGCGCGGGGTGATGCCGTACGGGTCGAGGGCGTGCCCCGTCGCCACGTCGACGGCTTCGAGCAGCCACAGCAGCACCACCCAGCTGAGCATCAGCACCGCCGCGGCCTTCATCCGGTCGCCTCTGCTCCGCTCCGCCGGTGCGGCCGCCGGTCCGTACGACATCGCACCTCGCCTCCTGTGCCCTCGCCCCGGGCCGGCCTCCTTCTGAGGCGCGGTCCTCCGGGCCGTCACCCGGACAACGGCCGAGGTGCGGCACCCGGTTCCTGCCCGGGCAGGGTTCCCGGTGGCGGCCTCCGGATAGGCTCGGGCCGTGCAGCCGCCCCAGCAGCAACCGAACGACGACGCCGCCGCCGGCCCGCGCCGGCCGTGGGTCGTCGGCGTGTCCGGCGCCTCCGGCACGCCCTACGCCGCCGCCGTCCTGCGTGCCCTGCTGCACGCGGGCGAGCCCGTGGACCTGGTGATCAGCCGGGCCTCCCGGCTCACCCTGCTGGACGAGACGGGCATCTCCTTCCGCGACGCCCACTGGCGCGCGGACCTCCGTACCTGGCTGGCGCGCGGCGCGGACGGCACCCCCGACTTCTTCGCGGCGGCGCTGCCGGACCTGGACGACGTGCGGTACTGGTCCGCGGGCGATCTGGCGGCCGGGCCCTCGTCGGGCTCGTACCCCGCCCGGGGCATGCTGATCGTCCCGGCGAGCACGGCCTGTGTGGCCGGGGTGGCGCTGGGGCTGTCGAAGGACCTGCTCCAGCGGACCGCGAGCGTGACCCTCAAGGAGCGCCGGAAGCTGGTGGTCGCGGTGCGCGAGACACCGCTGAGCGGTCAGACGCTGAAGCAGTTGGTGGCGCTGGACGAGGCGGGGGCCGTGGTGCTGCCGGCCTCCCCGGCGTTCTACGCGGGGGCGACCCACATCCAGGAACTGGTGGACTTCGTCGCGGGCCGGGCCCTGGACGCGGCCGGGGTGCCGCACACGCTGTACCGCCGGTGGCAGGGCGAAATCGGAGGCTCCCGGGCGGAGTAGTCGCTCCGCTCCACGAGGGAGGATGGGCGCTTCCCGCGCCGGGGGAAGCGAGGCCCGGCGGTCGTTGTACCCCTGCCCCGGTGCGGCCCCGGGCGGGACGACACCCGTACCGTGTCTTCAGGTATTGGCTGAAAGATTCACAGGCGAGTGGGGTTCCGCGCCTTAAATTTTATATATTGAACCTGAAATGACTGAATAATGGAAGGCTCCAGTTACATGGACGCGGTGGACAGGCAGCTCATCCAGGCCCTCCGGGAGAACGGCAGGGCCTCGTACGCCGAGCTCGGGAGGCTCGTCGGGCTCTCCGGGCCCAGCGTCACGGACCGGATCAACCGTCTCGAGGCGGCCGGCGTGATCACCGGCTACCGGGCGACCGTCGACTCCGCCTCCCTGGGCCTCGGGGTCACCGCCCTGATCGGCATTTCGCTGACCGACGCCACCGACCACGAGGACGTCGCGTACCGGCTGCGCGACCTGGAGGAGATCGAGGACTGTTGGTTCATCGCCGGCGACGACTCCTACATGCTCAAGGTGCGGGTCGGCAACGTCGACGGCCTGGAGAAGACCATCCGCCGGCTCTCCGGCACCAAGGGCGTCTCCCGGACCCGGACCACCATCGTGCTCTCCACCAAGTGGGAGAACCGGGTCGGCGAACTCCCCGAGGAGTGACCCCCGCTGTCCGGGACCGGGCAGCCGTCCGGGGCCGTCCGTCCACGGCCCCGGGCGCCGCGCGGGCCGGGAACGGCGGGGTCCGGGAGTGGTGCGGGCCGGTGACAGAGGGGTGGCGTACGCTCGGGTGAGCCCGATCGGAAGACGTATGGGAGGCGGCCGCATGGACGCGGGGCTCAAGCGTGAGCTGGAGGAGAAGGTCCACGCGGGGGAGCGACTGACCCGTGAGGACGGCATCGCCCTCTACGAGTCCGACGACCTCGCCTGGCTGGGCGGCCTCGCCCACGAGGTGCGGACCCGCAAGAACGGCGACGTGGTCCACTTCAACGTCAACCGTCACCTCAACATGACGAACGTGTGCACCGCGTCGTGCGCCTACTGCTCGTTCCAGCGCAAGCCGGGCGAGAAGGACGCGTACACGATGCGCATCGAGGAAGCAGTGCGCCTCGCCAAGGCGATGGAGGGCGAGAACCTCACCGAGCTGCACATCGTCAACGGTCTCCACCCGACGCTGCCCTGGCGCTACTACCCGCGCTCCCTGAAGGCCCTCAAGGAAGCCCTCCCCGAGGTCTCGCTGAAGGCGTTCACCGCCACCGAGATCCACCACTTCGAGACGATCTCCGGGCTGACGGCCTCCGAGATCCTCGACGAACTGATCGACGCCGGGCTGGAGTCGCTGACCGGCGGCGGCGCCGAGATCTTCGACTGGGAGGTGCGGCAGCACATCGTCGACCACCGCACCCACTGGGAGGACTGGTCGCGCATCCACCGCCTGGCGCACGAGAAGGGGCTCAAGACCCCTTCCACCATGCTGTACGGGCACATCGAGGAGCCCCGGCACCGCGTCGACCACGTGCTGCGGCTGCGGGAACTCCAGGACGAGACCGGCGGTTTCCAGGTCTTCATCCCGCTGCGCTACCAGCACGACTTCGTCGACATGCAGGACGGCAAGGTCCGCAACCGGCTCCAGGCCCGCACCACGATGGCCACCGGGGCGGAGGCGCTCAAGACCTTCGCGGTCTCCCGGCTGCTCTTCGACAACGTGCCGCACGTCAAGGTCTTCTGGGTGATGCACGGCGTGCAGACCGCGCAGCTCGCCCTCCAGCACGGCGCGGACGACATGGACGGCTCGGTCGTCGAGTACAAGATCACGCACGACGCCGACAACTACGGCACCCCGAACAAGCTGACCCGGGACGACCTGCTCGATCTGATCCGCGACGCCGGCTTCCGCCCGGTCGAGCGGAACACCCGGTACGAGGTCATCCGCGAGTACCCGGGGCCGGACCCGGAGCGCCGCGAGACCCCGCAGCCGATGCGCCTCTGAGGCCCGCCGCGGTCACCGCACCGGGCCGGCGGCTCCGACCGGATCCGGGAGCGGGGCCCGGTCCGCACGGGAGGCCGTAGGCTCCGTGGCCATGCCGCTCACGTTCGACCCGGACCCCGCCCTCACCCCCGGTCTGCGCGACGGCATCTGTGCCCTGTGGGCGGAGGTCTCGAACGCCGGGGGCGCCGTCGGCTTCGTTCCGCCGGTGACGCCCCAGGACGTACGGCCCGAGCTGCTCACCCATCTCGCGTCCATGGCCCGGGGTCGCACCCGGCTCGTCGTCGGCCGCGACGGGGGCGGCGCGGTCGTGGCGGCCGCCTTCCTCGCGCTCAACACCGCCGCGGTCTCCCGCCACTGGTGCTGGGCCCATACCGTCCTGGTCCACCCGTCTCAGCAGCGTCGAGGCCATGGACGGGCCCTGATGGCCGCCGTCGGACGCACCGCCCGCGCACTGGACGGCATCCACGGCATCCGGCTGACCTGCCGGAGCGGCCTGGGCCTGGAGGAGTTCTACGGTGCCTGCGGCTACCGGGAGGTCGGCCGCGTGCCGGACGGGATCCGGGTCGCGGACGGCGGCTTCCGCGACGACGTGACGTTCTGGCTCCGGCTCCGCCGGTGACCTGCGCCGGAGAGTCGCCGCCCACTGCCGCCGAATCGCCGGCACAGGCCCTGCGCCGCCTGCCCGAGGGCCGGGCGGTCCCCCTCATTTGATCCGGATCCGGACATGCTTCACTGGAGTCGGCCCCGTACCGCCACCGCAGAGAAGAAGGTCCCTCCGTGAGCAGCAAGCAGCACGCCACTCTCCGCTACACCGCGATGCGCTTCGGCATCTTCGCCGGCTGCTTCCTCGTCGTCTGGGGCCTGACCCGCCTGCAGGTTCTGCCGAGCGGCATCGGCGACTCCCACATCATCTGGGTGCTGCTGCTCGCCCTCATCCTGTCGGCGCCGCTCAGCTTCATACTCCTGCGCAAGCAGCGCGACCGCATGTCCGAGCAGGTCGCGCCGCGCGTGGAGCGGGTCAAGGAGCGGCTGACCGCCAACCAGGCCCAGGAAGACGCTTGACGTGCTCCCTGGCCTGAAGTCCAGGGATTCCGGCCTGGGTCGGTTGACCCTTCCGGGGCCTGCTTCACCGCGCTGTGCGGGCACAGGTGCCCGCCTTACCGGCGCTCCACAGGCGTTTGACGTCTCCACCCGCCCGGCGGCGACGATACGGCGTCCTTCGGTCAGGACGTTGGACGCTGCGTTGTGGTCACGCTCATGCACGGCCCCACACCGGCCGCAGGTCCACTCCCGGGTGTGCAGGGGTTTGGGGCCGTCCCGGAATCCGCACGTTGAGCAGAGCTGGGAAGAGTCTTGTAGGCAACGTCCAGGTCCCGCAGGGACTGTTGCAGGACGACTGCCGACACCTCGGCAAGCCAGGCGCGCTCGGCGGTGTGCTTGGCCTGGGTGATGCGACGGGGCACCTGTGGTCACCCTCGTACCTCTCCGCATCGTGCGGCGGAGCGCCGTTGGCGATCATCCGCCAGTACATCGAGCAGCAACAACGCCCACGCTGACGTGCACCTCAGAGCAGCCTTGGGATGCATTCATCCCTGACGTGAACGCGGGGGCCTTCTGCAAGAGCCCAGGTAACGCTCGTCACAGCACCGGGCCCTCTCCGGCACCGTCCGGCCACACCCCATCGCGGAGCAACCGCTCCACGGTGGGGTGTTCACGTTTTCCGCCGTGGTGCGCGCCGCCCCGTCATCTCAAAGAAGATCTTTGAATAGCTCAAAGTTCAAGTGTTACCGTGATGGGCATGACGACAGCAGCAGCGCACCGCATGGCCATGGGGCATCCGCTCATGGCGCGCCTGCCCGTCGATCTCTGCCGCTGTCTGCCCGCGGCCTGTTGCCGCAGCTGAGCGACAAGCATCGTCGGCGCTGCCGTCACCTCACGGCCCGCCGCACCCCGTGTCCCCCTGTTTGTTCCTTGCCGGAGTGTGCCCGTGTCCACCGAAGCCCCCGCCCCGCAGCCGGCTGCCGAGAAGAGACTCGGCAGCCTCATACCGAAGGTGCCGTTCTGGGCGCAGATCCTGCTGGGTCTCGTCCTCGGCGTCGTGCTCGGCTGGATCGCCCGCAGCGGCGACGTCGGCTGGCTGCTCACCACCCTCGACAAGACCGGCTCGATCTTCGTCCAGCTGCTGAAGCTGGCGGTGGCGCCGCTCGTCTTCTTCGCGATCCTGGTGTCCATCACCAATCTGCGGAACGTCAACAACGCCGCCCGGCTGGCGACCCGCACCCTGCTGTGGTTCATGGTCACCTCGCTGATCGCGGTCGCCATCGGGCTCGCCATCGGCCTGATCACCGACCCGGGCTCCGGCACCGGCCTCACCCCGAAGGACGGCGCCAAGCCCGATGAGGCGGGCACCTGGCTGGACTTCCTGACGGGCATCGTCCCGGAGAACGTCATCACGCCGTTCACCGAACTCAACGTGCTGCAGATCGTCTTCATGGCCGCCGTCGCCGGTGTCGCGGCTCTCCAGCTCGGCGAGAAGGCCCAGCCGATCCTGGACCTCAGCCGGTCCGTACTGGAGCTGCTGCAGAAGGCCCTCTGGTGGGTCATCCGGCTCGCCCCGGTCGGCACCCTCGGCCTGATCGGCTACGCCATCGCCACCTACGGCTGGAACCTGATCGGCAAGTACGCGACCTTCACCGCCGACGTCTACATCGGCTGCGCGCTGGTGATGTTCGGCGTCTACCCGCTGCTGCTGACGACGGTCGCCAAGGTCAACCCGCTGCAGTTCTTCCGGGGCGCCTGGCCCGCCATCCAGCTGGCCTTCGTCTCCCGCTCCTCGGTCGGCACCATGCCGGTCACCCAGCAGGTCACCGAGCGCCTCGGCGTGCCGAAGGAGTACGCCTCCTTCGCGGTGCCGTTCGGCGCCACCACGAAGATGGACGGCTGCGCGGCGATCTACCCGGCGCTCGCGGCGATCTTCATCGCGGAGATCTTCGGTGTGCACCTGGGCGTCGGCGACTACCTCCTCATCGCCTTCGTCTCCGTCGTCGGCTCGGCCGCGACGGCGGGTCTGACCGGTGCCACGGTGATGCTCACGCTCACCCTGTCCACGCTGGGCCTCCCGCTGGAGGGCGTCGGCCTGCTGCTGGCGATCGACCCGGTCCTGGACATGATGCGCACCGCCACCAACGTCGCCGGCCAGGCGCTGATCCCGGTCCTCGTCGCCGCCCGCGAGAAGATCCTCGACCGGGACGCGTACGCCGCCGCCGGCGGGGACGCCCCGCACGGCGCGGAAGCGGACGCGGAGCCGGCCCCGGTCGCCGCGTAACCTCCCTACCCAGCCGCGGAGCCCCCGATTTCCCCCCGGATCGGGGGCTCCGCTCCGTCCCGGACCACCACCGGGCGGACCGCGGCGGGTCCGGGCGCGGTGTACGGTCTGGTGTCGGCCGAAGTGCGAGGAAAGGGGAGGGCGGCGTCATGACTCCTCGACGGAGCCCCGGCCCCGACGCACCGACCTTCACCGAGCTGGCCCGCCGTCAGCAGATCATCGAGTGCACCATCGACCTGATCTCCACCCGGGGCTTTCCGGCGACGTCGCTGTCCGCGATCGCCGAGGAGGCCGGGATCTCCAAGGCCGCGGTGCTGTACCACTTCGCGTCGAAGGACAACCTCACCCGGGACACGCTGTCCTACGTGCTCCAGCAGTTCACCCGCTATGTGAACGAGTGCCTGGCGCACCAGGCGGACCCGCGTGCCGCCGTCCTGGCCTACGTCCGCGCGATGATCTCCTACCAGCAGGCCAACCGCCGCCACGTCCGGGTGATCACCGAGATGCTGCTGGACGACGCCGGCGGTACGCGGCTGAAGACACCCGGCTCCCATGACACGGCCGGCCGCTGGCAGGCGCTGGCCGATCTGCTGGCCCAGGGGCAGCGGGCCGGCCAGTTCCGGGAGTTCGCTCCGCAGGCCGTGGCGCTGGCGATCGGCGGCGCGATCGACGGCGTGGTCGCCCACTGGCTCTCGGACCCCGGCCTCGATCTCGACGCGGCGGCGGACGAGTTGGAGGTCTTCACCCTGCACGCCATCGAACGCCGCGACTGAGCCTTCCGCCCGGAGCCCCCCTGAGTCCTCCTCCCGTGAGCGGACCGGCTCCCCGCGGCGGCTCGCACCTGAGCGGCGGCCCCTATGTGGTGGCCCCTACGCGTCGGCCCGGGCGAAGTCCGGTGCGTGCTCGGGGCGGACGCCGATGCCGCCGAAGTAGCCGATCACGGTGCGCAGCGCCGGCACGCGCCGCACCAGCCGCATCGGCACCGGCAGCCGGTCCCCGTCGAGGGTGCCGTCCAGGGCGGGCCGCAGCAGCATCTCGTGCTCGCCCGCCTGCGACTTCTGGGTCAGGGCCATCGGCCAGTGGCGACGCCGCTGCACCCGTGCCAGGTCCCGTACGCCGACGGTGCCGCGGCGCAGCGGATCCGCGAGGATCCGGGCGGCCGCCACGGCATCCTGCACCGCGAGGTTCACCCCGACACCGCCGACCGGCGACATGGTGTGCGCCGCGTCCCCGATGCACAGCAGACCGTCGGTGTACCAGCGGCGGAGCCGGCCCACCGTCACCTCCAGCAGCTTGACGTCGTCCCAGGAGCGGATCGCGTTCGTCGCATGGTGGTCCCAGCCGAACAGGGCGCCCAGCCGCTGCCGCAGCCAGTCGATGTCGTTCTTCCGCAGCTGAGCGTCCTGTCCCTTCCTGATGAGGTAGGAGGCCTGGTAGTAGTCGCCGCGGTCCACCGTGACCGCGGCCTCGCCGTCCCCGAACAGCGCGAACACGCGGCCGCGCCCCGCTCCGGCGGCGTCCTGTCGCGGCACCCGTACCCACCAGACGTCCATCGGGACGTCGAACCAGTCCGAGCGCAGGCCGGCCGCCCGGCGCACCACCGAGTCCCGGCCGTCGCAGCCGACCGTCAGAGCCGCGGAGAGCTCACCGGGCGAACCGTCCGCGTCGACGTACGTCACCCCCGTCACCCGCCCGTCCGCGCTGCGCAGCCCGGTGACGGTGGTGCACATCCGCAGGGTGAACGACGGCTCGGCGGCGGCCGCGGTCGCGAGCAGGTCGAGGAAGTCCCACTGCGGGACCATGGCGATGTACTTGTGCCTGCCGGGCAGGCGCCGGAAGTCGGCGAGGGTCACCGGCGTCCCGCCGATCACCATGCGCATCTCCTCCAGCCTGCGCTGCGGCAGTCGGGCGAAGCGCTCGCCGAGGCCGAGCTCGTCCAGCAGCCGGAGCGTCGACGGATGCACGGTGTCCCCGCGGAAGTCGCGCAGGAAGTCCCGGTGCTTCTCCAGGACCGTCACCTCGATCCCCGCCCGGGCGAGCAGCAGCCCGAGCATCATCCCCGCCGGGCCGCCCCCCACCACGCAGCACGTCGTCTTCTCCATGGACCGCCCCTCTCGTCGAAACGCCCGTCCCACGGATCGGGTCGGCTCGTCCGGCCGCCCCGGTGTGACCGTCCGGTCAGCAATCTAACCGATCGGTCAGGAGTGCGAGGGGCGAACTCCGAAATCGACGTTCTGCGCCTGATGGTTCGTCCGACAGGCCGGCGTTTCCTCCTGGGAGCACGTCAACAGGGCGGATCTCGGCCGACATCCGGCACGGGTTCGGGCGCGACAACGACGGAGGCGGACCCGGCCCGACCGCGCCGGAACGCGATGCGCGGACAGGCGCTGAGCCTGCGGCGGATGCCCGCGCAACGGCGGTGTACTGGCCGGTCGGCCCCGGTGCAGCCGGGCGCCACCGTAGGCTTACCCGCGAGTAGGAATTGGTGGGGAGGCGGCCAGGGTGGGCGGGAAGACCAAGCGAATGCCCCGGGCGGTGAGAGAGCGGCAGATGCTGGACGCGGCGGTGACCACGTTCGCGCAGCGGGGGTACCGGGCCGCCTCGATGGACGAGATAGCGGAACTGGCGGGCGTGTCGAAGCCCCTGGTGTACCTGTATCTCAACTCCAAGGAGGAGCTGTTCGGCGCCTGCGTCCGGCGGGAGGCACAGGCGCTGGTGGAGGCCGTGCGGAGCGCGGTCGAGCCGGAGTGCGGGTCGGCGTCCCGGCAACTCTGGAACGGACTGCGGGGCTTCTTCGCGCACACCGCCGACCACCCCGACGGCTGGGCGGTGCTCAACAGCCAGGCGCGCACCCACGGCGAGCCCTTCGCCGACGAGGTGGCCGCCATGCGCGAGCAACTCGTCGCGTACGTGCGGCGGCTCATCGCCGCGGCCGGCTGCGAGGCCCGGGGCGCCCCGGAACCGGCCGAGCGGGAGACCGCCGGACTGGCCCACGCGCTGGTCGGCGCGGCCGAGTCCCTGGCGAGCTGGGCCAACGCCGCTGCCGGTGAACGCCCTTCGGCGCAGGAGACCGCGACCATCGCGATGAACTTCGCCTGGGCGGGGCTGCAGAACCTGATGGACGGCAACCGCTGGTCACCCGCTCCCTGAACGGCCTGCCGACCCGGACCGCTTCGTCGGTGACGACCTCGCCGACGGGGCGGTGCCCCGGATCCCGCCCCGCGGGCGGCTCGTTACGGCCGTCGGCCGGTCAGGAGGGGCAGCAGCGTTCGGCCTCCGCCTCGCCGTCCCCGGCGTTCTCCACCGACGGCCCGCGTCCCGCGGCGCCTTCCGTCAGCGGTCCCCGGGGCGTGCGGCCACCGGTCCGGTGCCCGCCGCCGCCCGCCCGGAGCGGTTCCCGGCGCCGTCCGCTTCGGTGGCGCCCCGGACGACCTGCCCGGCGAGGTGGATCCGCCGGCCGTCCGGACCGCCGCGCAGCTGAAAGGCCTGGCCGGCGGCGGCGTAGGTGACCGTCGAGGGGAGCAGGACCGGCGAGCGGAACTCGGCCCGGACGAAGACCTGTTCCGCCAGGGATGCGCCGGACTCGGCCACACAGCGGGCGAAGCTCCAGATGCCGTGGGCGATGGCCCGGGGGAAGCCGAGCGGCTTGGCGGTCCAGGGGTACAGGTGGATCGGGTGGTAGTCACCGGTCGCCGCGGCGTGCCGGCGCCCGAGGTCGGCGGGGAGCGCCCAGGTGGCGCGGGCCGGCAGCAGCTCCGCCGCGCGGGCGGTGCGGCGGGCCCGGTCCGGCCGGGCGGGATGTCCGCGGCGGGCGAGATAGGTGCAGCGGCCCTGCCAGACCAGCTCGCCGTCGCGCCGCGCCTCGGTCACGATCGTCGCCGTGGTGCCCCGGCGATGGGCCCGGAGCCCCTCCGCGTGCACCCCCAGCTCCAGGACGTCCTCCGTGCTCAGCGGGGCCCACTGCCGGATCTCCGCGGAGGTGTGGACCAGGCCCAGCAGCGGGAGCGGGAAGGCACGGTCGGCGATCAGCCGGGCGGTCAGCGGAAAGCCCAGGACATGCGGATAGGTGAGCGGCAGCGGCCGCGTCTGCGAGAAGCCGCACACCCGGGCGTAGGCACAGAGGCGGCCGAGGTCGATCCGGGCCTCGGGGATGACGAGCCGGGTGCCCGGCAGCGGGGCGTCCGCTCTCGGCCGCTTGCCGATGCCGGTCATGACGCCCTTGCCGAGGGCCGGCATCAGCCGCGGCGGGCGGGGCAGTCGGACAGCGGTCGAATCGGCCATGGGCCAACTCCTCACCATGGCTTGGGTGGCGCCGATTTACTTTCCAGTAAGGCTACTGAAACGGTCATGATCGGGTCGAGGGGCGGGAGCCCCGCGTACCGGGCATCGGGGGCGCCCATGACCGGATCGAGTGATCCGGGGGCCGCCGTCCGGCCGAACCGGGGGTCCGCACGGTTCGCCAGGGGATGTCCGGGAGCCCGCTCCGGGCCGGGCCCGGCGTCCCGTGCAGGCGGGGCGGATCTCGCCAGGGGCCCCCGCGCCGGGGCAGCGGAGATCGCCGGGGGCGCCACGCAAGGCAGGAGCCCCGCTCCACCGCCGAAGCGGTGGAGCGGGGCTCCTTGGGTACTGCTGCGTCGACCGCGATCGGCCGACCCCGGGGGAGATCCGAAGGATCAGACCGGGGTGACGTTCTCCGCCTGCGGGCCCTTCGGGCCCTGGGTGACGTCGAAGTTCACGGTCTGGTTCTCTTCCAGGGAGCGGAAGCCAGTCGCGTTGATCGCGGAGTAGTGGACGAAGACATCGGGGCCGCCGCCGTCCTGGGCGATGAAGCCGAAGCCCTTCTCGGCGTTGAACCACTTGACGGTTCCGGTAGCCATAAGCCCTCCTTGGGCCAAAGGGTTGCCCTGCTCCAGAACCTGCAAGAAGTCTGAAAACTACAAAAGCCTGCGGCGTCACATGCTCCGCAGGCTCTGTACTGCAAGGGAAACCAAACTGCAACTTGCCGTGAGCGTAGCACGGGGCGCTCAGCCGGAGAAAGAGGCGAAGATCACCCGAGGGTGGGGTTTCGTGCTGAGACTGCCCCCGTGGCCCGCTGTGGCATGGATTTCCCTGGTTTCAGGTGATCTGTGGTGACGTGTCCCGACCCTTTGTGTCCCGGCGTGTCGGGCGTGTCCCGCTCGCGCCCCCGCCACGCGCACCGGGGCCCCGGGTCCGGTGCCGCACGGCCCCTGGGGCTAGCCTCGCGCTGTGGACCATCCTGAGCGAGCTGCTGCCCCCGCCGTTGACGATCATCCTCGCACCCGGCCCCGGGTCGGCCACATCCAGTTCCTCAACTGCATGCCCCTCTACTGGGGCCTCGCCCGTACGGGCGCCCTGCTCGACTTCGAGCTGAGCAAGGACACCCCCGAGAAGCTCAGCGAGCAGCTGATCCGCGGCGATCTCGACGTCGCGCCGGTCACCCTCGTGGAGTTCCTGCGCAACGCCGACCGGCTGGTGGCCTTCCCCGATCTCGCGGTCGGCTGTGACGGGCCGGTCATGTCCTGCGTGATCGTCTCCCAGGTGCCGCTGGACCAGCTGCACCGGTCCCGGGTGGCGCTGGGCTCCACCTCCCGTACGTCGGTGCGGCTCGCCCAGCTGCTCCTCGCGGAGCGGTACGGCATCGAGCCCGACTACTACAGCTGCCCGCCCGACCTCGGCGTGATGATGCAGGAGGCGCAGGCGGCGGTGCTGATCGGGGACGCCGCGCTGCGTGCCTCCCTGCACGACGCGCCGCGCCTCGGCCTCCAGGTCCACGACCTGGGGCAGATGTGGAAGGAGTGGACCGGGCTGCCGTTCGTGTTCGCGGTCTGGGCGACCCGCCGCGACTACCTCGCCCGGCATCCGCGGATCGTGTCCTCCGTCCACGAGGCCTTCCTGGAGTCGCGTGATCTCTCGCTGGAGGAGGTCACGAAGGTCGCGGAGCAGGCCGCCCGCTGGGAGGACTTCGACGCCGGGCTGCTGGAGCGGTACTTCACCACGCTCGACTTCCGGCTGGGCGCCGAGCAGCTGAAGGGCATCGCCGAGTTCGCCCGCCGGACGGGGCCCACGACGGGCTTCCCGGCGGATGTCCGGGTGGACCTGCTGGGCGGCAGCCCGGCGGTGTAGGGGCTCCCGCGACGGAGTAGTGGCGCTCCGGCCGCTCCTTCGCAACCGGTGCGGGTCCTTGGCCCGGCCGGGCCGGGACTCACGGGTTGCCCCGTCTCGGAGGCCGTCGCGGTGGCGGTGGCCGTGTTCCGGACGAGCGGCCCGGCGCTGTAGGCGCAAGCCGGCGGGCCCGGCCCGCGCCCGGGGCCCGCTCGCGGCGACCGGTCCGTCCGGCCGTACCCGGGGCCGGAGTTCCGGGCTTCCGGAGCGGGTGGCGGCGGAGGGCGGGCGGCGCCGCGCCGGGGGCCACCGGGGCCGTCCGACCCCTGGCGTACGCTGGATCGGTCCGACTGTGCCATTTCGGGGGGCGACCCCCGGACGCCCGAAAACCCTCCGGAAGGGACGTCCCCGGTGAGCGAGAGCGCCGACCTCCAGTCCGTCCTCGACCGCGCCGCAGCCGGTGGCCGCATCACCCCGGAGGAGGCGCTCGACCTGTACCGGTCGGCGCCGCTGCACGCGCTGGGCGCTGCCGCCGACGCCGTGCGCCGCCGCCGCTACGCCGGCACCGAGCACATCGCGACGTACATCATCGAGCGCAACATCAACTACACCAACGTCTGCGTGACGGCGTGCAAGTTCTGCGCCTTCTACGCCCCGCCGAAGAGCGACAAGGGCTGGACGCGCGACCTCGACGACATCCTGCGCCGCTGCGCGGAGACCGTCGAACTCGGCGGCACCCAGGTGATGTTCCAGGGCGGCCACCACCCCGACTTCGGCGTCGAGTACTACGAGGAGCACTTCTCCGCGATCAAGAAGGCGTTCCCGCAGCTGGTCATCCACTCGCTCGGCGCGTCCGAGGTCGAGCACATGGCCCGGATCTCCGGGGTGTCGGTGGAGGACGCCATCACGCGCATCCACGCCGCCGGGCTCGACTCCTTCGCCGGAGCCGGTGCCGAACTGCTCCCCGCCCGCCCCCGCAAGGCCATCGCCCCGCTCAAGGAGTCCGGCGAGCGCTGGCTGGAGATCATGGAGACGGCGCACGGGCTGGGCGTGGAGTCCACCTCGACGATGCTGATGGGCACCGGGGAGACCAACGCCGAGCGGATCGAGCACCTCCGGATGATCCGCGACGTCCAGGACCGTACGGGCGGCTTCCGCGCCTTCATCCCGTACACCTACCAGCCGGAGAACAACCATCTGAAGGGCCGGACGCAGGCCACGCTCTTCGAGTACCTGCGGATGATCGCCATCGCGCGGCTCTTCCTCGACAACGTCGCCCACATCCAGGGCTCCTGGCTCACCACCGGCAAGGAGGTCGGCCAGCTGTCGCTGCACTACGGCGCGGACGACCTCGGTTCGGTGATGCTCGAGGAGAACGTGGTCTCCTCCGCGGGCGCCAAGCACCGCTCCAACCTGCGCGAGATCATCGACATGATCCGGGCGTCCGGGCGGGTCCCCGCGCAGCGCAACACCACCTACCAGCACCTGGCCGTGCACGACGACCCGGCGAACGACCCGGTCGACGACAAGGTCGTCTCGCACTTCTCCTCGACGGCGATCGCCGGCGGCACCGCGCACCCGGAGCTCAAGCTCATCGACGCGAGCTGAGCACCGCGTGCTGACCGTCCACACCGCCGACGCCCTCTGGCCGGGACCCGGCCGGGAGCCGGTGCCGGGCGGTGCGGTCGCGGTCAGCGGCACGCGGGTGGCGGCCGTCGGGCCGTACGCGGCGGTGGTCGCGGAACACCCCGGCGCGCGCGTGCGGCGCTGGCCGGGGCTGCTCACGCCCGGGCTGGTCAACCGCCGCGCCCCCGAACTGCTCGAAGCGATCTACCACCCCGATCCGCGGGAGGCCGACCGGCTCGGGACCGAGCCGGTGCGGTCCCCGGACCTTCTCGACGCGCTCGCACTGACGCCCGCGCAGTGGGCGGGCAGCGCCCGGCGCGGACTGCAGCGGATGCTGGGGCACGGCACGACCGCGGTGACCGGCCCGTTCCGCTCCCCGGCGGTCCGCACCGCGGTGACGCGCGCCGGGCTGGTCCTGCTCGCCCCGTCTGTGGGTGCGGGTGCGGGTGCCGGGGCTGCGGTTGTCGGTGCGGGGAGTGCCGGCCATGCGTCGCTCGACCCGTTGGACGCGGTGGGAACCGGGGTGCCGGGGGAGCTGCCGGAGGCGGTCCTCGCGGGGAGCCTGGAGCCCGGCGCGCGTGCGGACTTCGCCGTTTTCGACGTGCCGGTCGGGGAGTTCGACGTGCCGGTGGGGGAGGGTGCCGTCGGCGGGTACGCCGCCGAGGGGGCATCGGCCGTACCGGACGTGGACGTACTCGCCGCGGTGACCGAACTGGTCGAGCGGGGAGCGGGCAGCTGCGTCGCCACGGTGCTCGGCGGGCGGCTCGTCCACCGGCAGCGCTAGCCCGCCTGGGGGTCTCCTTCGCCGGCAGGGCTCGTTCGCGCGTCCGCGTGGGGTTCCGGAGCCGGACGAGCGCGTCGGCCGAACGGATTTCTGCGCTTTCCGTAGGACAGCGGCGGGTGTCAGTGGCCTGACGTACGCTCATATGTCCCGGAACACACGGTCGTTGCCGGGAACCGGCAGGGTGGTGGCATGAGTCCGTACCGACGTCGGTGATCTCCTAGTCACGGAGGGCGATATGCCGCCGTTCTGCCCCCACTGCGCAACAGAACTTCCCGCTGAGGCCCGTTTCTGCATGGCGTGCGGACGGGAAGCCGGGCAGGCGGCCGACACCTCCACACCCCCGCCGTCGCGCGGAGGGGCCGCCGACCAGGAGGGGATAGGCGGGGAGCAGGGGCCGGACGGCGCGGCGGATCACGGGCCCACGGCGTCGGTGTCCACGACCCCGGGGTGGGTGGAACGTGAGCCCGCCGCCCCCGAGTCCGCGGACCGTGCGTCGGTGGACCAGGAGTCCACGAGCGGTGAGTCCGCGCGGGACGGCGAGGACGATCACGAGCCGACGGTGGTGGCTCCCGCCGCGGCGCAAGCCGTCGGGCCGCCCGCCGCTCAGCCCGGTGAGGTGGACCCCCACAGCCCGACCGTGGCCGGGATGCAGCATCCGGCGCCGACGTTGATCGGGCCCCGGGCGCAGCCGCCGCCGGCCCAGGGCGGTGTGCCGGCTCCGCCGACGCTGATAGCGCCGCCCTCGCCCCGGCCGCCCGCCGCCCGTAACCGCCTGGTCACCTGGGGAGTCCTGGTCCTGGCCGCCTTCGTGGTGGGCGGCGCGGCCACGGCGGGGGCCCTCGTCCTGCGCGGCGGTGACAAGGGCGGCACGGTGGCCGGGCCCGGGGGCGCCAAGCCCCCGGCGGCGCGGAGCGCGGCCCCGGCCACGCCGGGGCCCGGTGCTTCGACGGCGGACGCCGTCCCGTCGGTCTCGGCCGGCGTTTCCCTGCCGGTGCAGTCCCCGTCGTCGACCGCCCCCGCCGCGGTGCCGGCCACCTCCGGCCCGGCCTCGGAGGCCGGGCTCCCCGAGAACTACCGGCTGGCCCGCGATCCGCAGGGCTTCTCCCTCGGGGTTCCCCGGTTCTGGCAGCGGGAGGTCAACGGCGGTCAGATCGACTACCGGGGCACGACCGGCAACTCGTATCTGCGGATGGGCATCCGCAGCACCGCCCAGTCCTCCTACGACCACTTCCTGGAGCTCCAGGACATCGTCAGGAAGAAGAGCGCCGACTACCGGAACGTGGAGCTGACCGAGAACACGTTCCAGGGGCGCCCCGGCGCGCGCTGGGAGTTCACCTGGACCGAGAAGGGCACCGGACGGACGATGCACGCCATCGACCAGTCGTACGTGACCGAGGACGGCACCGAGTACGCGATCTACTTCCAGGAGCGGGACGACATGTGGCGCGTGGCCCGGGAGGTCTTCGACGTCGCGCTGAACACCTGGTCCGTGGGCTGACACTGCCCGGGGAGCGGGGAGCGGGGAGCGGGGAGCGGGGAGCGGCGAGCCGGGCTGGCCGGCCCCTCCTCCGTCCCGCGCCCGCCCCGCTCGTCCGCCCAGCGCCCGAGGACCGGCCGCGCAGGCGCGCCACCTCGGCCGCCGTCTCCGCGCCCGCGCGCCCGCCCCGCTCGCCCGCCCCGCGCATCCGCGAACCGGGCCGGCGCCGTTCCGTCGGGCCCGCCGAGCCCCTGCCGTCGCCGGCCGGGGCCGCCTGCCAGAATGGGGCGCGTGACCCGAGCCTCCCTGGACAAGCAGCCGCACGAAGTCGCCGCGATGTTCGACGATGTGGCGGCCAAGTACGACCTCACCAACGATGTGCTGTCGCTCGGCCAGGCACGGCTCTGGCGCAGGGCGGTGGCCCAGGCCGTCGCCGCCCGCCCCGCCGAGCGGGTCCTGGACCTTGCGGCCGGGACGGCCACCTCCTCGCAGCCCTTCGTCGAGGCCGGGGCCTACGTCGTGCCCTGCGACTTCTCCATCGGCATGCTGCGCGAGGGCAAGAAGCGCCACCCCCACATGCCGTTCACCGCGGGGGACGCCACCCGGCTGCCGTTCGCGGACGCCTCCTTCGACGCGGTCACCATCTCCTTCGGGCTGCGCAACGTGCAGGACACCGACACGGCCTTCGCCGAGCTGCTGCGTGTCACCAAGCCGGGCGGCCGGGTCGTGGTGTGCGAGTTCAGCCACCCCACCTGGCAGCCGTTCCGCACCGTCTACACCGAGTACCTGATGCGGGCCCTGCCGCCGATCGCGACCGCGGTCAGCAGCAACCCCGACGCGTACGTCTACCTCGCCGAGTCCATCCGGTCCTGGCCGGACCAGCCCGCGCTCGCGGCGCGGATGCAGAAGGCCGGCTGGTCGAAGGTGGCGTGGCGCAATCTCACCGGTGGCGTCGTGGCGCTGCACCGGGCCGTCCGTCCCTGATGGAGCCGGACTACCAGGCCGTACTGGAGCAGGTCGCGGAGGACATCGCGCCGCAGATCGGCCACGGCCGCCCCGCGGAGTACATCCCGGCCCTGTCCTCGGTCGACCCCCGGCGGTTCGGTATGGCGCTCGCCGATGTGCACGGGCAGGTGTACGGGGTGGGGGACTGGCAGGAGCCGTTCTCCGCGCAGAGCATCACCAAGGTCTTCACGCTGGCGCTGGCCCTGGCGCGCGGCGGCGACAGCCTGTGGCAGCGGGTGGGCCGCGAGCCGTCCGGCAACCCGTTCAACTCGTTGGTGCAGCTGGAGTACGAGAACGGCATTCCGCGCAATCCGTTCATCAACGCGGGCGCTCTGGTGGTCACCGACCGGCTGCATGGGCTCACCGGTGACGCGCGGGGCGCCCTGCTGGACTTCCTGCGCACGGAGAGCGGCAACGACCGGCTGGACTTCGCGCCCGAGGTGGCCGAGTCGGAGGCCGGGCACGGCGACCGCAACGCCGCCCTGGGCTACTTCATGGCCAGCTGCGGCAACATGGACAACCCCGTGCCGACCGTCCTCGACCACTACTTCTGGCAGTGCTCCATCGAGATGAGCTGCGCCGACCTGGCGCTCGCCGGGGGCTTCCTGGCGCGGCACGGCGTGCGGGCGGACGGCACGCGGCTGCTGACCCGGAGCGAGGCCAAGCAGGTCAACGCGGTGATGCTGACCTGCGGCACCTATGACGCCGCGGGCGAGTTCGCCTACCGGGTGGGCCTGCCGGGCAAGAGCGGCGTCGGCGGCGGCGTCCTCGCGGTGCTGCCGGGGCGGGCGACGCTGTGCGTGTACAGCCCGGGGCTGGACGCGCGGGGGAACTCGGTGGTGGGGGTGGCGGCCCTGGACCGCTTCACCACCCTGACCGGGCTCTCCGTCTTCTGACCTCCGCCCCGGCGGGCGCATCGCAGGATCGTGCGCGCCGCCGGCGCGCAAGCCCCGCCGGAGTGCGAGCCCCGCTGTGTCGGGAGCTTCGCAGGATCGCGCGCCCCGCCGAATCGCGTGCACGGCCGGGCCGGGGGCTCCGCCGGATCGCGCCCCACCGAAACGTGCGCCCCGCCGGAACGCGCGCCCCGCCGGGTCCCGCGCCGGCCGGGCCGCCTGCCGGGCCCCGCCGGGCCCGGCGCCGGACGTCATCTTCCGATGGGCAGCCCCACCGGCTCTTTGATCCGCTTCATCACGATCTGCGAGTTCACCTCCGTCACCCCCGGCAGCGCCGTGATCCGCTCGATCCACAGCCGCTCGTAGGTGTCGATGTCGGCGACCGCGATCCGCAGCAGACAGCCGGGGCTGCCGAAGAGCCGGTACGCCTCGACGACGTCCGGCAGGTTCTGGAGCGCCTCCTCGAAGGCCTCCACGCTCTCCCGGTCCCGCCGCACCTCCACCGAGACCAGCACCTCGAAGCCCCGGCCGACGGCCTTCGGGTCGACCACGGCGCGGTAGCCCTGGATCACCCCGTCGTGCTCCAGCTGCCGCACCCGGCGCAGGCAGGGGGAAGGGGTCAGGCCGACCCGCTGGGCGAGCTCCTGGTTGGTCAGCCGGCCGTCCCGCTGGAGCTCGCGCACAATGCTGCGATCGATCTCGTCCATGTGAGCAATTATCTGCCACGTTCCTTCAATGGAATGTGAAATTCAGCCATCCAATGCCAAGCAGAAACGCCTATTCTTGCCCGTTGGCCGTATGCAGCACGGTATGGACGGGAAGAGGGTGAGCAGGGCATGCGACGAGTCGTCGTGGTGACCACCGGCGGGACGATAGCCAGCCGCTGGCAGGGCAACGGGTACGCCGCCGACGCGGCCGGACAGGACGTGCTCGCCACGGCCGCCCTCCCCGAGGGCGTCGAGGCCCGGGTCGTCGATCTCTTCACCGTCAACAGCCCCCGGCTGACCACCGGCCATCAGCTCGTCCTGCTGCACACCGTCCACGAGATCCTTCAGGACCCGGCCGTCGACGGCATCGTCGTCACCCATGGCACGGACACCCTGGAGGAGTCGGCGTTCCTGCTCGACCTCCACCACGGCGACCGCCGCCCGGTCGTCTTCACCGGCGCCCAGCGCCCGCTGGAGGCCGCCGACGGCGACGCCGCCGGCAACCTCTACGACGCGCTGCTCACCGCGGCGCACGTTCAGGACCTCGGCACCCTCGCGGTCTTCGCCGGCCGGGTGCACGCCGCCCGGGGCACGGTGAAGACCCAGACCGTGGCCGCCGACGCCTTCGCCGACCCGTCGAACGCCGCGGTCGGAAAGATCGGCTTCGGCCGCGTCGAGGTGCTGCGCCGGCCGGTGCGCTCCGAGCCGCTGGCGCTGCCCGCCGCGGCCGCCGAGGTGCCGCGCGTCGACATGGTCATGCACCACACCGACGCCGACCCGATGCTCTTCGACGCGGCCGTGCAGGCCGGGGCGCAGGGCATCGTGCTGGTGGCCACCGGCGCGGGCAACGCCACCCCGGAGTTCACCGAGGCCGTGGACCGCGCGGTCGCCCGCGGGGTGCTGGTGGCGCTGACCACCCGGGTCCCGGCGGGCCCGATCACGCCGATCTACACCGGTGGCGGCGCGGTGGACCTGATCGCCGCGGGTGCCGTGCCGACCGGCACGCTGCGGGCGGGCCAGGCCCGGATCGCCGTGCTCTCCGCACTGCTGTCCGCCAAGGACCCGGCCGAGCGCACCGCCGTCCTGCAGCGCATCGCGGACCCCAGCACCTCCGACGTCCCGGTGGTGGAAGCCGGCTGACGGGCCGAGGCGCGCGCCCGTCTCCCGCGCCTCCGACCGCCACCGCCGACCGCCTCCGGTGCCCGCTCGTCCCCGTTCCCCAGCAGCCGCCCGCCCGGTGCCCGGCCTCCGCCCCGTCCAACTCCCCGCACCTCGGCGGCTGCGGACGCTCGCCCGACTCCCGGCACCCCGGCGGCTGCGGACGCCCGCCCAACTCCCGGCACCCCGGCGCTTCCGGACGCCGGCCCGACTCCCCGCACCCGGCGCCGTCCGGACGTCCGCCGACGCTCCGGAACGGCCCACGCTCCGGACGGCCCACGCTCCGGACGGCCCACGCTCCGGAACACGGGCGAAAGCCGCCGTGCCTCCGGGCCCCGGCCCCTCCGCGGACGGGCCGGGGCGACCGGGTGCCGTGCCACCGTCCGGAGGGCCCGTTCTAGACTGCGGAGATCCCGTTTTCTCCGCCGTGAGCGACGCCCGCCGAGAGCACCAGGAGTGCCGACGTGACCGACACCGACCTCAACGAGCGCAGCGCCGATGTGATCGTCGTCGGGGCCGGGCCAGCCGGGTCCACCACCGCCTACCACCTCGCGAAGGCCGGACTCGACGTCCTGCTCCTGGAGAAGACGGCCTTCCCCCGGGAGAAGGTCTGCGGTGACGGCCTCACCCCGCGGGCCACCAAGCAGCTCGTCGCCATGGGCATCGACATCTCCGAAGAGGCGGGCTGGCTGCGGAACAAGGGCCTGCGCATCATCGGCGGCGGCGTCCGGCTCCAGCTCGACTGGCCGGAGCTCGCCTCGTTCCCGGACTACGGACTCGTCCGCAAGCGCGACGACTTCGACGAGCAGCTCGCCCGCCAGGCGCAGAAGGCCGGCGCGCGGCTGTACGAGCGCTGCAACGTCGGCGCCCCGGTGCTCGACGCCCGCACCGGCCGGATCACCGGAGTCGAGGCGAAGCTCGGCGAGGAGAAGCTGCCGGTCACCTTCCACGCGCCGCTGGTGGTCGCCGCCGACGGCAACTCCACCCGGCTGTCCCTGGCGATGGGGCTGCACCGGCGCGAGGACCGGCCGATGGGCGTGGCGGTGCGGACGTACTTCACCTCGCCCCGGCACGACGACGACTACCTGGAGTCCTGGCTGGAGCTGTGGGACCGGCGGGACGGCGCCGAGCGGCTGCTCCCCGGCTACGGCTGGATCTTCGGCATGGGCGACGGCACGTCCAACGTCGGCCTCGGCGTGCTCAACACCTCCGCCTCCTTCAAGGAGCTGGACTGGCGCGAGGTGCTCAAGGCCTGGTGCGCGTCGATGCCGGAGGACTGGGGCTACACCCCGGAGAACATGACCGGTCCGATCCGGGGCGCCGCGCTCCCGATGGCGTTCAACCGGCAGCCGCACTACACCAAGGGCCTGCTGCTGGTCGGTGACGCGGGCGGGCTGGTCAACCCGTTCAACGGCGAGGGCATCGCCTATGCGATGGAATCCGGGCAGATCGCCGCGGACGTCATCACCCAGGCACACGCCCGCGCGACGCCCGCGCAGCGGGAACTCGCGCTGCGCGCCTACCCGAAGATCCTCAAGGACACCTACGGCGGCTACTACACGCTCGGCCGGGCCTTCGTGAAGCTCATCGGCAACCCGAAGGTGATGAAGGTGGCGACCCAGCGCGGTCTGACCCACCCGATGCTGATGAAGTTCACGCTGAAGATGCTGGCCAACCTCACCGACCCGTCGGGCGGGGACGCGATGGACCGCATCATCAACGGACTGAGCAAGGTGGCGCCGAAGGCGTAGCGCGCGCCCGCCGCACAGGGCCGCCGGACATCGCGGCGGCCCGTCGGCGGCGCCGCGCACCCCGTCCGGGACGCGTAACGCCGAGGGCCCGACCGGAAGTCCGGTCGGGCCCTCGGCGTGTCCGGGCGCCGGGCGCCCGTTCCGCTCTGCTCAGAGCACGCGGCGCGCGCTCGTCGGCGGGTAGTCGTCGAGGTTCTGCTTCACGACGCCCTTGCTGGGGTTGGCGGCGTCGATGTACTGGCCGTCGCCCACGTAGACGGCCACGTGGTAGGCGCTGCCGGTGCCGCCCCAGAAGAGCAGGTCGCCCTGCTGGAGGGAGTCCAGGGACACCTCGGTGCCGGTGGTCGACTGGTCCTGGGAGACGCGCGGCAGGTCGACACCCACGGACTTGAACGCGGCCTGGGTGAGGCTCGAGCAGTCGTACGCCGACGGGCCGGTGGCGCCCATGACGTACGCCTTGCCGAGCTGGGCCTCGAGGAAGCTCAGCACCTGCGCGGCGCTGCCGGTGGCGGAGGAGGAGGCGGCGGGGGCGCTCAGGGTGGTGCGCTCCGCGGAACGGGAGGCCCGCTCCTTGGCGGCGGCCTCCGCCTTGCGCTCGGCCTCAGCCTTGCGGTCCGCCTCCTGCTTGGCCTTCTTGGCGGCCTTGCGGGCGACGTCCGCGGCCCGGTCCTGCTGTTCCTGCAGCTCGGCGCGCTGCTGGTAGTCCAGGGCGGCCTGCTCGGTCGCCGCGGAGGACTGGGCGGCCGCGTCGGCGATCGCGGTGGTGACCGTGGGGAGTTCCGCGGTCTCGGCCGCCGCGGGCTCGGCGGCCTGGGCGCCCGACGCGCCGGTCACGGCCAGGGTGCTGAGGACGCCGCCGGCAACTCCGGAGCGCAGCACCCACGAGGTGGCGGTACGGCGGGGCTTCCGGCGGCTGGGTATGTGAGCGGTGTGGGACATGGAACCACGGGTATCAGGGGGCCGCGGTTACCTTCAAGAAACGTGTGCTGCGCCACACTTGTCGCGTACGCGTCGAGATTTGACCCCTATGGATCTTCGCGGGCGCCGTGCGGCACGGAGTCCGCTGTTCCGCTCACATCCACGATCTAGGCGTTTCGTCGTTTCGCCCGAATTGCTCGCCGCTTACCACCGCTTGCCGTCGGTGGCCAAGCAATGGATTTCCGGCGGGTGAACCGGGGTGGGATAGCTAACAGATCGCCCGCGAATTGAATGCGGTGTCCCCGTCTGTGAACGCATGCACGTACCGGCGATCTTGTCCGCTTCGCGGCCTGTTTCCGTCACGTCCGGTCACGCCCGGTCACATCCGGCACCGGTTCATGCGCTCGACCCCGCTGCCCCCTTGGGTGCCCGGCGACGGCCCGTCGACCCCTCCGTCGCGATCTTCACGCGGGCGGGTGGCGTCTATTTATCAGCTGACGGCGTCCGGGGCGAATTTGCCAGTAAGGCTGCCCTTTGCTAGGGAACCCCTCGCCTGACCAGCGGCAACACCCATGATTGTCACACCTGGTAACGGCTCGGACGCTTCGCGTATGAAGATCACCGCTCATCCGCCTTCATGATCGTTCGTCAGGTGGTGGAGATCACAAACTCCCTGCCTCACCCGTGTCGCAGATCACAGACCGACGGGCATAGGATGCAGGCGACTCGGGCTTGTGAACTGCCTCACATAGCAGCGATCTTCGTGTCGGCAGTGCGCATGTCCGGTCACGGTCCGCAGTCATCGTCGACTGGAAGGAGCGAGGAGCGTGAACGCCTATGCGCCCATCCTCGTGCTCGGCGCCCTCGGGGCAGGCTTCGCGATCTTCTCCGTGGTCATGGCCGGCCTCATCGGCCCCAAGCGCTACAACCGGGCCAAGCTCGAGGCATACGAGTGCGGAATCGAGCCGACCCCGCAGCCGGCCGGCGGCGGGCGTTTCCCGATCAAGTACTACCTGACGGCGATGCTCTTCATCGTCTTCGACATCGAGATCGTCTTCCTCTATCCCTGGGCGGTCAGCTTCGACGCCCTGGGACTGTTCGGGCTCGTCGAGATGCTCCTCTTCGTGCTCACCGTCTTCGTCGCCTACGCCTACGTCTGGCGTCGTGGCGGCCTGGAATGGGACTAGGGGCCACAACATGGGTATCGAGGAGAAACTGCCGAGCGGTTTCCTGCTGACGACCGTGGAGCAGGCCGCGGGCTGGGTGCGCAAGTCCTCCGTCTTCCCGGCCACGTTCGGCCTCGCCTGCTGCGCCATCGAGATGATGACCACCGGCGCCGGGCGCTACGACCTCGCCCGCTTCGGCATGGAGGTCTTCCGCGGCTCCCCCCGCCAGGCGGATCTGATGATCGTGGCCGGCCGGGTGAGCCAGAAGATGGCCCCGGTGCTGCGGCAGGTCTACGACCAGATGCCGAACCCCAAGTGGGTCATCTCCATGGGCGTCTGCGCCTCCTCCGGAGGCATGTTCAACAACTACGCGATCGTGCAGGGCGTCGACCACATCGTCCCCGTCGACATCTATCTGCCCGGCTGCCCGCCCCGTCCGGAGATGCTGCTGGACGCGATCCTCAAGCTCCACCAGAAGATCCAGGGCGAGAAGCTCGGCGTCAACCGCGAGCAGGCGGCCCGCGAGGCCGAGGAAGCGGCGCGGGCGGCCCTGCCCACCATCGAGATGAAGGGGCTGCTCCGGTGAGTGAGAACAACGGCGTCAACCCCGACCAGGACCTCAACGCCCAGAACCTGCCTGGCCAGCGGGGGGACCACGGCGAGGTCATCGGCACCCGCCGCGGCATGTTCGGCGCGAACAACGGCGGTGACACCAGCGGCTACGGCGGGCTCGTCCGGTCGGTGCGGCTGCCCGGCGCCGCCACCCGGCCCTACGGTGGGCCGAAAGGCGGTGACGGGGCCGGGGAGTTCGACGAGATCGCCGACGAACTCGAGGGCGCCCTGGAGGAACAGGGCCTGGCCCCCGGGAACGCCATCGAGAAGACCGTCGTCGACCGCGACGAACTGACCTTCCACATCGCGCGCGAGCACCTGCCCCAGGTGGCCCGGACCCTCCGCGACGACCCGGCGCTCCGCTTCGAACTGTGCACCGGGGTCAGCGGAGTCCACTTCACGGGGGACAAGGGACGGGAGCTGCACGCCGTCTACCACCTGCGCTCGATCACCCACAACCGGCTGCTCCGGCTGGAGGTGAGCGCCCCCGACAGCGATCCGCACATCCCGTCGATCGTCCCGGTCTACCCGACCAACGACTGGCACGAGCGCGAGACGTACGACTTCTTCGGCATCGTCTTCGACGGCCATCCGGCGCTGACGCGGATCATGATGCCGGACGACTGGCAGGGCTTCCCGCAGCGCAAGGACTACCCGCTCGGCGGCATTCCCGTCGAGTACAAGGGCGCCCAGATCCCGGCTCCCGACCAGCGGAGGTCGTACACCTGATGTCTGCATCGCACGCGACGCCTCCCGCCAGCGCACGGGAGACCACCGAAGGCACCGTCTACACCGTCACCGGCGGGGACTGGGACGAGGTCGCGGCCGCCGCCGCCAAGGCGGACGACGAGCGGATCGTCGTCAACATGGGCCCGCAGCACCCGTCCACCCACGGCGTGCTCCGGCTGATCCTGGAGATCGACGGCGAGACGGTCACCGAGGCCCGCTGCGGCATCGGCTACCTCCACACCGGTATCGAGAAGAACCTCGAGTACCGGACGTGGACCCAGGGCACCACGTTCGTCACGCGCATGGACTACCTCACCTCGTTCTACAACGAGACGGCGTACTGCATGGCGGTGGAGAGGCTGCTCGGCATCGAGGACGAGATCCCGGACCGGGCGACGGTCATCCGGGTGCTCCTCATGGAGCTCAACCGGCTCTCCTCCCACCTGGTGTGCATCGCCACCGGCGGCATGGAGCTCGGCGCCACCACGATCATGATCTACGGCTTCCGCGACCGCGAGATGGTCCTGGACCTGTACGAGCTGATCACCGGCCTGCGGATGAACCACGCGTACATCCGGCCCGGCGGGCTGGCCCAGGATCTGCCGCCCGGCGCGGTCGACGCGGTCCGCGAGTTCGTCAAGAAGATGCGGAAGAACCTGCCGGAGTACGACAAGCTCGCCACCGGCAACCCGGTCTTCAAGGGCCGCATGCAGGACGTCGGCCACCTGGACCTCGCCGGCTGCATGGCCCTCGGCGTCACCGGACCGATCCTGCGCTCCGCCGGACTCCCGCACGACCTGCGCAAGGCGCGGCCCTACTGCGGTTACGAGACCTACGACTTCGAGGTGCCGACCACCGACACCTGCGACGCGTACGGCCGCTTCCTGCTCCGGCTGGAGGAGATGCGGCAGTCGCTGCGGATCGTCGAGCAGTGCCTGGACCGGCTGGAGCCCGGGCCGGTGATGGTCGGCGACAAGAAGATCGCCTGGCCCGCCCAGCTCGCGCTCGGGCCCGACGGCCTCGGCAACTCGCTCGACCACATCAAGAAGATCATGGGCACGTCGATGGAGGCCCTGATCCACCACTTCAAGCTCGTCACCGAGGGCTTCCGGGTGCCGCCCGGCCAGGCCTACGCGGCCGTGGAGTCGCCCAAGGGCGAGCTGGGCGTGCACGCGGTCAGCGACGGCGGCACGCGCCCGTACCGGGTCCACTTCCGCGACCCGTCGTTCACCAACCTCCAGGCCATGGCGGCGATGTGCGAAGGCGGCCAGGTCGCCGACGTCATCGTGGCCGTGGCCTCCATCGACCCCGTGATGGGAGGCGTCGACCGGTGACAGACGTCAGCTTGGGCCTTCCGCAGATGCCCGCCCCCGACTTCCCGGCCGAGGTGCGGTCCCGGCTGGAGGAGGACGCGCGCGAGGTCATCGCGCGCTACCCCGACAGCCGTTCCGCGCTGCTGCCGCTGCTGCACCTCGTCCAGGCGGAGGAGGGGTACGTCACCCGGACCGGCGTCCGGTTCTGCGCCGAGACGCTGGCGCTGACCACCGCCGAGGTCACCGCGGTCGCCACCTTCTACTCCATGTACCGGCGCAAGCCGTCGGGGGAGTACCAGGTCGGGGTCTGCACCAACACGCTGTGCGCGGTGATGGGCGGCGACGCCATCTTCACCGGACTCCAGGAGCACCTCGGCGTCGGCAACGGCGAGACCACCGAGGACGGCAAGGTCACCCTGGAGCACATCGAGTGCAACGCGGCCTGCGACTTCGCCCCCGTGGTGATGGTCAACTGGGAGTTCTTCGACAACCAGACCCCGCAGTCCGCCAAGCAGCTGGTGGACGACCTGCGGGCGGGCCGCACCGCCGAACCCACCCGGGGCGCCCCGCTGTGCACGTTCCAGGAGACCGCCCGGATCCTGGCCGGCTTCCCGGACGAGCGGCCCGGCGCGGTGGACGCCACCGGCGGCGCCGGAGCCCCGTCGCTGGTCGGCCTGCGGCTCGCCAAGGGCGAGACCGCCCCCGGGCGGATCGTCTCGCCGCGCTCCGCGCCCCCGCAGGGCACGGACGAGCAGCAGCCCCCGGCCGGCGGCGAAGCGCCCGCCGGGCACCCCAGCTCGCACGACGCGCCGCACACGACGGCGGCGTCCGACCCCCAGCACCCGGCCGGACCGGTGTCCGAGGAGGGTGAGTGATGACCGTGTCCACCGAACACGACGGCACCGGCGGCACCTCCCGGCCGGAGGCCGGCGGCGGAGCGGCCCCGGAGAAGCTGCTGTCCCCCGTGCTGTCGGCCTTCTGGGACCAGCCGGACTCCTGGACCCTGGAGACCTACCTGCGCCACGACGGCTACGAGGGGCTGCGCGCGGCCCTGGCCATGCCGCCGGACGACGTCATCGCGCTGGTCAAGGACGCGGGCCTGCGCGGCCGCGGCGGCGCGGGCTTCCCCACCGGCATGAAGTGGCAGTTCATCCCGCAGGGCGACGGCAAGCCGCACTACCTCGTGGTCAACGCGGACGAGTCCGAGCCGGGCACCTGCAAGGACATCCCCCTTCTCTTCGCCAATCCGCACTCCCTCATCGAGGGCATGATCATCGCCTGCCACGCGATCCGGTCGAACCACGCGTTCATCTATCTGCGCGGCGAGGTCGTGCCGGTGCTGCGCCGGCTGCACCACGCCGTGGCCGAGGCGTACAAGGCGGGCTACCTCGGCAGGAACGTCCTGGACAGCGGCTTCGACCTGGACATCACCGTGCACGCCGGCGCCGGCGCGTACATCTGCGGTGAGGAGACCGCACTGCTCGACTCGCTGGAGGGACGGCGCGGACAGCCCCGGCTGCGGCCCCCCTTCCCCGCGGTCGCGGGCCTCTACGCCTGCCCCACTGTGGTGAACAACGTCGAGTCCATCGCGTCGGTTCCCGCGATCCTGCACCGGGGCAAGGACTGGTTCCGCTCGATGGGCAGCGAGAAGTCCCCCGGCTTCACGCTCTACTCGCTCTCCGGGCACGTCGCCCGCCCCGGCCAGTACGAGGCGCCCCTCGGCATCACCCTGCGGCAGCTGCTCGACATGAGCGGCGGCATGCGCAAGGGCCACCGGCTGAAGTTCTGGACCCCCGGCGGCTCCTCCACCCCGCTCCTCACCGAGGAGCACCTGGACGTACCGCTCGACTACGAGGGCGTCGGCGCGGCCGGCTCGATGCTCGGCACCAAGGCGCTGCAGTGCTTCGACGAGACGACCTGCGTCGTCCGGGCGGTGACCCGCTGGACCGAGTTCTACGCCCATGAGTCCTGCGGCAAGTGCACGCCCTGCCGCGAAGGCACGTACTGGCTGGTCCAGTTGCTGCGCGACCTGGAGGCCGGCAAGGGGCGGATGGCCGACCTCGACAAGCTCAACGACATCGCCGACAACATCAACGGCAAGTCGTTCTGCGCCCTCGGCGACGGCGCCGCCAGCCCCATCTTCTCCTCGCTGAAGTACTTCCGCGAGGAGTACGAGCAGCACGTCACCGGCGGCGGCTGCCCCTTCGACCCGGCGAAGTCCACCGTCTGGGCCGACGACCACAAGACCGCCACCCACAAGGGGGTGCACGCGTAAATGACGATCACGACGAACGCCCCCTCCGGAGGCGGCGAGGCGGCAGTGCCGCCGGAGGACCTCGTCTCCGTCACCATCGACGGCATCGAGCTCTCCGTCCCCAAGGGCACCCTGGTGATCCGCGCGGCCGAGCTGCTCGGCATCGAGATCCCGCGCTTCTGCGACCACCCGCTCCTCGACCCGGCCGGCGCCTGCCGGCAGTGCATCGTCGAGGTCGAGGGCCAGCGCAAACCCATGGCGTCCTGCACGATCACCTGTACGGACGGGATGGTGGTGCGGACTCAACTCACCTCGCCCGTCGCCGAGAAGGCCCAGCGCGGGGTGATGGAGCTGCTGCTCATCAACCACCCGCTGGACTGCCCGGTCTGCGACAAGGGCGGCGAGTGCCCGCTGCAGAACCAGGCGATGAGCGCCGGGCAGGCCGACACCCGCTTCGAGGGGAAGAAGCGCACCTTCACCAAGCCGGTGCCGATCTCCACCCAGGTGCTGCTGGACCGGGAGCGCTGCGTGCTGTGCGCCCGCTGCACCCGGTTCTCCAACCAGATCGCGGGCGACCCCATGATCGAACTCCTGGAGCGCGGCGCCCTCCAGCAGGTGGGCACCGGCGAGGGCGACCCCTTCCAGTCCTACTTCTCCGGCAACACCATCCAGATCTGCCCGGTGGGCGCGCTCACCTCCGCCGCGTACCGGTTCCGCTCCCGTCCCTTCGACCTGGTGTCGTCGCCGAGCGTCTGCGAGCACTGCGCCGGCGGCTGCGCCACCCGGACCGACCACCGGCGCGGCAAGGTGATGCGGCGGCTGGCGGCCGACGACCCCGAGGTCAACGAGGAGTGGATCTGCGACAAGGGCCGCTTCGCGTTCCGCTACGCGCAGCGGCCGGACCGGCTCACCACCCCGCTGGTGCGGAACGCGGAGACCGGTGAGCTGGAGCCCGCGAGCTGGCCGGAGGCGGTGGAGGTTGCGGCCCGCGGGCTGGCGGCGGCCCGTGAGCGGTCCGGCGGCGCCGGTGCCGGGGTGCTCACCGGCGGGCGGCTCACCGTCGAGGACGCCTACGCCTACGCCAAGTTCGCCCGGGTCGTGCTCGACACCAACGACATCGACTTCCGCGCCCGGGTGCACAGCGGCGAGGAGGCCGACTTCCTGGCGGCGTACGTCGCGGGCCGCGGCCGGGACCTCGACGGCGGCGGACCGACCTACGCCGAGCTGGAGAAGGCCCCGGCGGTGCTGCTGGCCGGCTTCGAGTCCGAGGAGGAGGCGCCCGGCGTCTTCCTCCGCCTCCGCAAGGCGCACCGCAAGCACGGCCAGCGGGTGTTCTCGCTGGCCACCCACGCCACCCGGGGGCTGGTGAAGACCGGCGGCACGCTGCTGGGCGCGGCGCCCGGCACCGAGACCACCTGGTTCGCCGCGCTCGCGCGGGCGGACGCCGGCACCGAGCGGGACGGCCTGGACAGCGACGGGCTGCTGGCCGCCGAGGCGCTCCGCACCGAGGGCGCGGTGATCGTCGTCGGCGAGCGGCTGGCCGCGGTGCCGGGCGCGCTCACCGCCGCCGTGGGCGCCGCGGGCGCCACCGGAGCCCGGCTGGTGTGGATTCCGCGCCGGGCCGGTGAGCGCGGCGCGCTCGAGGCCGGGGCACTGCCCGGGCTGCTGCCCGGCGGCCGGCCCGCCACCGACCCGCGGGCCCGCGAGGAGACCGCCGCCGCCTGGGGCGTCGACGGGCTCCCGGAGCGGCCCGGCCGCGACACCGGCCAGATCGTCGAGGCCGCGGCGAGCGGTGAGCTGTCCGCGCTGCTCGTCGCCGGCGTGGAGGTCGCGGACCTGCCCGACCCGCAGCGGGCCCGCCGGGCCCTGGACGAGGTCGGCTTCCTGGTCAGCCTGGAACAGCGGCCGAGCGAGGTCACCGAGCGGGCGGACGTCGTCCTTCCGGTGGCCGCCGTCGCCGAGAAGTCCGGCACCTTCCTCAACTGGGAGGGCCGGGCCCGGCCGTTCGAGGCCGCGCTCAAACCGGACCAGATGACCCGGCGCCACGTCCTCCCGGACGCCCGGGTGCTGCACATGATCGCCGACGCGCTGGCCGGCACCGCGGACGCCCCGCCGACCCCGGCCCTGGACCTGCCCGACGTCCGGGCCGCCCGGCGGGAGCTGGACCGGCTCGGCGGCTGGCGCGGCCCGTACGCCACGGCGCCCGGCCGGCCCGCCCAGCCGCTGCCCCGCCCCGACGCGGGCCAGGCGGTGCTCGCCGGCCACCGGCTGCTGCTCGACCGGGGACGCCTCCAGGACGGCGACGAGGCCCTGGCCGGCACCCGGCACGCGGCGGTCGCCCGGCTCTCCGCCGCCACCGCCGCGGAGGCCGGGGTCGCGGACGGCGACCCGGTGCGGGTGACCGGCCCGGCCGGATCCGTCGAACTGCCCCTGCTGATCACCCCGATGCCCGACCGGGTGGTCTGGCTGCCGATGAACTCCGTCGGGCACGGCGTGACCGACGGCACCGGGGCGCGCCCCGGCGAACTGGTCACCCTCGGTGCGGGCACCGGGGCCGAGACGGCGGAGGTGCGGTCATGAGCGCAGTGACGTCCTGGCCGACCGGGCCGCTGACCTCGCTGGCGGCCGAGGACCTGTCGATGTTCGGGCGGGACCCCTGGTGGCTGGTGCTGATCAAGGCGGTCTTCTGCTTCGCGTTCCTGATGGTGACGGTGCTGTTCTCCATCGTCTGGGAGCGCAAGGTCGTCGCCTGGATGCAGCTGCGGATCGGCCCCAACCGGCACGGCCCCTGGGGCCTCCTCCAGTCCCTCGCGGACGGCATCAAGCTGATGCTCAAGGAGGACGTGGTCGTCAAGCGGGCCGACAAGGTCGTCTACGTCCTGGCGCCGGTCGTCGCCGCGATCCCCGCCTTCATGGCCATCGCGGTGATCCCCTTCGGGCCCGCCGGCAACGAGATCTCGATCCTCGGCCACCGCACCACGATGCAGCTCACCGACCTGCCGATCGCCGTCCTGTACATCCTGGCGGTCGCCTCGGTCGGGATCTACGGCATCGTGCTGGCCGGCTGGTCCTCCGGCTCGACGTACCCGCTGCTCGGCGGCCTGCGCTCCTGCGCGCAGATGATCTCCTACGAGATCGCGATGGGCCTGTCCTTCGCGGCGGTCTTCCTCTACTCCGGGTCGATGTCCACCTCGGCGATCGTCTCCGCGCAGGAGGACCGCTGGTTCGCGGTGCTGCTCCCGGTGTCGTTCCTGATCTACATCGTGGCGATGGTCGGCGAGACCAACCGCGCCCCGTTCGACATGCCGGAGTCCGAGGGCGACCTGGTCGGCGGCTTCAACACCGAGTACAGCTCCATCAAGTTCGCGATGTTCATGCTGGCCGAGTACGTCAACATGGTCACCGTCTCGGCCGTCGCGGTCACCCTGTTCCTGGGCGGCTGGATGGCGCCGTACCCGATCAGCGCGTTCTGGGAGGGGGCGAACCACGGCTGGTGGCCGATGCTCTGGTTCGTCGTCAAGGTCCAGCTGCTGCTGTTCTTCTTCATCTGGGTGCGCGGCACGCTCCCGCGGGTGCGCTACGACCAGTTCATGAAGCTGGGCTGGAAGGTGCTCATCCCGGTCTCGATGGTGTGGCTGATGCTGGTCGCCACGGTCCGGGCGCTGCGCAACGAGAACTACGACTTCCAGGACATCGTGCTCTACGTGGGCGGCGCCGTCATCGCGATCCTGCTCCTCTCCTTCGTCTTCGACATCTTCCGCCACCGCGCGGAGCAGAAGGCCGGGGCCGAGGAGGAACCGCCGGCCGCGTTCGACCCGATGGCGGGCGGCTACCCGGTGCCGCCGCTGCCCGGACAGACCCTGCCGCCCGTGCCCCGGCGCCGTTCCCGTCAGGAGCGGACGCTCGTCGGGAACGGTCCGGCGGAGACCCCCGCCGAGGGCAAGGAGGCCGACGGTGCCTGAGTTCCGCGGCGCGGACCGCCGTCCACGGGCCCGAGCCCGTGCGACGACGGCCGCGGCGACCCCAGTGACCCACGCCGGTGAGGAGGCATCCCGTGCCTGACTTCCAGAATCCCGTGGCCGGCTTCGGCGTGACCTTCAAGGCCATGTTCAAGAAGCGGCTGACCGAGCAGTACCCGGAGGAGAAGAAGCCCACCGCGCCCCGTTTCCACGGGCGGCACCAGCTCAACCGGCACCCGGACGGGCTGGAGAAGTGCGTGGGCTGCGAGCTCTGCGCCTGGGCCTGCCCCGCCGACGCGATCTACGTGGAGGGCGCGGACAACACCGAGGAGGAGCGCTACTCCCCGGGCGAGCGCTACGGCCGCGTCTACCAGATCAACTATCTGCGCTGCATCCTGTGCGGACTGTGCGTGGAGGCGTGCCCGACCCGGGCGCTCACCATGACCAACGAGTACGAACTCGCCGACCGGTCCCGCGAATCGCTCATCTACACCAAGGAGGAGCTGCTCGCCGGGCTGGAGGAGGGCATGGTCGACTCCCCGCACGCGATCTTCCCCGGGATGACCGAGAAGGACTACTACCGCGGGCTGGTCACCGAGGCAGCGCCCGGCACCGAGCAGCAGCCGATCACCCACGGCGACAAGCCGCAGGAGGCGGCGGCGGACTTCGGGCCCGACGAGCCCGCGTCGGGGAAGGTGGTCGACGCATGAGCGCCCTCGCAGCCGCGGTGACCGGCGCGGCCTCCACCGGTGAGGCGGTCCAGTTCTGGGTGCTGGGCACGGTCGCCGTCATCGGGGCCCTGAGCACCGTCCTGATGAAGAAGGCGGTGCACAGCGCCCTCAGCCTGGCCGGCACCATGATCGTGCTGGCGGTCTTCTACCTCGCCAACGGGGCCTACTTCCTCGGCGTGGTGCAGATCGTCGTCTACACCGGCGCGGTCATGATGCTGTTCCTCTTCGTCGTCATGCTGGTCGGCGTCACCGCCGCCGACTCGCTCAAGGAGACCCTCAAGGGCCAGCGCTGGCTGGCGGCGGGCTGCGGCCTCGGGTTCGGCATCCTGCTGATCGCCGGCATCGGCAACGCCTCCCTGCGGAGCTTCAACGGCCTCGGGCAGGCCAACTCCGGCGGCAACGTCCAGGGACTCGCCGCGCTGATCTTCACCAAGTACGTGTTCGCCTTCGAGATCACCGGTGCCCTGCTGATCACCGCGGCCGTCGGCGCGATGGTGCTCACCCACCGGGAGCGCACCGAGCGCGCCGCGAGCCAGCGCGAGCAGGCCGAGGCCCGGGTGCGCACCGGCACGCAGGTGCCGCCGCTGCCCGCCCCCGGGGTGTACGCCCGGCACAACGCCGTGGACATCCCCGGTCTGCTGCCGGACGGCACGCCGTCCGAGCTCACCGTCAGCCACACGCTGCGCGCCCGCGGCCAGATCCGCGACGTCTCCGGTGAGGCGCTCGCCGACCTGGCCGCTCTGGAGCAGCGCGCCGAGGAGCGGCTCGGGCGGCTGGAGCGCAACGAGGAGGCGAGCAAGTGAATCCGGTCAACTACCTCTACCTCGCGGCGCTGCTGTTCAGCATCGGCGCCGCGGGGGTGCTGATCCGGCGGAACGCCATCGTGGTGTTCATGTGCGTCGAGCTGATGCTGAACGCCTGCAACCTGGCCTTCGTCACCTTCTCCCGGATGCACGGCAACCTCGACGGCCAGATCATCGCGTTCTTCACGATGGTGGTGGCCGCGGCCGAGGTCGTCGTCGGTCTGGCGATCATCGTGACGATCTTCCGCTCCCGCCACTCGGCCTCGGTCGACGACGCCAGCCTGATGAAGCTGTAAGGGGTCGCAACAGTGGAGAACCTCATCGGATTGCTCGTCGCGGCCCCGCTGCTCGGCGCGGCCGTCCTCTTGTGCGGCGGACGGCGGCTGGACCGCAGCGGCCACTGGATCGGCACCGGTCTGGCGGCCGTCTCCTTTGTGCTCGGCGTGGTCCTCTTCGCCGACATGCTGGGACGGCAGGGCGAGGAGCGCACCGTCCACCAGTACCTGTTCAGCTGGATCCCGGTGGAGGGGTTCCAGGCCGATGTGGCCTTCCAGCTGGACCAGTTGTCGATGACGTTCGTGCTGCTGATCACCGGGGTGGGGTCGCTGATCCACCTCTACTCGGTCGGCTACATGGAGCACGACGAGCGGCGCCGCCGCTTCTTCGGCTATCTCAACCTGTTCCTCGCGGCGATGCTGCTGCTCGTCCTCGCCGACAACTACCTGCTGCTGTACGTCGGCTGGGAGGGCGTCGGCCTCGCCTCGTACCTGCTCATCGGCTTCTGGCAGCACAAGCCGAGCGCGGCGACCGCGGCGAAGAAGGCGTTCATCGTCAACCGGGTCGGTGACGTGGGGCTGTCGATCGCCATCATGCTGATGTTCACCACCTTCGGGACCTTCGCCTTCGGGCCGGTGCTGGAGGAGGCCGGGGAGGCGTCCAGTGGCACGGTCACCGGGATCGCCCTGATGCTGCTGCTCGCCGCCTGCGGCAAGTCCGCCCAGGTGCCGCTGCAGTCCTGGCTCGGGGACGCGATGGAGGGCCCGACCCCGGTCTCGGCCCTGATCCACGCGGCGACGATGGTGACCGCGGGCGTGTACCTCATCACCCGCTCGTCGACGATCTTCAACGCCTCGCCCGACGCCCAGCTGGTGGTGGTGACGGTCGGCGCGGTCACGCTGCTCTTCGGTGCGATCGTCGGTTGCGCGAAGGACGACATCAAGAAGGCCCTGGCGGGTTCGACGATGTCGCAGATCGGCTACATGATCCTGGCCGCCGGCCTCGGCCCGATCGGCTACGTCTTCGCGATCATGCACCTGGTCACCCACGGCTTCTTCAAGGCGGGCCTCTTCCTCGGCGCCGGTTCCGTGATGCACGGGATGAACGACGAGGTGGACATGCGGAAGTACGGGGCCCTGCGCACGTACATGCCGATCACCTTCGTCACCTTCGGGCTCGGCTATCTGGCGATCATCGGCTTCCCGGGGCTGTCCGGGTTCTTCTCCAAGGACAAGATCATCGAGGCGGCGTTCGCCAAGGGCGGCACGGAGGGCTGGATCCTCGGCGGCACGGCCCTGCTGGGCGCGGCCATCACCGCGTACTACATGACCCGGGTGATGCTGCTGACCTTCTTCGGCGAGAAGCGGTGGCAGCCGGACGCGGACGGCAACGAGCCGCATCCGCACGAGTCGCCGCGCACGATGACCATCCCCATGATCGTGCTGGCCTTCGGATCGGTCTTCGCCGGCGGGCTGTTCAGCCTCGACGAGTCGTTCCTGAAGTGGCTTGAGCCGGTCACCGGGTACAGCCACGGCCACTCGCCGGTCAGCGCGCTGACCGTCACCCTCGCCACCGTGGTGGTGCTGGTGATCGGGGTCGCGGTCGCCTGGGCGCAGTACGGCAGGCGCCCGGTCCCGGTGACCGCGCCGCGCGGCAGCCTGGTCACCCGGGCCGCCCGGCGGGACCTGCTCCAGGACGACTTCAACCATGTCGCCCTGGTCAAGCCCGGTGAGTACCTGACCCGTGGCCTGGTCTACCTGGACCACTCGGTGGTCGACGGCGTGGTGAACGGCACCGCGGCCTCGGTCGGCGGGCTCTCCGGCCGGATGCGCAAATTGCAGAACGGCTTCGCCCGCTCCTACGCGGTCTCGATGTTCGGCGGTGCGGCGATCCTGATCGCCGCCACCCTGCTGATGAGGGCGGTCTGACATGTCCTTTCCCCTGCTGACGGTCACCGCGGTGACCCCGGCCGCCGGTGCCCTCCTCACCGCCGCGGTGCCCGCCGCCCGGCGCACCGCCGCCAAGTGGCTGGCCCTGGCCTTCTCGCTGGCCACGCTGGTGCTGGCGGCCGTGGTGCTGGTCCGCTTCGAACCGGGCGGCGGCCGGTACCAGCTCACCGAATCGCACGCCTGGATCGCGGACTTCGGGGTCCGGTACGAGCTCGGGGTGGACGGCATCGCCGTCGTCCTCGTGGCGCTGACCGCCCTGCTGATCCCGTTCGTCATTCTGGCGGGCTGGCACGACGCCGACCCGCTGGAGGAGCGGAACCCCAACCGCCGCTGGCGGCCCACCCAGGGCTTCTTCGCGCTGATCCTGATGGTCGAGGCGATGGTGATCCTCTCCTTCGAGGCCACCGACGTCTTCCTCTTCTACATCTTCTTCGAAGCGATGCTGATCCCGATGTACTTCCTCATCGGCGGCTTCGGGGACCGGGCCCACGAGCACGGCGACGAGGCGGCGGCGACCCAGCGGTCGTACGCCGCGGTGAAGTTCCTGCTCTACAACCTGGCCGGCGGTCTGATCATGCTGGCCGCGGTGATCGGGCTCTACGCGGTGACCGCCGATGACCTCGGCACCGGGACGTTCTCCCTCCAGGAGATCGTCAAGGCCCGGGCGGACGGCTCGCTCGACATGGCGGCCAACACCGAACGGGCCCTGTTCCTGGGCTTCTTCTTCGCCTTCGCCGTCAAGGCGCCGCTGTGGCCGCTGCACACCTGGCTGCCCAACGCGATGGGGGAGTCCACGGCCCCCGTCGCGGTGCTGATCACCGCGGTCGTCGACAAGGTCGGCACCTTCGCGATGCTCCGGTTCTGCCTCCAGCTCTTCCCGGAGGCGTCCACGTGGGCCACCCCGGCGATCCTCGTCCTCGCCGTGATCAGCATCATCTACGGCGCGCTGCTCGCGGTCGGGCAGCGGGACATCAAGCGGCTGATCGCTTACGCCTCGATCTCCCACTTCGGCTTCATCATCCTGGGCATCTTCGCGATGACCAGCCAGGGGCAGGGCGGCGCCACCCTCTACATGGTCAACCACGGGATCTCGACGGCGGCGCTGATGCTGGTCGCCGGCTTCCTGATCTCCCGCCGCGGCTCGCGGCTGATCGCCGACTACGGCGGGGTGCAGAAGGTCGCCCCGGTCCTCGCGGGCACCTTCCTCATCGGCGGTCTGGCCACCCTCTCGCTGCCGGGCCTGGCGCCCTTCGTCAGTGAGTTCCTGGTGCTGGTCGGCACCTTCAGCCGCTATCCCGTCCTCGGCATCGTCGCCACCGCCGGCATCGTGCTGGCCGCCCTCTACGTCCTGGTGCTCTACCAGCGCACCATGACCGGGCCGGTGAAGGAGGAGGTGCGCACCATGCCGGACCTCCGGGTGCGGGAGCTGGTGGTGGTGGCTCCGCTGGTCGCGCTGCTGCTGTTCCTCGGCGTCTATCCGCAGCCGCTGACCGAGATCGTCAACCCGGCCGTGCAGCACACGCTGTCCGACGTGGACCAGAAGGACCCCGAGCCCGAGCTGGAGGCCGCGAAGTGAACAGTGCGGTGACTGTCCACAGCCTGTGGACAACCTTGGCGGAAGCCCCGACTCCGATGGCCGCGCCGGACCGCATCCCGGCGCCGCGCATGGAGTACGGGCAGCTCTCCCCGACGCTGATCGTGCTCGGTGCCGCCATCGTGGGGATCCTCGTGGAGGCGTTCCTGCCGCGCCGCAGCCGCTACTACGCGCAGCTGCTGCTGTCGGTGGTCGCGCTCGCCGCGGCCTTCGCCGCCGTCGTCGGCCTGGCCGCCGGCGGCTACGCGACGGGCAAGTCCCGGATCTCGGCGATGGGCGCCGTCGCCGTCGACGGTCCGGCGCTGTTCCTCCAGGGCACGATTCTGCTGGTCTCCCTGGTCGCGGTCTTCACCTTCGCGGAGCGGCGGCTCGACCCGGCCGCGCACGGCAACAAGGTCGACTCCTTCGTCGCCCAGGCCGGATCCGTACCGGGCGGACCGGCCGAACGGGCCGCCGTCAAGGCCGGGTTCACCACCACCGAGGTCTTCCCGATCCTCCTCTTCGCGGTCGGCGGCATGCTCGTCTTCCCCGCCGCCAACGACCTGCTGACCCTCTTCATCGCGCTGGAGGTCTTCTCCCTCCCGCTGTACGTGCTCTGCGCGCTGGCCCGCCGGAAGCGGCTGCTCTCGCAGGAGGCCGCTGTCAAGTACTTCCTGCTCGGCGCCTTCTCCTCCGCCTTCCTGCTGTTCGGCATCGCCCTGCTCTACGGCTACGCGGGCACGGTCACCTACGCCGGGATCGCCGATGTCGTCGACGGCACCGTCCGGCGGATCGACCCGGTCCTCGCGACCACCATGGGCAACGACGTCCTGCTGCTCATCGGCGGGGCGATGGTGCTGATGGGGCTGCTGTTCAAGGTCGGCGCCGTGCCGTTCCACATGTGGACCCCGGACGTCTACCAGGGCGCCCCCACCCCGGTCACCGGCTTCATGGCGGCGGCCACCAAGGTCGCGGCGTTCGGTGCCCTGCTGCGGCTGCTCTACGTGGTGCTGCCGGGGCTGCGCTGGGACTGGCGGCCGGTGATGTGGGGCGTCGCGATCATCACCATGCTGATCGGCGCGATCGTCGCGGTCACCCAGACCGATGTGAAGCGGCTGCTCGCCTACTCGTCGATCGCGCACGCCGGCTTCATCCTGGCGGGCGTCATCGCCGCCACCCCGAGCGGGATCTCCTCGGTGCTCTTCTACCTGGTGGCGTACTCGTTCGTGACGGTCGGCGCGTTCGCCGTGGTGACGCTGGTGCGGGACGCGGGCGGGGAGGCCACCCACCTGTCCAAGTGGGCCGGGCTGGGCCGCCGTTCGCCGCTGGTGGCGGCGGTCTTCGCGGTGTTCCTGCTGGCTTTCGCCGGGATCCCGCTGACCTCCGGGTTCTCCGGCAAGTTCGCGGTGTTCAAGGCGGCGGCGGAGGGCGGCGCGGGCACGCTGGTGATCGTCGGTGTGATCTCCTCGGCCATCGCCGCGTTCTTCTACATCCGGGTGATCGTGCTGATGTTCTTCAGTGAGCCGAAGCCGGAAGGGCCGACGGTCGCGGTGCCCAGCCCGCTGACGACGACCGCCATCGGGGTGGGCGTCGCGGTCACGGTGGCGCTGGGAGTCGCCCCGCAGTACTTCCTGGACCTGGCGAGCCAGGCGGGGGTCTTCGTGCGGTGACACGGGCGGCTCCCGTCGACGGCGGTGCCCCGGGGTTCGAAGCCCCGGGGCGCCGTCGTGTATCGGGGTGGTGCCGCGGGCGACCGCCGTGTGCTGGGGTGGTGCCCCGAGGCGCAGCCGCGTACCGGGCGGCTGGTCCGCTCCGGCACGCGGTGGGGCGGCGGGCCGATTCGGCAGACGTGGCGCGGGGCGCCAGGCCGGTCCGGCAGACGTGGCGCGGGGCGCCAGGCCGGTCCGATCGTGCCATCACGTGTCATTCAGGGACGTTCCGCGCACTACGGGGCGTTGGGTGGGCGTTCACCGTCGGATGGCAGCCTGCTTCCGTGAACCTCCCACAGCCCAAGCGCCTGCGCCGCACCCCGGCCGTGCCCCCTGACCGGGCCGCCGAGGTCGTCGCCCACCGCGGCGCCTCCCACGACCGCCCGGAACACACCCTCGCCGCCTACGAGCAGGCGATCGCCGACGGAGCCGACGCACTGGAGTGCGATGTGCGGCTGACCGCCGACGGGAGACTGGTGTGCGTCCACGACCGGCGGGTCGACCGCACCTCCGACGGCCGGGGCGCCGTCTCCGCGATGACCCTGGCGGAGCTGGACCGGCTCGACTTCGGGTCCTGGCGGGGCGAGGGCGCCGAGCCGGCCCGGGCGCTGGCCTTCGACGAACTGCTGGCCCTGGCCACCTCCGCGCCGCGCCCCGTGGCGCTGGCCGTGGAGACCAAGCACCCCACCCGCTGGGCGGGCCGCGTCGAGCAGGAACTCGTCCGGCAGCTACGGCTGTTCGGGCTCGACCGGCGCGTCCCCGGTGAGCCGCCCCGGGTGCGGCTGATGAGCTTCTCCCGGCTCGCGCTGCGCCGGATGGCGGTCCTGGCGCCCGACCTGCCGCGGGTGCTGCTCACCGAGCGCCGGTGGCCGCTGCCGGGGCGGGCCGCCGCGCTGCCGCGCGGGGTACGGATCGCCGGGCCGGGCATCGACCTGGTCCGGTCCCGGCCGGAGCTGGTGTCCCGGCTGCGGGCGGCCGGGCACCGGGTGCATGTGTGGACGGTGGACGAGCCGGAGGACGTGGAGCTCTGTCTCCGGCTCGGCGTGGAGGCCCTGATCACCAACCGGCCGCGGCAGGTGCTGGAGCAGATCGGGGACCGGTGAGGGGGCGCTCCGCCCGACGGGAGGGGCCGTCTGTCCGTCGGTCCTCTTTCGGTCTATGTGTTGGCGTTGGTGTTGCGGCGCGGGGTGATCTCGGTGAGGTCGAGATCGATGGTGAAGGGGACGGAGACCTTGAGCCGGTCGTGGAAGATCCCGGTGGGTACGTAGACGCCGGTCGCGGGCTCCAGCTCGAAGACGTAGGCGACGGCCCGGCCCTCGTCGTTCTCCACCCGCCAGTAGTGGCGGATGCCGGCCTGCGCGTATTTGATCGGTTTCGCCTTGCGGTCGCGGGCCGTGGAGTCGGGGGAGACCACCTCGACGGCGAGCAGGACGTCACCGGGGACGTAGGTGGTCTGCCCGAGTCCGTCATCGGCTTCCGCGCGGACCACCATGACGTCGGGCTCGGGGCGGTCCTTCTCGCCCAGCCGGACGGTCATCTCCCGGACGACCTCCCATTCCGGTGGTGCTGCCGCGACCAGGCCGGATTCCAGCAGACGCAGGACCCGCATGTGGAACTTGCTCTGCGGACTCACGAAGACGAGGCTCCCGTCGATCAGCTCCGTGTGCGGAGGCAGGTTCGGAAGCCGGTCCAGGTCGTCCGCGGTCCAGCCGCCCTCGGGAGGGATCGGCCATGTCGGCCCCGAGGCCTCGGGCCGGGGCTCGGGCTCGCGCTCGGGTTCGACACTCATCAGTGCTCCCATGGCTGGAGTCTCGCCGGTTCGTTCAGCGTATCGGCGGAGAACGGGTCAGGCCCCCACGCACGTGTGAACGAGTCGCGCGCCGTTGACCCGCGCCGATGCTCGGGCGCCCCCGCACCCTCCCCGGGAGGCGAAGGCCCGCACATCCGCGTCCGTGTCGGTGACCGCCGTGGCCAGGGCGGTCCGTCAGGGGCATCCCGGGAGCGCCCCCAGCCGCACACCCGCGGGTGTGCGGCTGGGGGCGGTCGCACTGCCCGGGCGCCGGGGCCGGTCAACGCCGAGAGCCCCGCCGGGCACACCCCCCGAACGCCCCGCCCGTCACACCCGGAGCGTCCCGCTCCGTCACACCGCCGGAGCGACCCGCCCCGTCACCTCGCCCAGCCCGACCCGCACGCCGTCCGGGCCCGGTGCCCAGGCGGTCAGGGTGACCTCGTCGCCGTCCTCCAGGAAGGTGCGCTTGCCGTCCGGCAGGTCCAGCGGGTCGCGGCCGCCCCAGGTGAGCTCCAGCAGGCAGCCGCGCTGCTCGACGGCGGGCCCGCTGACGGTGCCGGAGGCGTACAGGTCGCCGGTGCGCAGCGACGCGCCGTTCACCGTCATATGGGCCAGCTGCTGCGCCGCCGTCCAGTACATGGTGGAGAACGGCGGCTCGGACACCGGGTGCCCGTTGATCGCCACGGTGATCCGCAGATCCAGCCCGCCGGGCTCCAGCGCGCCGTCGTCCAGGTAGGGGAGCAGCTCGTGGTCGCGCGGCGGAGGGGCGGTGCGGGCCTCGTCCAGGGCGTCCAGCGGGGTGACCCAGGCGGACACCGAGGTGGCGAAGGACTTCCCGAGGAAGGGGCCCAGCGGTACGTACTCCCACGCCTGGATGTCCCGCGCCGACCAGTCGTTGAGCAGGCAGACGCCGAACACGTGGTCGCGGAAGGCGGACTGCGGGACCGTTTCGCCGAGCGCCGTCGGGGTGCCGACGACGAAGCCGACCTCGGCCTCGATGTCGAGCCGCCGGCTGGGGCCGAAGACGGGCACGGTGTCGGCCGGGGACTTGCGCTGCCCGTGGGGGCGCCTGACCGGGGTGCCGGAGACGACGACGGTGCCGGCCCGGCCGTGGTAGCCGATCGGCAGGTGCTTCCAGTTGGGGGTGAGCGGTTCGCTGTCGGGCCGGAACATCCGGCCGACGTTCGTGGCGTGGTGCTCACTCGCGTAGAAGTCGACGTAGTCGGCGACCTCGAAGGGGAGGTGCAGGGTGACGTCGGAGAGCGGGTGCAGGAACGGTTCGATGGCCGGGTAGCCGAGCCAGGTCCTGATCCCGGCCCGGACGGCCTGCCAGGTGGGGCGGCCCGCGGCCATCAGGGCGTTCAGCGTGGGGTGCGCCAGCACGTCGGAGTGCGGGGAGCCGAGAGCGGTGCCCGCGGTGTGGACGTCCAGCACGTGGTTCCCGTAGCGGACGCCGATACGGCGGCGGTCCGGCTCGTCGGCGGTGCTGAAGACGCCGTAGGGGAGGTTGTGCAGGCCGAAGGGGTCGTCTTGTGCAAGATCGAGCGGGCTCTGCTGGGGCATCGTCGCTGCCTCGCCTTCCTGTCCGCCGTGGGTCGATCCACAGGCTACGGCCTGATCGCGGGCCGTGGACCGGTGGGCATTGAATACTAAAGTCCTCGCAATTGCCCGGAAAGGCCCCTGTGTCAGGGCAGGTTGCCCAGAAGGGCCGGCGAGAGGCGGTGCCCGGACGTCTCGCGGGTGGCCCCCGGCGGGCGTTTCCGTGGCTGTCTCCGGAGGTGTCTCCGGCGGGCGACGGGCCCTTGGGGCGGCGGACGCCGTGGGCCGGGGGCGCGTCGGTCCGGAGGGCTCGGCCCGCCGCCGTCGGCCCGGAGGCGGTCGCGGGCCGGTCCGACGGCTTTCGTTCGGGGGCTTCCGCAGGGTTGCTGCCTGTCGCCGGCCGGGTGCTCCGCCTCTCCGGAATCCCGTGCGCCGGGCCGCCCGGACGCCGGTGACGCCCGCCCCCGGTTTCCGCGGGAGATGAACGCAGAGATGATCAAGGTCGTATGGGGTACCGCCCCCCTGGTGCCGCTCGCGCGGGTGAGGGGCACCGGTCGGGGCAGGCGCCCGCTGTGATCGCCAGGCGACCGGATACGCTGCCACTGGTGACAGCGACACATCGACATTCCGCGTAGTCGTCCGCAGACAGGAGAACCCCTCGTGACCGTCGTCGGGCCGTTCGGGCTGATCTTGCGGGACCAGGCTCTGGAAGCCGACGTCCGGGCCGCGTTGGCGGCCGTCGAGGAGGGCCTGACCGAGGCCACCAAGAGCGACGTCCCGTTCATCACCGAGGCGGCGCAGCACCTCGTCCGGGCCGGCGGGAAGCGGTTCCGCCCGCTGCTGGTGGCGCTGGCCTCGCACCTCGGCGACCCGAACGCCCCGGGTGTGGTGCCCTCCGCCGTGGTCGTGGAGCTCACGCACCTCGCGACGCTCTACCACGACGACGTCATGGACGAGGCCGATGTGCGGCGCGGGGTGCCCAGCGCCAACGCGAACTGGGACAACTCGGTCGCGGTGCTCACCGGGGACTTCCTCTTCGCCCGCGCCTCGCACATCCTGGCCGACCTCGGCCCGGAGGCCGTCCGGATCCAGGCGCAGGCGTTCGAGCGGCTGGTCACCGGGCAGATCCTGGAGACCGCCGGGCCGCGCGACGGCCAGGACCCGGTCGAGCACTACCTCGACGTGCTCGCCGGCAAGACGGGCTCGCTCGTCGCCGTCTCCTGCCGGTTCGGCGCGATGATGGCGGGCGCGGACGAGGCCGTCGTGGACACCCTCACCCAGTACGGCGAGCGGCTCGGCACCGCGTTCCAGCTGTCGGACGACGTCCTCGACATCGCCAGCGACAGCCACGAGTCCGGCAAGACGCCCGGCACCGACCTGCGCGAGGGCATCCCCACGCTGCCGGTGCTCCACCTGCGGGCCCGGGCCGCGGCGAGCGGCGATCCGCGCGACCGCGAGCTGTGCGAACTGCTCGACGGGGACCTCACCGACGACGCCCGGCACACCGAGGCCCTGCGTCGGCTGCGCCTCCACCCGGCGCTGGAGCAGGCCCGCCGGGACACCATCCGCTACGCGGAGGAGGCGCGCGCGACTCTGGCGCCGCTGCCGGAAGGCCCCGCGAAGGCCGCCCTCGAAGCGCTGTGCGACGCGGTGGTCCACCGGGCGGGCTGACCCGGCACCGGGTGAGCTGCCCACGGACGGCCCGGCAGGGGGCGCAGCCCGGCGAGCCGCACCGTCCGGCGAGCTGCACCGTCCGGAGACCGTTCGGCCCGGCGCACCGCACCGTCGGACGAGCCGCACCGTCGGACGGGCCGTACCGTCGGACGAACCGCACCGTACGGAAGACCCCACAGCCCGAGACGCGAGTACCGGCGGCGGGTGCGGGGTACGGGCACGGCTGCGGCCGCAGTGTGAAGGCGCGGCCGGATGCGGGGACGGCGCACGCGGTGTAAGCACCGCGGCCCGGTTGCCGGGCACCCGGGCCACGCACGCGCGGAACCCCTAGTGGATGCTCCGCGCCCCCAGCGGTATGTGCTCCGCCGAGCGGACGGGGCGTCTCATCCTGTAGGCGTACACCGAGTTGATCCCGTCGGGTGACGCATTCCCCCCGGTCCGTTTGATGGGATTAGTAGCACAACAGCGGCGGGCACAGTGTCACTGTCCGCGAGACGAGCCCCACGGGTGCCATCGACCAACCGCCGCCGACGACGGAGGTAGAGCAGATGCTCAGGAAGCGACCGGCACAGGTCAGCGACGCATGGGAAGCGGAAGAGGACGACACCGCAACGGGCCGCAGGGCCGGACGTTACGTGGTCCCGGTCATCGGGGTGGCGGGGGTGGCGGCCCTCACGATCGGGCTCGTCCCGGCCTTCGCCGGCGTGGGTGCCCCGGACCTTCCGAAGGTGTCGGCCGAGAAGCTGATCGCGAAGATGGCCGCCTCCGACGTCCAGCAGGTCTCCGGCACCGTGAAGATCGACACCGACCTCGGGCTGCCCTCGATGCTCAGCGGCTCGGGCGGCGGCCTCGTCGGTGACGCGATGAAGAATGCTGCCGGGGGCAAGGGCGGCGGTGGCGAGGACGGCGCCGCCCTCGACCCGCAGGCCAAGCTGATGGAGCTGGCCACGGGGTCGCACACCCTCAAGATCGCCGCGGACGGGCCGGAGAAGCACCGGCTCTCGGTCATCGACGGCGGCGACGAGTACACCATGGTCCACAACGGCCAGGAGATCTGGGCGTACGCCTCGGCCGACAAGGCGGTGTTCCACGCCAAGGGGCCCAAGGCCGACGCCGGGGACTCCGACCGCCGGGAGCTGCCGGACCGGGCCACCCCGCAGGCCCTCGCGAAGCAGGCGCTCAAGGCCGTGGACAAGACGACCCGGGTCACGGTCGACGGCACGGCCAACGTCGCCGGGCGGGATGCCTACCAGCTGGTGATCCAGCCCAAGCAGGCGCAGTCCACGGTCGATTCGATCCGGATCGCGGTGGACGCGGAGAACGGCGTGCCGCTGAAGTTCACGCTGTCCCCGAAGAGCGGCGGCAAGCCGGTCCTCGACGCGGGCTTCACCTCGGTCGACTTCGGCAAGCCCGACGCGGGCACGTTCAACTTCACGCCGCCGCGGGGCGCCAAGGTCACTGAGGAGGGGGACCTGGACAAGAAGGCCGAGAAGGACGGGATGTCCGCTCCGGACCTGGGCCTCCCCTTCGACCCCTCGGCCGGTTCCGGTGACGGAGGCGAGCCGAAGATCATCAACGAGGGCTGGGCGTCCATCGCCGAGCTCCAGGCCCCGCGCTCCGGCTCCCACAAGGGCGGTTCCGGCGACGACAAGGCACGCTCCGAGGCGTCCGGTTCGCCTCTGGACAGCTTCGGCGACAAGGTCAGCGGGAAGTTCGGCAAGGGCACGGTGTTCAGCACCCGCCTGGTCAACGCCCTGATGACGGAGGACGGCGGGGTCTACGTCGGCGCCGTCGACAAGGCCGCACTGATCAAGGCCGCGAACGCGGCCCACTGAGCAAGGCCGCGAACGCGGCCGAGCAGGCGCAGCCGAGCGGACAGGGCTGCTGCTGCAACCGCGTGGACGCCGTGGTG
>NZ_JBYITE010000024.1:0-100030 GCF_057709105.1 Streptomyces sp. bgisy100
GGGCGGCACCGCCCGGGCCACCGACTCCGGCGTGCGGCCGGCCGGCCGGGCCGGGGTCAGCCGGTCCGGACGGCGAACGCGGGCACGGTCACCGACGCGTCGTCCAGACAGCGGCCGGTGGTGAGGCAGAAACGCTGCTTGAGCAGCGGCGAGGCCACGAACGCCCGCGCGCCGTCCACCGCGCCCGGGCCGTCGGTGCCCTCCGTCGTGGAATCCCCGCCCTCCTCTGCAGCGGCTTCGCCGTCCCCCGCGGTCCGGCCGACCAGCCCGCGGGAGAGCACGTACGCACCGGTGAACGGGTCCTGGTTGCCGATGGCGTACACGGCGCCCCCGCGGTCCAGGAACACCGCGACCTGCCGGCCGTCCGGCAGCAGCGCGGCGACTCCCCGCCCGGGGGTGAGCGCGGCGAGGTCGCAGACGGCCAGCCATCGCTGGTCGACGAGCAGTTCGACGCGCGCGGTGAGCCGTTCGGGGGTGAGCGGGTGTTCCGGGGCGAGTGTCATCGGGCAGAGCTCCCTTCGAGGGTCCGGACAGGAAGGACGGGACCGGCCAGCACGGTCAGATCGGGCTTCACCTGGTCGCGTTCGGGGACGAACCGCACCGACGGGTCCGGCGTGCCGGGTGCGTTGACGAAGGAGACGAAGCGCTGCAGCCGGTCGGGGTCGTCGAGGGTCGCCGCCCACTCGTCGCGGTAGCCCGCGACGTGGTCGGCCATCAGCTGCTCCAGCTCGTCGCCGAGGCCGAGGGAGTCGTGGACCACCACGTCCCGTACGTGGTCCAGCCCGCCCTCGATGCGCTCCAGCCAGGCGGAGGTGCGCTCCAGCCGGTCGGCGGTGCGGATGTAGAACATGAGGAACCGGTCGATCAGCCGGATCAGTTCGGCGTCGGACAGGTCCTGGGCGAGCAGATCGGCGTGCCGGGGGTCGGCGCCGCCGTTGCCGCCGACGTAGAGGTTCCAGCCGTTGGAGGTGGCGATCACCCCGAAGTCCTTGCCGCGCGCCTCGGCGCACTCGCGGGCGCACCCGGACACCGCCGACTTCAGCTTGTGCGGGCTGCGCAGCCCCCGGTAGCGCAGCTCCAGGTCGATCGCCATCCGGACCGAGTCCTGCACCCCGTAGCGGCACCAGGTCTGTCCCACGCACGACTTCACCGTGCGCAGCGCCTTGCCGTAGGCGTGTCCGGACTCGAAGCCGGCGTCGACCAGCCGGGCCCAGATCCGCGGCAGCTGGTCGACGCTGGCGCCGAACAGGTCGATGCGCTGCCCGCCGGTGATCTTGGTGTAGAGGCCGAAGTCCCGGGCGACCTCGCCGATCACGATGAGCTTCTCGGGGGTGACCTCCCCGCCGGGGATCCGGGGCACCACCGAGTACGAGCCGTTCCGCTGGAGGTTGGCGAGGAAGTGGTCGTTGGTGTCCTGGAGGGCGGCCTGCTCACCCGCGAGGACATAGCCGTCCGCGCCGATCGAGGGGGCGAGCGAGGCGATGATCGAGCCGAGGGTGGGCTTGCAGATCTCGCAGCCGTCGCCGCCGCGGGCCGCCTCCCGCCCGTGCTCGTCGAGCACCTGGGCGTGCGTGGTGAGGCCGCGGACCCGCACGATCTCGTACAGCTCGGCCCGGGTCTGCTCGAAGCAGCCGCACAGCCCCTTGTCGACCGTGATGCCGCCGGCCTCCAGCTCGTCGTTGACGAGGGTGGTGAGCACCTTCACACAACTGCCGCAGCCGGTGCCCGCCTTGGTGCACTTCTTCACGGCCGGGACATCGGTGCAGCGGTGCTCGGTGACGGCGGTGCGGATGGCGCCCTTGGTGACGTTGTGGCAGTTGCAGACGACCGCGTCGTCGGGCAGCGCCGACGGGCCGAGCGCGGCGGGCGACCCCGCGCCGGCCGGCAGCACCAGCTGCTCGGGCGAGAGCGGCGGCACCGTCCCGGTGAGGGGGCGCAGCATGCCGTACGCGTCGGCGTCCCCGACCAGCACGCCGCCCAGCAGGGTGCCGTCCGCGCCGATCACCAGCTTCTTGTAGACCCCGGCGCGGGAGTCGGCGTAGACGACGTCGAGGCAGCCGGGGGCGGTGCCGTGCGCATCGCCGAACGAGGCGACGTCCACGCCGAGCAGCTTGAGCTTGGTGGAGGTGTCGGCCCCGGTGAAGCCCGACGCGTCCGAGGACCGGCCCGCGATGGCGTCCGCGGCGGTCTCGGCCATCTCGTAGCCGGGCGCGACGAGGCCGTAGACCCGGCCGTCGGCGGCCAGCGCGCACTCACCGATCGCGTAGACCGACGGATCGGAGGTCAGGCAGTGCTCGTCCACGCCGATGCCGCCGCGCTCGCCGACGGTCAGCCCGCACTCCCGGGCGAGCTGGTCCCGCGGGCGCACCCCGGCGGAGAAGACGACGAGCCCGGTGGTGAGCTCGGAGCCGTCGGACAGGGACATGCCCGTGACCGCGCCGTCCCCGTCCGTGGTGATCTCCTGGGTGCCGACGCCCGTGTGCACGGTCAGCCCCATCTCCTCGACCGTGCGCCGCAGCGCCGCGCCGCCGCCCTCGTCCACCTGGACGGGCATCAGACGGGGGTTGAACTCGACGATGTGGGTGTCCAGTCCGAGGCCCTTGAGCGCCCCGGCGGCCTCCAGCCCGAGCAGTCCGCCGCCGACGACGGCGCCGGTGGTCCGGCCCTGCGCGTACTCCTCGATCGCGAGCAGGTCCTCGACCGTGCGGTAGACGAAGCAGCCGGTCGCGTCCTTGCCCGGGACCGGCGGCACGAACGGGTAGGAGCCGGTGGCCAGGACGAGGGTGTCGTAGCCGATGGTCAGCCCGGCGCGCGAGGTCACGGTGCGCGCGGCGCGGTCGATGGACTCCGCCGGGTCGCCGAGGTGCAGCTCGATGCCGTGGCGTGCCATGAAGTCCGCCTCGACGAGGGAGAGGTCGTCGGGGGTCCGGCCGGAGAAGTACGAGGTCAGCTGGACCCGGTCGTAGGCGGCGCGGGGCTCCTCGCACAGCACGACGACGCGCGCCCGGTCGGTGACTCCGCGGTCGGCGAGGGCCTCGAGGAAGCGCTGGCCGACCATCCCGTGGCCGATCAGCACAATCGTGGGCAGGGACGCGAGCGCCATGATCAGGAGCCTCCATCGTTGGTGAGCAGGTGGAGCAGCGGGGCGGAGGGCAGCGGCTCGTCGCCCTCCCAGGTGCGGGCGAGCGCGCCGACGGTGCCGAGATCGCCGAGCAGGATGCCTCCGACGAGCCGGTCGCCGCGGACGACGACCTTGCGGTACGCGCCGCGGGTGGCGTCGGAGAGGTGGATGACGTCGTCGCCGGGGGCGGGTTCGGTCTCGCCGAAGGCGGCGAGGTCGAACGGCCGGGGGGCGGTGTCCGGTTCGGGGAGCGGGGCGGACGCGGTGGTCGTGGTGGCCGCGGTGGCCGGTCCGGTGGCGGTTGCGCGGCCGACGTCTGTGCCGGGGTCGTCGGGGGTGGTTCCCGTGGGGGGAACGGTGGCGTCGGGGGCGGTTCCCGTGGTGGGAACGTCGGCGTCCGGTGCCGTGGCACGGCTCCCTCGGGGCCCGTGCCCGGAGAGCGTGAGCCGGGTCAGCGAACGGGTTCCGGTGTACCCGGGGGTGTTGTCCCCGGCCCCTCCGGTGAGGAGGGCCGCGAGCGCGTCGGCCTGCTCCTGTGCCGGTCCGGCCAGGCCGTACAGCACGCCGTTGTGCTCCGCGCAGTCGCCGATGGCGTGAATCCGGGGGTCCGAGGTGCGCAGCCGGTCGTCGACGACGATGCCGCGGCCGGTCCGCAGGCCGGCGGCCCGCGCCAGGCCCAGGCGGGGGCGGACCCCGCAGGCGAGGACGACGAGATCGGCGTCGAGCCGGAAGCCGTCCGCGAGTTCGACGGCCGAGACGGCCCGGTCCGGTCCTCCGCTCCCGACGGGCCGCAGGCGCAGACCCCGGACCCGGCACTCGGTGTGCACCTCGACCCCCAGCTCCGTCAGATGCCCGTGCAGCAGCCGCGAGGCGCCCGCGTCGAGCTGGCGCTCCATCAGGCGCTCGCCCTGCTGGGCCAGGACCACCTGCGCGTCGCGGGAGGCCAGCGCGCGGGCGGCGGACACTCCCAGCAGCCCGCCACCGATGACCACGGCCCGGGTGCCGGGCCGGACGGCGGCGGCCAGCGCGAGGCAGTCGTCCAGCGTGCGGAAGGCGTGCACCCCCTCGGGGAGGTCATGGCCGTCCGGGCCGAACAGGCCGCGCAGCGGGGGCAGGACCGGGTTCGAGCCGGTGGCCAGCACCAGCGAGTCGTACGGCACGCGCCGCCCGTCGTCGCAGTGCACCTCGCCCGCCGCGCGGTCCAGCCGCACGGCGCGGACGCCGGTCAGCCAGGCCGCCGCGGACGGCGGGGCGGGCAGCCCGATCACCTCGGGCGCGTACCGGCCGGCCAGGACGTCGGCGAGCAGCACCCGGTTGTACGGCGCGTGGGTCTCCTCACCGATCACCGTGACGGCCGGCGGGGTACCGCCGTCCGCACCGCCGCGCGCCGCCAGTTGCTGCACCAGGCGGGCAGCGGCCATGCCGCCGCCGACCACCGTGATGCGGTGGCCTGCGGGGCGGGCGGGGTCGTGCTGCGCGGGTGCCATGCTCCGAAGCCTGCGGGGTGTGCGTTTCCCGCCCGCATCACCCCTGTTTCCCGTGCGCAACGCTGCCCTCAGCGCGGCCCGCGGGGAACTGTGAGCCCGTTCCCGGGGACGACGGCGCGCGGGGGCGGGCCCGTGGCGGCTTCCGGCACCGGGAATCGGTAGGGAACCGGACGGGCCGCGTTGTCGCGCTTCCCGAATCGGCGGCGCTGCCTTCCCTGGCCGGCCGCGCTGCCGGGCCTCCCGGACCGTCGGCCGGGCGCGCCTCGGGCTCGGCGAGCGGGGGAAGGGACCGGCCCGGGCGAGCGGTGGCCGAGGAAGGTCGCGGAGCAGGCCGCCCGCTCGGAGGACGACCGGGCCGGGCGGCCGGTGGCCGAGGACCGGTGGCACGCATCCGAGGACCGGTGGCCCGTATATCCGAGGTCAGGTGGCTCGTAACCGAGGTCAGGTGGCCCGCAACCGAGGCCCGGGGGTCCGTAACCGAGGCCCGGTGGCACCGTAGGCTGCCGCGGTGCCCGACATATCTCTGACAACGCTGCTCCTGCTGTGCCTCGCGGCCGCCGCGGCGGGCTGGATCGACGCGGTGGTGGGCGGCGGCGGTCTGCTCCAACTCCCGGCCCTGCTGGTCGGCCTGCCGCACCTCCCGCCGGTGTACGTCCTGGGCACCAACAAGGCCGTCGCGGTCGTCGGCACCTCCGCCGCCGCGGTCACCTACGTGCGCAGGGCCCCGGTCGACGTCCGGACGGCTGTGCGGATCGGGCTGGCGGCGCTGGCCGGATCGCTCGCGGGAGCCTCGTTCGCGGCGGGCATCGACAGCGCGGTGCTGCGGCCACTGATCATGGTGGTGCTCCTCGGAGTGCTGGCGTTCGTCCTGCTCCGGCCGGCCTTCGGCACGGCGCCCGCGCCCGGCCCGGCGACCCGGCAGCGCGTTGTCGCCGCCGTCCTGGTGGCGGGGCTGGGCATCGGCTTCTACGACGGCCTGCTGGGCCCCGGAACGGGCACCTTCCTGGTCATCGCCCTCGCCGCGATCCTCCACATGGACCTGGTGACGGCCTCCGCCACGACCAAGGTCGTCAATATCTGCACGAATCTGGGCGCGCTGGCGATGTTCTCCGTCCAGGGCACGGTGCTCTGGCGGCTCGCCGCCCTGATGGCCGTCTTCAACCTGGCCGGCGGCACGGTGGGCGCGCGCATGGCGCTGAAGCGGGGGAGCGGCTTCGTGCGGGGCGTCCTGGTGGTCGTGGTGGTGGGCCTGGTGTGCAAGCTGGCCTGGGATCAGTGGATGGCCTGACCGGGCCGCTGCGGGGCCTTCGGCCCCGTCTGCGTTTCACGCCGGGCGGGGCGCGATCATCCCGGCCGATGCTTCAGGGCCGGGGCGATGAGGCCGGTGCGCTCCCCGGGGTGCTCCTGCCGGGTTCTGCTGCGGGCTCCTCGCCGGACTCTTCGCCGGGCGCTCCGCCAGGCTCCCGGGCGCGGGCGGCCCGTCACGGTCACGGTGGTGTGCCGTCCGGAGCGGGGCTGTCCGGGCCGGTCGGCGCACTCGTCGGGGTCTCGGGAGGCCGGGACGTGGCGGTGTCCGGAGGCTCGGACCGCTCCGGGGTCCGGGGCGCCCGGGTCGGCGGTGAGGCGTCCCGGGTCGGCGGCGCGGGGGAGGCCGCCGGGATGTCGGAGGGTCGGCCCGTGCGCCGGTCGTTCCGCGCCGTGTCGTCGCCGCGGCGGCGTTCGAACCAGGTGCCCGTCTCCGGGTCGAACAGGACGAAGACGTCGATCACCCGGGACGCGGGGGCCACGACGACCACGTTCGACTGCTGGTAACCGGGCCAGGCCTGCCCCGCCTGCTTCGGGTTCCGCTCCACGGCCACCGGCGGCTGCAGCGGGTTTCCGCAGGCGCAGCGCACCCGGGGCAGCCCGTGCGGACCGACCAGGACGGCCGTTCCGGCCTGGAGGACCGCCTGGTAGGCGGTGGCCTCGCCGTTCCGGTAGCCGTGGTTGGTCACCCGGGTGTCCATGCGCAGCTGCACGGGGGTGAGCGAGCGCAGGTACGAGGGGATCCGGCTCGGCGGGATGCCCACGACCCCGGCGAACGCCGCGGCCTTGTCCCGGTTCCGGGACAGGAAGTCGATCTGCTGCTCGACGTTGCAGCTCGCGACGTTGCGGGTGCCGCCGTAGAGGCCGGGCGTCGAGCCGGTGATGCTCGGGGTGCCGCCGGTCGCGGACGGCGCGCTCGGGGTGGCGGTGGGACGTCCCGGGGCGGAGGAGTCCTCGGCGGTGGACGCGGTGAACGGGTCGCGGCCCCCGTCGGTGGCCGCCTGGAGGAACACCTCGCCCGTGCCGGGCTCGTCGGCCGAACGGGTGAGGACGAGGATCACCGCGACGGCCGCCGCCAGCAGTCCCGCGAGCGCGGCGAGATGGGGAACCGAGCGCCACCACGGGCGCCGCGGTCCGCGCCCGCCCGCACCGCCGCCGCCCGGCTCTCCCGGCCCCTCCGGACCGCCGCCGAATCCCCCGGAGCCGCCGGGCGGCGGGCCCTCCGGCGGTCCCGGAATGAGCGGCTCCGGAGGCTCGGACGAGCCCGGTGGGCCGGAGGCGCCCGGCGGACCGGACGAGCCGGGCTCCGCCGGCCGGCCGGACAGTGGCCCCGACGGCGGGCCCGTAGGACGGCGGCCGGGCGGGGGTGGGGAGGTCACGGGCTCTCCTTCCCGGCGTGGTCCCGGTCTGTGCGGCCAACCTCCGGACAGCCGACGACCCCTCCGAGCAGTACGGCGTCCCGGCCACGTCCCGGTGCGGAGCGCCGTTCGGGAACGCCGGAGGGCGCCGGTACCCGGGCAGCGTGCGGGGCGCCGGGCTCCCGGGAGGGCCCGAGGCGTGGTTCCGCGGGGAGGGGCGACGCGCGGGGTACCCGGAGCGCCCGTGGCGCGGGCTTCAGGGAGACACCCGTTACCCCAATGGTCTGTTTCGTCTCATTGTGTGCGGCACATCCTCACGGTCCGCAAGCGGGGCGGCGGCCCCGTGCTTACGGTGGGGCGAGGAATCGGGCCATCCGGTCGGGGCGCCCCGCGACGCTCCCGTCGGCGGGAGGCGGCGCGGGTCCGCAGGCAGACAGCGTGAAGTCCGTGGACGATGTGAGTCGGTAGGACGTGGCGTGAGTCCGTAGGAGACTGCGTGAGCCAGATGCGACGCCCCGCCCCGGGTGACACGGGGAGCGAACCACCGGCCCTGCTGCCCGTGCGCGCCTGGCTGGACGCGCTGGTGGTGGTGCTGGCGGGTGCGGTCACGATGCTGGTCGTCGCCTGCCTCGGCCTGTGGGCGGCGGGCGCCCCGGACCTGCCGGGCGAGGCGTACCCCCGGGTGGTCGTGGCCATGGTCGTCATGGCGGTCGGCGGCGATGTGCAACTCTCCGGCGACGCCGGGTTCCTGGCGCAGACGGACGCGGCCATCGAGGTCGTCCCGCTGTCGGTGACGCTCGCCGGTGCCCTCGTCATGGCGGTGCTCTTCCTGCTGCCGCTGCGGCACCGGGCGGTGGCCACGGGCCGCGAGGTGCTCGACCGGGTCGTCCGGACGACGGTGCTGTGGTGCCTGATGCTGGTGCTGCTCGCCCTCCTCGCCCGCCACACGTTCGAAGTGTCCCTGGGCGGCGGCCTGGCCGAGGACCTCGGCGACCTGCTCGACGCCAACCCGACCGTGGGCTTCCGGGCCGACGTCCCGGCCACCCTGGGGTTCGGCCTGCTGTGGCTGCTGGCCGTGCTGGCTCTCACCTTCCTCGTCTCCCACCGCGCCCCCCTGCCGTCCCGGCTGCTGCACTTCCAGGAGTCCGTGCGGCCGCCCGCGTTCGCGATGGTGGCGGTGCTGCTGCTCTACGTGGTGATCGGCGTGGTCGTCGGGCTGGTCGTGGCCGCCACCCGCGGGCACTCCGCGGAGACCCTGGCCGCCATGCTGCTCGGGCTGCCCAACCTGGTGTGGCTGGCGTTCGGCGTCGGCATCGGCGGCTCCTGGGACGGCCGGGTGGCCGAGGGCATCGGCCTGCCCATGCCGCGGGTGCTCGACGAGGTGCTGCGCACGTCCGGCGGCCGGAACGCGACGCTCGATCTGGCCGCGGTGGCCGAACGCGACGACCGGGCCTGGGTGCTGGTCGTCGTGGCCGTGATCGCGCTGCTCGGGGCGGGCTTCCTCACCGCGGTCCGCTCACCCGCCCGGATCCGGCCCTGGCAGCACGCCTGGCACCTCGGTCTGGCGATGGCCCTGACCATGCTGGTGATCGGGCTGCTGACCAGGATCTTCGCGCAGTACGGACTCACCGTGATCGGTGTCGGGGACCTCGGCGGCGGACTGGGCGGCGAGGTCTCCCTGCGGGCGAACTTCCTGCCGCTGATCGGATTCGGCGCGCTGTGGGGCCTGGCCGCGGGCTTCCTCGGCGGGCTGCTCGCCCTGCGCGTACGCCACCACGGCGCGGTCGAGGCGCGGGGCGAGGAGGCCCCGGGGCAGGGCACGGACGGCCCGTCCGGACGGTGAGGCGCGGGCCGTTCCGCTCCGGAGCCGGCGGACCGCGGTTGGGCCCGGGGCGTCATGGTGTTCGGGATGTCGCGGTGTTCGGGGCGTCATGGTGTTCGGGGCGTCGCGGTGTTCGGGGCAGCACGGTGTTCGGGCGTCGGTGCCGCACCGGTCCGGTGCGACGGCCTCGTCCCGGCAGGCCGGGCCGCCCGCGCCCGGCCCGGATGTTCAGGCCGGGGCCCGCCTCAGGTGCAGGTGTTCGTCCAGCGGAAACTGCGGCGGCCGGGGCGGCAGTACCCGGACGAAGGGGAAACCGCCCTTCTCCGCCACCCGGCAGGAGGCGGTGTTGTCCGCCTGGTGCAGCAGTTCCAACTCCTTGAGTCCCTCGGCGGCGAAGGTCTCGAAGGCCCAGTGCGTCAGCGCTTCCAGGGCGCGGGGTGCCACTCCCCGGCCGCGGGCGCGCGGCATGGTCCAGTAGCCGACCTCGGCTCGTGGCCCGGCGGGATCCGGACGCTTCAGCACCACGTATCCCACCGGTTCGTCTCCGCCGTCCGCCGCGGCCGTGAGCACGGCGAAGGAGAGGTGGTGCCCGTCGGCCCAGCCCTGCCGTTCGATGTCCAGCCAGCGACGGGCGTCCGCGTGGTTCGTCACGCGCAGTGTCTTCGCCCGGCCCACGGCGGGGTCGCGGTACGCCTCGATCAGCGCGTCCGCGTCACCGTCCTCCCAGGGGCGCAGCAGCAGCGCGGGCCGGGACGCCGTGGCGGCCAGCCGGACGGTGACGGTCATGACGATTCCCCCTCGGACTCTGCTTGATCATTGCACAGGGCCGGGAGACCGCCGACGGGCCGCCCGACCAGGTAAATCCCTGATTGCGGGCTGGAGTTGGAGGGCCGCGGTCCGGGGTGCTGCGCCGCTGTTCCGGGACGGGCGTGGCCGTGGCCGTGGTTGTGTCGGTCGCGGTCGCGGTCGCGGTCGCCGTCGCCGTCGGGCCGTGCTGTGTTCAGCCGCGCCGCACGGCGAAGACCGGTGCCGCCCAGCGTGGTGGCGGTGGCGGGGCCGACGGCGGTTCCGGTGTGCCCGGCCGTGCATCGAGCCGGGTCGGCGTCCGCTCAGCGGGCCGCCGGTGCCCGGTGTCCGAGGGCCGTACGGTCCGGCCCGCCGCGCGCAGCTCCGACACGAACTCCCGGCAGGTGCCGTAGCGGTCGTCGGGCGCTTTGGCCAGGGCTCTGGCCATCACCTCGTCCGCGGCCGGGGGAAGCTCCGGCCGTCGTTCGGAGAGCACCGGCGGAGGGTCGTTCTGGTGCGCCCAGAGCAGCGCGATATCGTCCTCGCGGCGGAACGGCGGGGCGCCCGTCAGCGCCTCGAAGACGACGCAGGCCAGGCTGTAGACATCGCAGCGGCCGTCGACCGGGCGGCCGGAGATCTGCTCCGGCGCCACATAGGACAGCGTCCCCACGAACTGTCCGGCGCTGGTGAACCCGCTGAGGGCCAGCGCCCGTTTCGTCAGCCCGAAGTCGGTCAGATAGACGTGCTCGGGGTGGTCGGCGTCGGTGCCCTCGGCGACGAGGATGTTCCCGGGTTTGACGTCCCGGTGCACCAGTTCGTGCGCATGGGCCGCGTCCAGGGCGGACGCCACCTGGACGGCGATCCGGCAGGCGTCCTCGATGGACAGCGGGCCGTCCCGGTCGAGCAGCGCCCGCAGGTCGCGGCCCTCGACATAGCGCATGGCGATGAAGAGCACGCCGTCCGTCTCACCGGCCTCGAAGACCGGCACGATGTGCGGATGGTCGATCGCCGCGGCCACCCGGGACTCCAGCTCGAACCGCCGGCGGAACGTCTCGTTGCGCGCGAGTTCGGGAGCGAGCAGCTTGACCGCCACCGTGCGGCCCAGCCGCAGGTCCTCCGCCCGGTAGACGACGGCCATGCCGCCCCGCCCGATCTCCTGCTCCAGCCGGTACGCGGCGACCCGGCGGCCGGGGCCCTCGGACGCACCGGGACGGACACCGGAAGCGGCGAACGGACCCGGCTCACCCTGCTCCCGCTCGGCCATCAGCCCTCACCCCACCGGTTCCGCGGGTGGCCGGGAGCGTCCCGCGCCTCCGGCTCGACGATCCGCGTCCGTTCGGCGGAGTCGTCGAAGGAGTCGTCGAAAGAGCCGTCGGCGGGTCCGGCCTCCGCCCCCGCCCCCGCTCCCGGCACGGTGTCCGTCCCTCCGGGGCCGTGCGGCGACGCCCGCCCCGTCGCCGGCGAGCCCGGTCCCGAAGGCCCCGGCCCCGGCGACGTCGGCCCTGGCGGCCCCGGTTCCGGCGACCCCGGCCCCGGCGACGTCGGCCCCGACGGTGACTGCGGCGGCCGTGATGACGGCGGCGGTGACGACGGCGGCGGTGACGACGGCGGTGAGGGCCCGCCCCGCACCGGCCCCTCCGGCGTGGCGAAGGTCTGCAGCGAGGTGCCGTCGCAGTAGCACCACCGCTCGTGGCGCGCGTCGTACAGCCAGACCGACTCGCCGTCCACGACCACGCCCACCCGGCGGCCCTCGGTCCGCTGCCGGAACGCGCCGCTGTCCAGCCGCCCGGCCGCCAGCTCCGCCACCAGGCGCCGGTACTCGGCCAGTTCGTCGGCCACCCGCTCCAGCAGCGGCCGGGGGTCCGCCTCCCGTACGGCGGGGCGGCCGGGCGCCGGCGGGTGGCGCGGCACGGACACCAGCAGTCGCCCGTCCACCCACGCCGACCAGCCGTTGGAACACAGCGCCAGCGCCCAGTCCCCCCGGCGGTCGATCACCTGGACGGGCAGCAACGGGTCCAGTGGGACCGATGGCCGGGCACCGTCCGGTGCCGACCAGGTGGCCATGCCCTCCCGGGGGACCACATGGCTCGGACGGAAGTCGGCCTCGGTCGTCATCGGCGGCTCCTTCCTACGCCCTGCCGTCCACTTCCTGCACTCTGCCGTCCGTTTCCTGCACTCTGCCGTCCGCTCCCTGCGCCCTGCCGTCCGCGCTGTGCTCCGTCCCGCCCCCGGCCGTGCTCCGCGCCCCGCTCCGTCTCCCGCCGGCCGGGCGGGCTGCCGCACCCGTCCGGCGGGCTGCCGCACCCGACCGGCGCGCCGCCGCACCCGACCGGCATGCCGCCGCACCCGACCGGCACTCCGCCCGCTCCGCCCGGTACTCCGCTGCGCACCACGACCACCCGCTACTCCCGCATGACGTTCGGCTCGTGGCGGCGCAGCAGCTTCGTCACCGCGTAACCCAGCAGCGCCGACAGCACCACCAACATGCCCATGTCGAGCACCCAGATCCCCGCCGCGTGGTCGTACAGCGGGTCCGACGCCACGCTCTGCGGCACGATGCGCTGCAGGTCGACCGTGGCGGCCATGGCGGCCAGCCCCCACCGCGCGGGCACCAGCCACGACAGCTGGTCCAGCCCCGGCACCCCGCTCAGCTTCAGCAACGCCCCGCAGAACACCACCTGCACGATCGCGAGGAGGACCAGCAGCGGCATGGTGACCTCCTCCTTCCGCACCAGGGCGGACACGAACAGGCCCAGCATCATCGCCGTGAACCCCAGCAGCGCCACGGCCAGCGCGATCTCGACGCCGGCCGGCAGGAACACCCCTTCGCCGCCGGGGGCGTTCAGGTCCACCCCGAACAGCCCGACCACGGTCAGCACCACCGCCTGGACCACGGTGATCAGCCCCAGCACCACCACCTTGGACATCAGATACGCCGAGCGGGACAGCCCGACGGCCCGCTCCCGCTGATAGATCGTTCTCTCCTTGACCAGCTCCCGCACCGCGTTGGCGGCGCCGGTCAGGACGGCGCCTACACACAGGATCAGAAGCGTGTTCATCGCCTCCTGCCGGCCGAGCCGGCTGCCGGCGAGGGCGTGCGCCATCGCGCCCATCACGAAGGGGAGCACGACCATGACGGCGAGGAAGGTCCGGTCTGCGGCGAGCGCCGCCGCGTACCGCCGGATCAGCGTCCACAGCTGCGACCCCCAGCTCTGGGCCTTCGGCGGCGCCACCGAGCTCTGCGCCGGTTCCCGGGGGCGCTGCGGCTGCTCCGTGGCGGCCACGATGTACTGCCGGTACTGCGCGGAGGCGCGGAACTGCCCGGCCCAGTCCCGCCCGGTGTCGTTCTCGAAGGCCTCGAACGCCTCCGGCCACTCCCGGAAGCCGAAGTACGGCAGGCTCTCCTCCGGCGGCCCGTAATAGGCGATCCGCCCGCCGGGCGCCATCACCAGCAGCCGGTCGCACACGTCCAGGCTCAGCACGCTGTGCGTCACCACGATGACGGTGCGCCCGTCGTCCGCCAGCCCCCGCAGCATGTGCATCACCGAGCGGTCCATGCCCGGATCGAGACCGGACGTGGGCTCGTCCAGGAAGAGCAGCGACGGCTTGGTCAGCAGCTCCAGCGCCACGCTGACCCGCTTGCGCTGGCCCCCGGAGAGGCTGTGGACGTGCTGCCGCACCCGCTGGTCCAGACCCAGCTCGTGGATCACCTCGTCCACCCGGGCCTGCCGCTCCGCCTTCGCGGTGTCCTCGGGGAAGCGCAGCCGGGCGGCGTAGCCGAGGGCCCGGCGCACCGTCAGCTGGGTGTGCAGGATGTCGTCCTGCGGGACGAGCCCGATGCGCTGCCGCAGCTCCGCGTAGTCCCGGTACAAATCACGGCCGTCGTAGAGCACCGTGCCCCGGTCCGCCGGCCGCAGCCCGGTCAGCGCGTTGAGCAGGGTCGACTTCCCCGCGCCGCTCGGTCCGACCACCGCGAGCAGGCACTTTTCGCCCACCGGAAAAGACACGTCGTCCAGCAGCGTCCGGCGCCCGCGGTCGACCCGCACCGTGAGGTCCTGGACGGCGAGCGACACCTCGCCGGTGTCGACGAACTCCTGGAGCTCCTTCCCGGCCAGGCTGAACGCGGAGTGCCCGATGCCGATGATGTCCCCGGGCCGGACCAGGGCCCGCAGCACTCGTTGCCCGTTCAGATAAGTGCCGTTGTGGCTGCCGAGATCCACGATCTCGTGCCCGCCGTCGACCCCGGTCGCCCGCAGCTCGGCGTGGTGCCGCGACACCGACAGATCGGCGACGACCAGGTCGTTCCCGGCCGCCCGGCCGATCCGCACGGTGCGCTCCGGGGGCAGCGGACGGACCGAGGTCGGCCGCCGGAAGGTGTTGGTGGCCGAGGGGTGGGAGACCGCGGGCGGCCGCGCGTACTGCCGGGGCGGCGGCAGCCCGCTGAGCACCGCGCGCGGGCCGTCGGCGGGACTGCCGAAGCGGATGACGGTGCCGGGCCCGACCCCCGACTGCCGGACGCGTTCCCCGTTCGCGTACGTGCCGTTGGTGCTGCCGGTGTCCTCCAGCATCCAGTGGCCCGCGGAGGGCCGCAGCACCGCGTGGTGCCAGGAGACCCTGGCATCGCTCAGCACGATGTCGCTCGAGGGATCGCGCCCCACGTGGTACGACCGGCTGGGACTCATCACCCGGGAGTCGCCGTCGGCTTCAAGGACGAGTTCCGGCGCGGCGGGCGCGAACGGCCGCTCTCCCATGTCTTGGATTTTACGGCTGGGGCCCCACGGACGCCTTTCCGCGCCCGCCGGGCCGTGCTGCGGGAAGCCGCCCGACAGGGGAGAAAGCGCCCGGTCAGGGGCATGGGCCGCGGGAGAGGGCCCCGCTCTCCGTCGTCGGGACGCCCCGGTGCAGGCTGGTCCCAGCGCCCCGGCCCCGAGGAGGTACCCCTGCCATGACGACCCGACCGACCCCCGGGGACCCGGCCGCCCCCGAGCGGCTGCCCTTCTTCGTCTACGGCACGCTCCGGCCCGGGCAGGTCAACCACGACCGCTTCCTCCTCGGCCGCACCGTCGCCGAGGAGCCGGGGTCGATGCGCGGAGCCGTGCTCTACGAGGGGCCCGGCTGGCCGTACGCCGTGGAGGACCCGCGGGGGGAGATCCGCGGCGAGCTCGTCACCCCCGCCGCCGCCCACTACGACCGGCTGCTCGCGGCCCTCGACGAGCTGGAGGACTTCGCCCCCGGCGACCCCGCGAACATCTACGAACGCGTGGTCCGCGAGGTGTTGCCCACCGCCGGCGGGGCCGCCCGCGCCTGGGTCTACCTCGCCGCGGAACCGGTGGCCAGGCGGCTGCGCACGTCCGGCAGGCAGGTGCGCGGCGGCGACTGGCCGTACGGATCGGCGCGTTACCCTGATTGACTCCTTACCCTGAACGATCCATTCCGCTCCCGGGGCGGCCGCACCTTCACAGCCCCGCGCCCCCTGGGCCTGTAACCCCACAGCCCCGTAACCCCCAGCCACGCACCCCAGCCACGCACCCCGGCCCCGCCCCCGGTACCGGACCGTCCCCGCAACACAGAGCAGGTGTTCCCGCCCGTGCGCCCGATCCCCACCGCAGAACTGCACCTTCACATCGAAGGCACCCTGGAGCCCGAGCTCGCCTTCGCGCTCGCCGAGCGCAACGGGATCCGGCTGCCGTACGCCGATCAGGACGAGCTGCGCGCCGCCTACTCCTTCTCCGACCTGCAGTCCTTCCTGGACCTCTACTACGCGCTGATGGCGGTGCTGCGCACCGAGGACGACTTCGCGGACCTGGCCGACGCCTATCTGGCCCGTGCCCGGGAGCAGGGGGTCCGGCACGCCGAGATCTTCTTCGACCCGCAGGCGCACACCTCGCGCGGGGTGCCCATCGGGACCGTGATCAACGGCCTCGCCCGTGCGCTGGACGCCGCACCGGAGAAGCACGGCATCACCACCCGGCTGATCATGTGCTTCCTGCGGGACGAGAGCCCGGAGTCCGCCGTGGCGACCTTCGAGAGCGCCCGCCCCCACCTGGACCGGATCACCGCGGTCGGGCTGGACTCCGCCGAGGTCGGCAACCCGCCGTCCGCCTTCCGCGAGGTGTACGCGCTGGCCCGCGAGGCCGGACTCAAGTGCGTCGCGCACGCCGGGGAGGAGGGCCCGCCGTCCTATGTGTGGGAGGCGCTGGACGTGCTCGGCGTCGACCGGGTCGACCACGGCGTGCGGTCCCTGGAGGACGCGGCCCTCGTCGCCCGGCTCGTCGCCGACCAGGTGCCGCTGACGGTCTGTCCGCTGTCGAACGTCCGGCTGCGCGTCATCGACCGGCTGGAGGACCACCCGCTGCGGCTGATGCTGGACGCCGGGCTGCTGGTCACCGTCAACTCCGACGATCCGGCCTACTTCGGCGGCTACCTGCACGACAACATGGTGGCCGTGACCGACGCCCTGGGGCTGGACGAGGAGACGGTGCGCACTCTGGCCCGCAACTCCTTCCGGGCGTCCTTCCTGGACGAGCCGGCCAAGGCGGCGTATCTGCGGGAGATCGACGCCCACTGAGGCCCACTGACGCCCGCTGACGCCCATTGACGTCGGCTGCGCCCATTGACATCGACGGACCGGCGGACTGGCGCACCGGCTTGCTGGCGGACCGGCACACCGGCCGGAGGGGCGAGGGCTGTGCTGCTACCGCGTTGCCCGTGCCGGTCCGGCCGGTTCACCGGGGGAGCCGGTCCGCCGGGGGAGCCGGTCCGCCGTCCCCGGCTGGTTCGCCGTCCCCGGCCGGTCCGCGGGCGACTGGAGGACACGTACACGTACGGTCCCGGCACCACACCTCCCACCGGGGTCAGCCGTCCGTCGGCGCTGCCTCCAGCCGGACCGCGCAGACCTTGAATTCCGGCATCCGGGAGGTCGGGTCGAGCGCCGGGTTGGTCAGCGAGTTCGCCCGGCCGGCCCCCGGCCAGTGGAAGGGCATGAAGACCGTGTCGGGGCGGATGTCGGTCGAGATCCGGGCCGGTGCGACCGCCCGCCCGCGGCGGGAGACCACCGCCACCGGGCTGCCCTCGGCCACCCCCACCCGCTCGGCGAGCTGCGGGTGCAGCTGCACGAACGGCCCCGGAGCGGCGGTGTTCAGCTCGTCGACGCGCCGGGTCTGGGCCCCGGACTGGTACTGGGCCAGCACCCGGCCTGTCGTCAGCAGCACGGGGTAGTCGGCGTCCGGCTCCTCGGCGGCGGGCCGGTGCGTCACCGGGACGAACCGCGCCCGCCCGTCGTCCGTGGCGAACCGGTCGAGAAAGAGCCGGGGCGTGCCGGGGTGCGGCCGGGCGGCGTCCGGACAGGGCCAGAAGACCCCGTCCTCCGCGGCGATCCGGCCGTAGGTGATGCCGGAGTAGTCGGCGGGGCCGCCCGCCGAGGCGCGGCGCAGCTCGTCGAAGACCTCCTCCGGATCGGTGGGGAACCCCTTCTCCCGGCCCAGCCGGGCCGCGAGGCCGCCCAGCACGTCCAGATCCGAACGGACCCCGGGCGGCGGGTCGAGCGCCCTGCGGCGCAGCAGCACCCGGCCCTCCAGATTGGTGGTGGTGCCGGTCTCCTCCGCCCACTGCGTCACCGGCAGCACCACGTCGGCGAGTTGCGCGGTCTCGGAGAGCACGACATCGGCGACGGCGAGGAAGTCCAGGGAGCGCAGCCGCTCCTCGATGTGGGCGGCGCGGGGCGCGGAGACCACCGGGTTGGAGCCCATCATCAGCAGCGCCTTCACCTCGCTGCCCAGGGCGTCCAGCAGCTCGTAGGCGCTGCGGCCGGGGCCCGGCAGCTCGTCGGGGTCCACGCCCCACACGCCCGCCACATGGGCGCGCGCGGCCGGGTCGGTGAGCTTGCGGTAGCCGGGCAACTGGTCGGCCTTCTGGCCGTGTTCGCGTCCGCCCTGCCCGTTTCCCTGGCCGGTGAGGCAGCCGTAACCGGCGTGCGGGCGCCCGGCGTTCCCGGTCGCCAGGCAGAGGTTGATCCAGGCGCCCACGGTGTCGGTGCCCTTGGACTGCTGCTCGGGGCCGCGGGCGGTCAGCACCATCGAGGCGGACGCGTCGCAGAACAGGGCCACCGCCCGGCGCAGTTGCGGCAGCGGCACCCCGGTGATCCGCTCCACCAGCTCCGGCCAGTGCGCCATCGCCGCGGCGCGGGCCTCGGGCCAGCCGGACGTCCGGGCGGCGATGAACTCCTCGTCCAGCCTGCCCTCCGCGACCACCAGGTGCAGCAGGCCCAGCGCGAGGGCCAGATCGGTGCCGGGTCGCGGCGCGAGGTGCAGGTCGGCCTGCTCGGCCGTGCGGGTCCGGCGCGGATCGATGACGATCAGGGTCCCGCCGTTCTCCTTCAGCTCGGTGAGGTAGCGGACGGCCGGGGGCATGGTCTCGGCGAGGTTGGAGCCGACCAGGATCACACAGCCCGCGCCGGGAATGTCCGCCAGCGGGAACGGCAGCCCGCGGTCCAGCCCGAACGCCCGCTGGTGCGCGGCGGCGGCCGACGCCATGCAGAAGCGCCCGTTGTAGTCGATCTGCGAGGTGCCCAGCGCCACCCGGGCGAACTTCCCGAGGGCGTACGCCTTCTCGTTGGTCAGCCCGCCGCCCCCGAACACCCCGACCGCGTCCGGCCCGTGCCCGGCGCGCGCCCCGGCGAGACCATCGGCGATCCGGTCCAGGGCCTCCTCCCAGCCGGCCGGTTCGAGCTCCCCGGCGGCGGAGCGGACCAGCGGCTCGGTCAGCCGCACCCGGGAGGACAGCACGGCGGGCGCGGTCCGGCCCTTGCCGCACAGGGCGCCCCGGTTGACGGGGAACGCGGTCCGCTCCACCACCTCCACCCCGCCCGCCCCGGGCTGCAGTCCCATGCCGCACTGCAGCGAGCAGTACGGACAGTGGGTGTCGACGGGGGCCGCGGTCTCGGTGCGCATGCGGCCAGCGTGCGTCGGGGGTGTTACGGCCCGGGACTCCCCGGGTTACACCCGGCGCACGGTCACCTCAGCGGGCGCGCGGGGGCGGGGTGAGGAGTGGGGGCCGGTGGCGCCAGTGGTCTCCAGTCGGGCGCCACCAACCGCCGAAGGTCCCCACACATGGGGCCGTGGTGTCATGGAGTGTCCTGCTGGATACGGGGAAGAGCGGCTGCGCGGCAGGCAGCCTGCCGTCGACCAGCGTCAACTGATCCGTGATCCAGATGGCGACATCGGGCATGAAGGGGCGCTCGTCGACCGGCACGCGACATGCCATGATCAGTGTGGTGGGACGTTGTCGGGGTGCTGTATCGCTTCGCTGCGCGTCGTCCGTACGGCTCCGGCCGCCCGCTGCCCATGGCCTGGATAGCCTGAGGACCAACGCCGCGCCTTGCCCCGGGAGGGACGCCCAGATGCCGAGGACCACCCAGCTCCGCACGTACACGGTCCGGGAGGGCCTGCTCGACGAGTGGGTGGAGCGGTGGCGTGCGGAGATCGTTCCTCTCCGTTTGGAGCTGGGGTTCGGCATCGGTGGCGCCTGGATCGACCGCGAGCGTAACCAGTTCATATGGCTGATCTCCTATGACGGCCCCGAGACGTTCGCTGAACGCAACGCGATGTACTGGGCGTCGACGGCGCGCAAGGAGATGGGCCTCGATCCGGACGATTATCTGCTGCACACCGAAGACCGCTTGGTCGAGGAGCGGTACTGACTATGGCGGGGTGAGCGGCAGCAGGTGCTGACGCCGCTCTTCCTCGCCGAGCGTGCGGAAGACCCGCCCCCGGGCTTGTGCTTCGAGCCGGTCGAAGTCAGGGTCGGCGGCCCATACGCGGGCCGTTCCGTCGAAGGACCCGGTGAGCAGCCGGGTGCTGTCCCCCGACCAGGCAACCGAGGTGACCTTGTCCTGGTGCACGCCGACGACCGCGATCTCCTGGAAAGTGGTCGAGGACCAGACCCGTACGGTTCGATCGTCCGAGCCGGTCGCGATGAACCTTCCGTCGGGAGACCATGCGATGGCGCGGACCCGGCCCTCGTGACCCTTCATGAGGTCGATGCGGCGTCCCGTGGCCACGTCCCACACGGCGGCGGTCCAGTCACCGGACGCAGTCGCAACGCGTAGTTCGTCCGGGGCCCAGGTGACATCGTCCACGTAGTTTTCGTGGCCGCGCAGGACGGTGAGCTGTCGGCACTCGGCGACGTCCCACAGTCGGCAGGTGCGGTCGTCCGACGAACTGGCGAGCATCCTGCCGGTGGGCGACCATGCGATACGGCCGACCCAGTCTTGATGTCCGGTCAGCGCCTGCAGTTCGGTGCCGGTCCGCGCCGAGTGGACGCGAACGGCGCCGTCGTGCCCGCCGGTGGCGATCCGGCTGCCGTCCGGGGACCAGGAGCACGCCTCCACGACCTCGCCACGGTGCTCGAACAGAACGCTTCCGGTGTCGTCCATGATGCGGAAGAGGCCGTCGTTGGTGCCGAGTGCAAGCCGATCGTCCAGCGGCGAGCAGGCCACAGACCACACCCGGTCGCCGAGGAGTAACGTCCGTGTGCTGGGAGTCCCGGTCGTCGCGTCCCAGCGCCGCACCGTACCGTCGTCGGAGGCGGTGGCGATACGGCTTTCGTCAAGGGACCACGCTGCTTGATTCACGGGGCCGGTGTGCCCGTGGACGAGCACCTGCTCGGCTCCTCGGGGCCGCAGGTCCCAGATGAATCCTGTGCCGTCGGTCGAGCCGGTGGCGAGCTGTGTGCCCGTGGGTGACCAGTCCACTCCCCATACGGTGTCGGTGTGGCCACGCAGTACGGCCAGGACCTTCGCATCCTCGGTGCTGACGATGCGCACGCTCCGATCTGACGAGGCGGAGGCCAGCATCCGGCCGTCCGGGGACCATGCCAGGTTCCATACGTAGTCGGTGTGTCCGCGTATCAGGAGCCGCAGCTCACCGGTCTCCGCATCCCAGATGCGGGCGGTGTGATCGCCCGATCCAGTGGCGACACAGCGTCCATCGGGCGACCACGCCACGCCCTCGACGAAATCCGAGTGGCCGGTCAGCTGCGCCACTGCCGTGCTCGTTGCCAGGTTCCACACGATCGCCGTCTGGTCGTGGGAGGCGGAGGCGAGGCGGGTGCCGTCGGGGGACCATGCAACGCCCCAGACATCGTCGCAGTGCCCGCGTAGTTCCCGCACCGGAGTGGCTGTACCGGATTCCCAGACGCGTACGACGCAGTCCTTCGATGTGGCCGCGATGTGTCGTCCGTCGGGCGACCAGGCCACCTGCCTGCCGACGTCCGTCATGCCGGTCAACAGCAGGTCGGGATTGCCGGAGGAGGCGTCCCAGATGCGGACCACGCGGTCCCGGCCAGCGGTGGCGATGTGGGAGGAGTCGGGCGACCAGGCGACCGACTCGACCATCGCGCCGTCGGTCGGAAGGACGAGCAGGGACCGCCCGGAACGGGCATCGAAGACCCGGGCCGTGCCGTCCCGCGACGCGGTGGCCAGACGGTTCCCGTTGGGGGACCAGGCGATGTCTCGGACCGTGTCCGTATGCCCGTCCAGCCGGGTACGCAGATGGCTGGCCGCCAGAGCGGTCATCAGGGCCCGGCGCGCCGACGGGGTCGGGGCGCATTCGCCGAGGGCGGCGAGCGACAGGAGAACTGCTTGCTCCGGGTGGGTCTCGGCACCGCCGAGGGCCTGCCGACCGATGCTGTCCGAGACCCGGCGGAGAAAGGCTTGATCACATTGCTGGGAGGACCGCACCAGCGCGCGGGCAGGTTCCGATGCCTGCCCTGCCTCCTCCAAGGCTTCCAGCCAGCCTTGGGCCAGGGACAGTCGTTCCCCCGTCAGCAGATAGTCGTTGCTGCGGCCGGAGTGTTCCCAGTCTTCGGCCCACCGCTCCAGTTCGGCTCGTTCGCGCAGTCGCTCGACACGTGCCTCGACCTCTTGCCGCAGTGGAGCCCACTGGCGGAACAGGGCCTCGTGCGTCACCTCGGCACAGGGATCCTGGCCGAACAACGTGTCGTCGCCCACGTCGGACCGGAGCAACCGCGCGTCGACGAATGCGTCCACGATGTGACGCTCCCGGTCCGTGAGCTCGGACAGCAGTACACGTCGGCGGGCAGCTTCTTGCCCCTGGACAGTGACGAACCTGAGGAGGACACGCAGGACGAAGTCGATGCCCTCCGCCGGGGCGAGCTCGGCCACCGTGTGGTCCGCCTGCCGTGCGAGAGCGCCGGCCACACCACCGAGACCGCGGTACAGATCCGCGGTGACCGTCCCCCCTGGGCCCGCGGCGAAATAGAGCTCCTGCAAGAGGTAGGCGAGCAGTGGCAAGGCATCGTCCGCGCCCGTTTCGTCAACGATCGTGTCGACCACTCCAGGAGCGAAGGAGAGCCCCGCCATAGCTCCCGGGCGCTCCACTACCTGGGCCAACTGGCCCCTGCTCAATGTTCCGATGGTGAGGGGGTGTTGAACGATCTCTGCGTACCCGGTGCCCAGGAGTCTGCCCAGGAAGTCAACCCTGAGTGTGGCCAGCACGCGGACACCGGAGTCCTGCTCGACGCAGGTGCGGAGTGCTTCGAGGAACTGCGCCCGCTCTCGCTCACCGGCGAGAGTAACCACCTCTTCCAACTGGTCGATCACCATGAGCGTGCGGCGGAAGCGCCCGCCGGGCAGCCGTGTCAACTCGCTGACGAGCGCGTTCGGCTCCTGGCGCAGACGCCGCAGGACGGCGCTCACCGGCTCTGCCCCGCCGCTGGCCCCAACGATGGCGGAAGCCAGGGAGAAAAGAGGGTTCGGCCCGGGGGAGAAGGCCGGCAGGACTGTCCAGCGTCGCTCCCGCAGCCGTGGCATCACACCCGCTCTGACCAGAGAGGACTTGCCGCTTCCGGAAGCTCCGACGAGCATCAGGAACCGTTCGGCTGGCTGCTGCGACGACGCATGCAGCCTGCGGGTCAGCTCGGCGGCTTGCGCTTCGCGTCCGAAGAAGACCGCTGCTTCGTCCTCGCCGAAGGCGTCAAGACCGGGGTACGGCACCCGGTCGCGCGGCCAGTCCGCGCGCGGCGGTGCGGGATTCTCCAGCCGGTACATGACGATCTGCCCGACGACCATGGCGGTTATCAGCAGCCCGATGGCTGGTACGGATGCCTGCTGAATGACGCGTAACAGCCAGGGCGCGTTGTCTGTATTGGTGGCGTAGTTGGTGACGATGCCCAGCAGACTCGCGACAAGTACCAGCATGATCTGCAGAGCGAGCTGCACGCGCTGTCTCATGCGGCGGCCGCCGGCGCGTCAGCACTTCCTCGCAGCATCCCACGCCCCCGCTCCCCGTCGCCGCAGGACATCATCGAGCCTGGCGAAGCCGATCACAACAGCATGTGACACAACAAGCCATGGCTGTTGGTGGCTCCCTCCGCCCAGCAGGTGTACGGATCGGACACCTGCTGCTCAGGAAGTTGGGTGTTCGCGCGGCGCCGTACTACAGGTGCCCGGGCGACGCCCTGACCGCGTTCATCTATGGTGAAGGCGTTCGTTTCACGGAGCATCCGGGGGCGGGGGGAGTCGCCGTGCAGGCGCGGTATGGCGTCAGCTTCGGCGTCCGGTCCGTTCAGGAGCCGATCGCTGCCGGCCGGCACCTCAGCCGCCCAGCGCGCGGGTCACCCCGTGCTCGCGGGGGCCGAGGAAGTGCGGCTCGGGGCGCAGGGCCGAGTCCAGGGCCGCCTTGCCCGCGGCGGCGATCTCGCGGGTGCCGCCGTACCACCAGGTGACGTCCTGGGGTTCGGCCACCCCGACGCCGTACGCGTCGATGCCCGCGGCCCCGCAGAGCGCCAGCGCGCGTCGGATGTGGAACCCCTGGCTGACCAGCAGCGCCCGGTCCACCCCGAAGATCCGCTTCGCCCTGGCGCAGGAGTCCCAGGTGTCGAAGCCCGCGTAGTCGCTGACGATGTGGCGCCCCGGTACCCCGTGCCGCACGAGATAGCCGCGCATCGCGTCCGGCTCGTCGTAGTCGGTCCGGCTGTTGTCGCCGGTCACCAGCACCACCCGGACCTTCCCCTGCCGGTAGAGCTCGGCCGCCGCCTGAAGCCGGTGCGCGAGGTACGGCGTGGGGCGGCCGCCGAACAGCCCGGCGCCGAAGACCACGGCCACCGGCGCGGACGGGGCGCTCCCGGTGTCGCGCATCCGGTCGGACGTGGTCGCGTACAGCCAGGTCATCGGCAACAGCGCCAGCACACCGGCCAGCACGGCGGCCCGCACGGCCCGGCGCCTCTTGCGGAGGGGCCAGGTCCGCCACCCGGTGCACAGCCGCCGGAGCCCGTACCACGCTCTCCGCAGTCCGGGATTCCGGACGCCGAGCCACGCTCTCCGCAGTCCGTGCCACGCTCTGCGGAGCCCGGGCCGTGGTCCTCGGACCCCGGGGCGCGGCCTCCCGGCCGAACCGTTTCCCCGGAACTGCGGCAGCCGCGGCCCGCCCATCCGATCCTCCCCTGGTCGCTTCCCCACCCACGGGAAGGACGACGGACGGACGGAAACGGTTCGTAGAGTGATCGACGGAGTGGTCCGCGGGGCGACCGGCGGTCCGCGGGCCCTGGGTCCTGTCGTCGAACCCCCGTCGTCCCGCCCGGAGGGCGTTGCTCCGTGGCGTCGGGCGACAGGGCCTACGGGGGCCGGGCTTCCCCATCGGGTTCGCCGTCCCGTGAGGCCTCCGAAACCAGGTGTCATCCGGCCGCAACCGCCCGGCAACGACCGGTGGCCAGACTTCCTGCATGACGGCGTCGACACCGCCCGCGGGCACCCCTCGGCCACCCACGTCCCACCCCGGCAGCGGGCCCCGGAGGCCCGGCCGGCCGGTTCCGGTCCCCCTCGACAGTACGGCGCAGCTCATGTTCCGCATCACCGCACAGCTCAGCAGCCAGTTGCCGCACGCCGGCGCCCGCAGCCTGCGGCATCCGCCGCCCGGCGACCGCCGACGGCCCCCGGCCCTGGTCGCCGTCGCCCACGGCAGCCGCGACCCGCGCGCCCTGCGCACCGTCCGGGCTCTCCTCGACCGGGTCCGGGCCCTGCGGCCCGAGGTCCCCGTCCGGCTCGGGCACATCGAGCTCAACGCGCCGCTGCTGCCCGACACGCTGGCCGCCCTGCGCGGCGAGGCCGTGCTGGTGCCGCTGCTGCTCGGCCGCGGACACCATGTGAAGCACGACATCCCGGAGGCCCTCGCCGCCGCGGCCGGGCTGCGCGCCCGGATCGCCGCGCCGCTCGGCCCGCATCCGCTGCTCGCCGAGGCGCTGCACGGCCGGCTCGTCGAAGCGGGCTGGCCCGCCGCGGGGGCTACGGATTCCGGCCACTACCCGGGCGGTGCTGCCGTGATACCCGGTCGCCACCCGGGTGACAGCACCGCCGGCCCTTCCAAGGGCACGGACGCAGACCGCACCGAACCGACAGGAGACCGGACAGAAGCGAGCCGCGGCGCCGTGGTGCTGGCTGCCGCGGGCTCGCGCGACCCCGACTCCGCCGTCGACACCGCGGCCACCGCCGAACTGCTCTCCGCCCGGCTCGGCGGAGTGCCCGTCCTGCCCGCCTACGCCTCGGCCGCCGGCCCCACCGTGCCCGACGCGGTGGCCGAACTCCGCGCCCGCGGCCACGAGCGCATCGCCGTCGCCTCCTACTACACCGCCCCGGGCCGGTTCGCCGCCCGGAGCGCCGCCGAGGCCCCGGGGGTCGCCGCCGCGCCACTCGGCGCCCACCCGGCCATGGCCCGGCTGCTGCTGCACCGCTACGACGAGGCGCTGGCCACCGCACCCGTACGGACGGTGGAGCGCCGCCCGGCCGCGGCGTGACGCTCCGGTCTCCCGACCCGCGTGACAGCCCCGACCCGCGTGACAGCCCCGGCCCCGGGACACCGCAGTTCCGGCCCCGGGACACGCAGGACCTTCCGGTCCGGGGCCGCACCGAGCGGGCAGCGGAGACGACGGTGGGCGGGACGACGGCGGCCCCACGACCGTCGGCCCCACGACCGCAGGCGGGACGAGGGCGCGCCGGACCCCGCGGGACGGCAGCGAGGAAAGGGCCGAGGACGGAGAGCGGTGCGGAACCGTTTCCTCCCCCGAGCGACAGGCGGTGCTCCGGATGTCGGCCCGGCCCGTTACCGTCCCTCTATGGCAGGAAACGACCGGGTGAGCTCCTTTCCCGCGCGGGAGACCGCACAGGAGCAGTACGGCCCCTACGCCCGGGAGGACGTCCGGCGCCGGGCCCCCGAGCCCGACAAGCGCCCCGGCCGCACGGCCTTCCAGCGCGACCGGGCCCGGGTCCTGCACTCCGCCGCGCTGCGCCGGCTGGCCGGGAAGACCCAGGTGGTCACCCCCGGTTCGGCGCCCCACGACCCGGCCTCGGGCGACCGGTCGCTGTCCTGGGACGCCAGCCCGCGCACCCGGCTGACCCACTCCCTCGAATGCGCCCAGGTCGGACGGGAGCTCGGCGCGGCGCTGGGCTGCGACCCCGACCTCGTCGAGACCGCCTGCCTCGCCCACGACCTCGGCCACCCGCCGTTCGGGCACAACGGCGAACAGGTCCTCAACGACTTCGCCAAGGACTGCGGCGGCTTCGAGGGCAACGCCCAGTCGCTGCGGCTGCTCGCCCGTCTGGAGCCCAAGCGGTTCGTGCGCGACGCGGACGGCGAGCAGGTCAGCGTCGGCCTCAACCTCACCCGCGCCGCGCTCGACGCCGCCACCAAGTACCCCTGGGCGCGCGGCGGTCACCCCACCGACCCCGAGTCGCCGAAGTTCGGTGTCTACGCCGACGACCTCCCGCTGTTCCACTGGCTGCGGCAGGGCGCGCCGGAGCACCGGCAGTGCTTCGAGGCCCAGGTCATGGACTGGTCGGACGACGTGGCGTACTCCGTCCACGACGTGGAGGACGGGCTGCACGCCGGGCACCTCGACCCCGGACTGTTGCTCGCCGAGCCCGAACGCCGGGAGGTCTTCGCCTGCGCCGTCGCCCGGTACGCCCCGCCCGGCACCGAACCGGACGAGCTCGCCGAGGCCCTGGACCGGCTGATGGAGCAGGAGTGGTGGCCGCACGGCTACGACGGCTCGGCCCTCGCCCAGGCCCGTCTCAAGGACGCGACCAGCCAGCTCATCGGGCGGTTCTGCCTCGCCGCGGAGAGCGCCACCCGCAAGGTGTACGGGCCGGGCCGGCTCACCCGTTACGCCGCCGAACTGGTCGTCCCGCGGGCCGCCCGGCTGGAGTGCGCGGTGCTGAAGGCCGTCGCCGACCTCTATGTGATGCAGCGCGACGAGCAGGAACAGGTCCGGGCCGACCAGCGCGTCGTCCTCGGGGAGCTGGCCGAGGCCCTCAGCGCCCGCGCCCCCGAGGGCCTCGACCCGCAGTTCCGCGCGCTGTACAACACGGCCGCCGACGACCGGGCGCGGCAGCGCGTCGTCGTCGACCAGGTCGCCGCGCTGACCGACGCCACGGCCCGGAGCCTGCACGCCCGCCTCACCCGGGGGCGCTGAACCGTCCGGGGGCCGCTGATCACCGGGGACGGACAGCCGCGGCGCGGGCCGGGGGCCGTCGCCGAGCCCACGACAGGTCGTCGGGGCCGCACCAGCTCCCGGGCCTCACCTCCCGGCCGCGACCCCGCGACACCCCCGCGGCACCCCGCGAACCGACACCCGCCCCGAACCGACACACCCCCACGGCACCCCGCCCCGAACCGACACCTCCCACGGCCCCCGCCCCGAACCGACACACCGTCACAGCACCCCGACCCGAACGGCCGGACCGCACCCGAACGGCCGGACGGGGCACGGGCCACCGGCGCGGAGGGGTGCCTCTTCCCGCATCACGCTCCGTGCGGGAGGCTCGCCTGAGGCGAGAAGAGCGGGGGACCATGGAGACTGGCTTAAGGCCCGGCAGCTAGGAGGCACCAAGTGGTCGACGCACATCAGACGTTCGTCATCGTCGGAGGAGGGCTGGCAGGGGCGAAAGCCGCCGAAACCCTGAGGTCGGAGGGGTTCACCGGACGGGTCATCCTCATCTGCGACGAGCGCGACCACCCGTATGAGCGTCCCCCGCTGTCCAAGGGCTACCTCACCGGGGCCGCCGAACGGGAGAGCGTCTTCGTCCACGAGCCCGCCTGGTACGCCCAGGCCGAAATCGAACTCCACCTCGGCCAGCCCGCGGTGAACCTCGACCGCGCGGCCAAGGCCGTCACCCTCGGCGACGGCACCCGCGTCCACTACGACAAGCTGCTGCTCGCCACCGGCGCCGAGCCGCGCCGCCTCGACATCCCCGGAACCGGCCTGGCCGGCGTGCACCATCTGCGCCGGCTCGCCCACGCCGACCGGCTGCGCCAGGTCCTCGCCACACTGGGGCGGGACAACGGCCATCTGGTCATCGCCGGCGCCGGCTGGATCGGACTCGAAGTCGCCGCCGCGGCCCGGGGCTACGGCGCCGAGGTCACCGTCGTCGAACCGCTCGCCACCCCGCTGCACTCCGTCCTCGGGCCCGAACTGGGCGCCCTCTTCACGGATCTGCACCAGGAGCACGGCGTCCGCTTCGACTTCGGCTCCCGGCTCACCGAGATCGTCGGCCAGGACGGCATGGTGCTCGCGGCCCGCACCGACACCGGTGAGGAGCACCCGGCCCACGGCGTGCTCGCGGCGATCGGCGCCGCCCCGCGCACCGCGCTGGCCGAGTACGCCGGGCTGGAGCTCGTGGACCGGGCCCACGGCGGCGGCATCGCCGTCGACGAGTCGCTGCGCACCTCCGACCCGGACGTCTACGCGGCCGGCGACGTCGCCGCCGCCCAGCACCCCACCATCGGCACCCGGCTCCGCGTCGAGCACTGGGCCAACGCCCTCAACGGCGGCCCGGCCGCCGCCCGCGCCATGCTGGGCAACCCGGTCTCCTACGACCGGGTGCCGTACTTCTTCTCCGACCAGTACGACGTCGGGCTGGAGTACTCCGGGTACGCGCCGCCCGGCGTCTACGACCAGGTGCTGGTCCGCGGCGACGTCGGCAAGCGGGAGTTCATCGCCTTCTGGCTCCGCGAGGGGCGGCTGCTGGCCGGCATGAACGTCAACGTGTGGGACGTCACCGGACAGATCCAGGAGCTCATCCGCGCCGGGAACCGGCTGGACCCGGAGGCCCTCGCCGACCCCTCGGTGCCGCTGTCGTCCCTGGTCGCCTAGGCCCTGTCGTCGAACTCCGGTCTGCTCCGCCGCGGAGCCCGCCCTCCGGGCGGACGACGGGAGTCCGACGACAGGACCCAGGACGAAGATCACGTAGCGTGGGGGCCATGGCGATTCCCACAGCTGTCGTCCCGGTGTCGGAGATCTTCGAGCTGCGCCGGTCGGTGCTGCGCGCCGGCCTGCCCGCGGAGACCGCGGTCTTCCCCGAGGACTCCGACCCGGACGTGTTCCACATCGCCGCCTACGACGGGAGCGGGGCCCTGCGGGCCTGCGGCACCTTCTTCCCGGACCCGCTCCCCGAGGCCGCCGCCCCCGGCGGCCGGACCCCCGCCTACCGCTTCCGCGGCCTGGCCAGCGACCCCGAGGTCCGCGGCCAGGGGTACGGGCAGGCCGTGCTGGCGGCGGGGCTGGCCGAGATCGGGGCCCGGGGCGTCCGCCATGCCTGGTGCAACGGCCGCACCCCGGCCACCGGCTTCTACCAGCGGCAGGGCTTCACCCGGCTGGGTGAGGAGTTCGTCCTCGACCCGGGCGGCGCCCACTACGTCTTCGTGCGGGAGCTCACGGACTGAACCCGGCCGGGACGGGCGCCGGGAGCCGTGGGAGCGCGGCGGAGGAGCCGTTGTGGTGCCGGGCGGGAGCCGCCGCCGGGCAGCGGGGGAGCCGTCGCCGTCGGGGACCGCGAGCCGTCGCCGTAGACTTCACCCGTGGCAGGCAGGATCAACGACGACGATGTGAAGGCGGTCCGGGACGCGGTCCCGATCGACGCCGTCGTCTCCGAGTACCTCCAGCTGCGCAACGCCGGCGGAGGCAACCTCAAGGGCCTCTGTCCGTTTCACGACGAGAAGTCGCCATCCTTCCAGGTGAGTCCAAGTAAGGGGCTTTTCTACTGCTTCGGCTGCCAGGAGGGCGGAGACACCCTCGACTTCGTGATGAAGGTCGACCACCTCTCCTTCTCCGAGTCGGTCGAGCGGCTCGCCGCCCAGGCGGGCATCACCCTCCGCTACGAGGAGGGCGGCTACACCCCGGGCCGGCAGCAGGGCGAGCGCATCCGCCTGGTCGAGGCGCACCGGATCGCCGCGCAGTTCTACGTCGAGCAGCTGGACGGCCCCGAAGCCGAGATCGGCCGGAAGTTCCTCGCCGAGCGCGGCTTCGACCAGGCGGCGGCCCAGCACTTCGGCGTCGGCTACTCCCCGGCGGGCTGGGACCACCTCGTCCGCTTCCTCCGCGGCCGCGGCTTCAGCGACAAGGAGCTGATCCTCTCCGGCCTCGCCCAGGACGGCCGCCGCGGCCCCATCGACCGCTTCCGCGGCCGGCTGATGTGGCCGATCCGCGACATCACCGGCGAGGTCATCGGCTTCGGCGCCCGCAAGCTCCGCGACGACGACAACGGGCCGAAGTACCTCAACACCCCCGAGACCCCGCTCTACCGCAAGTCGCACGTCCTCTACGGCATCGACCTCGCCAAGAAGGACATCGCCAAGAGCAGCCGCGCGGTGGTCGTCGAGGGCTACACCGACGTCATGGCCTGCCACCTCGCCGGGGTCACCACCGCCATCGCCACCTGCGGCACCGCCTTCGCCGGGGACCACATCAAGATCCTCCGCCGGCTGCTGATGGACAACTCCGGAGCCGAGGTGGTCTTCACCTTCGACGGTGACGCGGCCGGCCAGAAGGCGGCGCTGCGGGCCTTCGAGGACGACCAGAAGTTCGCCGCCGAGACCTCCATCGCCATCACCCCCGACGGCATGGACCCCTGCGAACTCCGGCTCGCCAAGGGCGACGAGGCCGTGCAGGGCCTGGTCGACTCCCGCACCCCGCTGTTCGCGTTCGCCATCCGGCACGTCGTCGACCGGTACAACCTCGACACCGCCGAGGGGCGCGCCGCCGCGCTGGAGGCGGCGGCCCCGATCGTCGCGGGCATCAAGAACAGCTCCATCCAGCACGAGTACGCGGTCACGCTGGCCGGCATGCTGGGCATCCTCGACGTGCAGTTCGTCGTCCGGCGCGTCGGCCAGCTCGCCCGCTGGGCCCGGGAGCGGGGGCAGCGCGGCCCCGCCTCCCCCGACGGCCGGAACGGCCGGCGCGACGGCCGGCCGGCGCAGGACGGGCCGCCGCAGCCGGCGACCCCGCCCGGCCCGCGCGGCCCGGCCCTCAATCTGCGCAGCCCCGCCCACCGGGTCGAGCGGGAACTGCTGAAGCTCGCCCTCCAGCGCCCCGACCTGGTCTCCCCGGCCTTCGACGCCTACGGCGCGGACGAGTTCACCGCCCCGCCCTACGCCACCGTGCGGCAGACCATCGAGGACGCCGGGGGAGCGGCGGCAGCGGACCGCGAGTACCTCGCACGGGTCCGGGACGCCGCCCCCGACGACACCGTCCGCGCCATGGTCACCGAACTGGCCGTGGAGCCCCTGCACACCCGGCGCGACGCCGACGAGGTCTACGCGGGCGTCCAGCTCGTGGCCGTCCGCCTCGCCGCGGTCAACCAGCGCATCACCGACATCCGCGGCGCGCTCCAGCGCCTCGGCTCGCAGGCGGACCCCGGCCATGTGGCCACCGTGCAGAACGAGTTGTGGGTCCTCCAGCAGTACGGCCAGTCCCTCCGCGAGCGGGGGGCGGCGGCGCTGTAGCGGCCGGCGGCCGTTCGTGCGGCGGGCCGTCCGTCCGGCGGCCGTTCCCCGGCGAATCGTCGGCACCTTCCCTGCGGAGAACCCGCGCCCCGCCGTAGCCGCCCGGTCACGGACCGGACTCAAAAGTTGCTGCACGACCCTCGTGGCGGGTGTACGTCTTACCCCACACTGGTGGCCGGTGCCTCAGTCCGCGGGGCGCGGTGCGCCCGGCCGCCCGGCCGGGGCCTCCTGCGGATGTCTGTCCGAATGTCCGGAGCGGAGGGTGGCGCAGCCGCAACCGTTCCGCTGCCGGAACGCCCCCGGCCCGGCAGCGATCACCCTGGAGGTCGCCCCCGTGCAATCCCAGACATTCACCGGTGCGGTCAGCAAGGTGCCGCCGCAGACCCTGCCCCCGCACCACCCGGAAGCCGGCCCGGCCGCCTCCGGGCCCGACCTGGCACGCGCCTCACGGGCCGGAGGGTCCGGCCCCGGGCCTGCCCGGACGGCCGCGGCCGGCACGGAGGCGTCCACCGAGGCCGAGAGCGAGCCCGGGACCGAGTTCATCAACGGGTCCGGGGCCGAGTCCGATGCCGAGTTCACGAACGGGTCCGGGGCCGGGGCGGCGACCAGGGCCACAACCGAGCCGGGGTTCAGGTCCGGCGAGGACACCGGCACCGATGCCGGTCGTGAAGCCTCCGGGGCCGGCCCCGTCGCCGCTCCGACGACCGGGACGGCGGCCGGGGCCGGAGACCCGGACCCCGGATCCGAGCCGTCCACGGCCGAGATCGTCGTCGAGGAGATCACCCCCGAGCCGCCGCCCCAGCGCGCCGACACCTCCGGCCCCTCCTCCGACCTCTTCCGCCAGTACCTGCGCGAGATCGGCCGGATCCCCCTGCTCTCCGCCGCCGAAGAGGTCGAACTCGCCCGCCGCGTCGAGGCCGGGCTCTTCGCCGAGGAGAAGCTGAGCAGCACCCTCGCCGCGCAGCTCGACTCCCGACTGGCCCTGGATCTGGACCGGTTGGTGGTGCTCGGACGGATGGCCAAACGCCGGCTCATCGAGGCCAACCTCCGGCTCGTCGTCTCCGTCGCCAAACGCTACGTCGGCCGGGGCCTGACCATGCTCGACCTCGTCCAGGAGGGCAACCTCGGACTGATCCGGGCCGTCGAGAAGTTCGACTACGCCCGCGGGTACAAGTTCTCCACGTACGCGACCTGGTGGATCCGTCAGGCCATGTCCCGCGCCCTCGCCGACCAGGCCCGGACCATACGGGTCCCGGTGCATGTGGTCGAGCTGATCAACCGGGTCGTGCGGGTCCAGCGCCGGATGCTCCAGGAGCGCGGATACGAACCCACTCCCGGAGAGGTGGCCGCCCATCTCGACCTCTCCGCGGAACGGGTCGGCGAGGTGCTGCGGCTGGCCCAGGAACCGGTGTCGCTGCACGCGCCCGTGGGGGAGGAGGATGACGTCGCGTTCGGCGATCTCATCGAGGACGGTGACGCCGCCTCACCCGTCGAGTCCGCCGCGTTCCTGCTGCTCCGGCAGCATCTCGACGCGGTGCTGTCCACCCTGGGGGAGCGTGAACGGAAGGTCGTGCAACTGCGCTACGGGCTGGTCGACGGCCGCGCTCGCACCCTGGAGGAGATCGGACGGCTCTTCGGCGTGACCCGCGAACGCATCCGCCAGATCGAGTCCAAGACACTCAGCAAACTCCGTGACCACGCCTACGCCGACCAGCTGCGGGGTTATCTGGACTAACTCGGCTCCGACTCACCGCCGTCCGATGTCACTCACCGGCCGGCGGCGTCAGGCACGTTCCGGCTCGTTCGTCTCCTCGACGGCTGCGGCCCGGGTGCGACGGCGGCCGAGCCAGCCGCATCCCACAATCACCACGCCGATGGCTATGACCTTGGAGGCCCCGTAGTAGCCGGACGCCGGCTCCTCCGGGGTGCCGGGCAGCCGGAGAAAGACCCAGGCCGCCGCGAGGCCCCCGATGGCGATCAGTGCGACAGCCCCCCACGTCCCGAGGCCCGCCCACCAGGGTTCCGGGATGTAACCCCGCTCGTCGGGCTGCTCAACGTCCTGGTCGGCCATGGTCTGTTCTCCTGGGCATGTGATGCGGTCCCGGGGAAGACGCGGGACCGGCGCGGAAGGTTCACCGGGGCAGGCGTTCTCACCGAACGTGGAGGCCTGCCTCAACCGCACATCTCGTCCTCATCAAAGCCCAGCTCATCCTCGATTTCGAGTTCGACAGCGGCCTCCCACTTCAGGCGTGGTGGATGGTCTCCTTCCGCAATGCCCCGCAGAAAGTCCCGAGCTGGTGGATCTCCAATGGCACCGAGCGCCTGGACGCACTTCAGGCACAGCCAGTAGGACGGGCCGTCGGAGTGTTCCCGTTCGGTGAACGCCTGGATGATGGCATCAACTGCTGTCGGCTCTGACAATTCCCCCAGGATCTCGATGTGGTCTTCCAGGTGGCCCGGCCCTTCCCCTGATCTGACAACGTCAATCAGAACTCGACCGAAGCCGGGCACGTCGTCCAGGTCGGCGGCGATGTTTTCCAGGGTGTTGAATCGAATCCAATCGGACCGTTGGGCCAGCAGGCGCAGCAGCAGGGCAATGCGTTCCTTCGCGTCCGGGAGCCGGCTTTCCACCCTCCGCTGCCGCTCTTCCCTGCCATATCCCGGACCACCCGCAATATGGATGAGTTCTTCGACCAGCGCTTCGTCATCGATCTCGCTCCCCACAAAACCTCCTGGAGCAGCTCGTACCGGGCTGTGGCCACCGCGCTGGTACGTCCGTCGGAACGGTGCTCCAGGCGCCGGGCCCCGCGCCCGGTCCGGCGCCTGCTCGTTCGGCGGACCGGGCGCGGGACCAGCGGGGTGGCGGGACGGGGGCAGCAGAGGTATCGGGATCAGCAGAGGTGCCGGGACCAGCAGGGTGCCGGGATCAGCAGAGGTGCCGGGCGAAGAACCGCACCGCGCTGTCCAGTTCGAAGGCCGGGATCTCGCCGTGCTTGCCGGGGTTGGCGTGCAGGGTCTTCTCGCCCGAGGCCAAGGCGTCGAACAGCGCCAGGCTCTCCGCCCGCGGCACCCGTTCGTCGTCCCACTGCACCAGGAACTCCACCGGGACGGTGATCCGCGCGGCCTCCTCGGCCACGGCCCGGACGCCGCCCAGGCCCAGCACCGCGGCGCGGACCCGGGGTTCGGCGGCGACGAACGGAACGCCGAGCCCGCAGCCCAGGGACACTCCCCAGTAGCCCACCGGGCCGGCGCCGACGTGTGCGAGTTCCCGGACCGCGTCGAGGACCGCCCGCCACTCCGGGACGGTCCGGCGGGCCACGAGCGCCTGGAAGGCGGCGATCAGCGGAGCCGGCTCCGCGCCGGCCTCCATGCGAGCCTGGTTCTCGGTCGCGATCCGGTTGAGCTCCTCGTCCTTGGGCCGGTCGCCGTGGCCGGGCACGTCGACGGCGGCCACCGCGACACCGCACTCGGCCACGAAGCGGCGCGCCCGCACCACGACGCCCGGGGCCTTCTTGTGCTGTCCGCCGCCGTGTCCCATCAGGATCAGCGGGCGGGAGCCGGTGGCGCCGTCGGGCGTCCACAGCACACCGGGGATCTCGCCGAGGGTGAAGAGTTGTTCGGTGACGCCGTCGGACGACGTCTCAGAGGTGAAGCGCATGGCGTTCAGCCTTTCGGGATGCCTTCTGCGGGCACTCCCCGGGCCATGCGAGGGAGGGAGCCCCGACCTGTCACAGCGTTGATCGGTCCCACCTCCTCGGTTCACAGCGGCGCACGGCGGCGCTGAACGTACCACAGTGATCACCGCGGACGTCCCCGCTTTCCGCCCATGGACGTTGCCGCGGGCGGACGTTGGCGGGTGGTGCCGGGCGCGGACGCTGCCCGGGCTGGTGCGGCTGCGGACGGGCGGCAGCAGGGCCTTATGCAGCGGATCCCGGCCCGGGCCGTGGCGGAACGCCCCGGCCACTCGGCGATCAGGGGGTGCGGAACCGAAGCCGCTCAGCGCAGGACGGCCGCCAGCAGGTCGGCCCCCAGCGCCGTCAGCTCGGGCAGCCGGAGGGTGTTGCGGACGTAGCGGCCGTGCCGCCGGGTCGTGAGCAGGCCGGCGCGGCGCAGCACGGCGAGGTGGCGGGAGACCTCCGGGAGGGAGAGTTCCCAGGTGTGGGCCAGCTCGCCCGTGGTGTGCGGGCCGCGCGCCAGGGTGCGCAGCAGCCGCAGCCGTACCGGATGGGCGAGTGCCTCCAGCCGCAGGGTGACCGTTTCCAGCGACACCGGCTCCGCCGGATTCGGCTCGGCCACGGGGTACTGCACCACCGGCTGCCACCCGGACGCGTGGACCACCACCAGGTGCGGGCTGCCGAAGACACTGGGGATGAAGGTGACCCCGGTGCCGTGGGCGGAGGTCGCCTTGTCCTGGAGTTTGTCCACGACGATGCAGTCGCCGTCCGGTGCCAGGGCGACCGCGCCGGAGACCGAGGCGAGGGCCGCCCCGGTGCCGTGGCGCCGCAGCAGGTCGTTCTTCAGGCGCAGATCGGTGGCGAGTTGCACGGCGACGTCCGCCCACGCGCCGTCGAAGAAGGCCTCGGCGCACTGTTCGAGGGTGTGCCGCACCCGCGCCCGGACGGCCGCCGGGTCGGCGAGCAGCCGTTCCGCGAAGGCCTCCTGCCGTGCGCCGCGGGCCTGCGCCAGGTCCAGGGCCCGCCCGCGCGCGGTCGCGTCGGTGAGCGGCGACGACGCGGCGAAGCGGTCCCGGCTGCCGCCGCACGTGGTGACGAGCGCGGCGGTCACATACGTCGCGTCGTCGATCCGGTCCACGTCGTCCAACTCCTCGGCGAGGGTCGGCCGGGGCCGGGCGGGGAGCAGGAAGTCGGCCTGTGAGGAACGCCAGAGGAACTCCGCCTCCCGCAACCGCTCGTCCAGCTCCGGCCGCAGCCCGGACCGGACGTCCGCGGCCCAGTCGGCGAGCTGCGGATGGTGCCCGGGTTCGGCCAGCACGTGCAGCATCGCGGTCAGCTCGGCCAGCGGGGAGGCGGCGAAGCGCAGGCCCTCGGACGGCAGGCCGCTGATGTCGATCCTCAACGTCATCCCCTCAGCATCACCGACCGGCCGCCCGGCGCCGACGTCGGTTGACGGTGTCCGTCAAGCGACATGGCCTGCCCGGCGGTCGAACGCACCGTTGGCGCCATGACAACCACCACCCGGACCCGGCCCCGTGCCCTCGTCCGCGCCTCCGGAGGCCCCCGCTATGCCGTCGCTCTGGCCGTGGACGCGCTCGGCACCGGCCTGCTGCGGCCCTTTCTGCTGCTCTACGGAGTGACGGTGCTGAGGCTGTCCGCACCGGCCACCGGCATCGCCATGACCGCCGGCATAGTCGTGGGCCTGGCGTGCATGCCCGCGGTGGGCCGCTGGCTGGACCGAGGGGCGCGCAGCACGGTCGTGGCGGCGTCGATGCTGGTGCGGGCCCTGGGCGTGGCGCTGCTGCTGGCCACCCCGGCGGGGCACGTCTGGCCGTTCGCGGCGGCGGCGCTCTTCCTCGGCCTCGGCAACCAGGCCTGGCCGGCAGCCCACGCGGCGCTGGTGGCCACGGTCGCCCACGGCCGGGAACGCGACGCCGCTCTCGCGGCGGGCCGCGCCCTGCGCAACGCCGGCCTGGGCGTGGGCGCGCTCCTCGCCACCGCCTGCCTGGCCGGCGGCACCGGTGCACTGCGGTCGCTGGCAGCCTTCACCGGTCTCGCCTATCTCGCCGCGGCGGCCCTGGCGTGGTCGGTCCGTCTCCACGCGCGGACGGCTGCTGCCCCGGCCGAGGGCGGCGCCGACGGGCCGGCACCGCGGATGCGTGCGCTGCTGGCCGCCAACGTGGTCTACGTCTTCTGCCTCAACGTCCCCGAAATCGCGCTACCGCTGATCCTGGTGACCCAGTTGCACGCGTCCCCGGTGTGGTCGGCGGCCGTCTTCGTGGCCAACACGGTGCTGGTGGTCACCCTGCAGGTCCCGGTCACCGTCCTGATGTCCCGCTTCTCCCGGCGGACCGTGCTGGCTCTCGGCGGCGTGGTCCTCGCCGCGTCCTACCTCGGCTTCCTCGCGGCCACCTCACTGGGACCCGGCTGGGGCGCCCCGGCCGTCGCCGCGGTGTCCGTGGTCTGCACCCTCGGCGAGATCATCTACGCCGGCAGCGCCACCGCGCTCGTCACCGCCCTCGCCCCGCCGCATGTCCTGGGACGCGCCCTCGCCCGCTTCGAACTCTCCACGGGCTTCGGCCTCGCCGTCTCCCCGGCGGTCATCACCGCCCTCGCACCCCACGGCCCGGCCGCCCTCTGGGGCAGCCTCACCGCCGCGACGCTCCTGTCCGCCTCCGCCGTCGCCACCGAGAAGGACCGGGGACCGGCGCAGCGGTCCCTGCCGCCGGGCGGGCCCGAGCCCGTGAGCCCGGCCGTCGCACCGGGCGATCGCGTGCGGTGACCGCGGACGTTCTCGGGCTTCCGGTGGACGTTCTCCGGTTCCCTGTGCCGGACTTCGCCGGGTGATGCGGGGCGCACTCTCCCCCGCGTGGGGGAGGGCGTCCCGCTTCCCGGGGGATCCGGGCCCCCGGTGGCGACGGCTTGGCTGGACCCATGACGAACAGGACACCCGGCAGCCCCACCGGACACGGCACACCACCCCGCGCCACCGAGCACCAGCCGCGCCGCCGGACCTCGCCGGCCCACGACGTCGCGGACCATCACGCCTCTCAACGCCACCCGCCCGCACTCCGCCACGTCCCGGCCGGGCGGCACGGCACCGCCCGGGACCACCGGACAGCGGACCCGGCGACGGGGACGCCCCGGCTCCCCGGGACTTCGCACCGCTCGGCACCGCATCGTTCGGCACCGCGCCGGCGCCCGCACCTCCCCGTGCCGGCCCGACGGCTGCTCACGCTCTCCCTGCTGGCCGGGCTGCTCCTCTCCGGCTCGGCCGGACCGGCCCTGGCCGGAACGCCGTCCGCCCCGCCCAAGCTCCGGCCCACGGCTCCCCCTGCGGAAGCGCCCCGGCCCGCCGCGACACCCGAGTCCGCGCCTGCCGCCACACCCGAGGCCGCGCCCGCGGCGCCCGCCGCCACGCCCGACCCCACCGACATCCGCAGCCGGATCGAAGCCCTCCCCGGCATGCGCGTGGTCGCGGAACGCCCGGCGGCGACCGGCTACCGCTTCTTCGAGCTCGGCTACCGGCAGCCCGTCGATCACCGGCACCCCGGCAAGGGCACCTTCGAGCAGCGGCTGACCCTGCTGCACAAGTCCCTCCGCCGCCCGACGGTGCTGTACACGACCGGCTACGAGGTCGGCTCCGACCCCGCCTTCCGCGCCGAGCCCACCCGGCTCGTGGACGGCAACCAGATCTCCACCGAGCACCGCTACTTCGGCACCTCCCGGCCCGACCGGCCCGACCGGCCGGACTGGTCGAAGCTGGACATCCGGCAGGCTGCCGGCGACCACCACCGGATCATCCGCGCCTTCAAGAAGCTCTACAGCGGCGCGTGGCTGACCACCGGAGGCAGCAAGGGCGGCATGGCCGGCGTCTACCACCGGCGCTTCTACCCGCACGACGCGGACGGCACCGTCGTGTACGGCGCTCCCAACAACACCGACGACCGGGACGACACCGCGTACGACCGGTTCCTGGGCCAGGTCGGGACCCCCGCCTGCCGTTCCGCGCTGCGGGCCGCGCAGCGCGAGGCGCTGGTGCGCCGGGAGGAGATGGCCGGCCGTTACGACCGGTGGGCCCGGGAGGAGGGGCAGACCTTCCACACGCTCGGCAGCGCGGACAAGGCGTACGAACTGGCCGTCCTGCGCCTGCCGTTGATGTTCTGGATGTACAGCGGGGCCGACGGGTGCGCGTCGGTGCCCGCGCCCACCGCCACCACCGACGAGCTGTACCGGTGGGTCGACGGCGTCTCCCGCTTCCCCGTCTACACCGACCGCAGCCTCGCCTCCGTCCTCCCGTACTTCCACCAGCTGGGCACCCAGCTCGGCTACGTCCAGTTCGACACCGCGCACCTGGCCGGCCTCCTGCGCCACCCCGGGATCCAGCAGGTGCGCAATTACGTGCCGCGGGACATCCCGCTGCGCTTCCAGCCGGACGCGATGCCCGACATCGACCGGTGGGTACGGCGCCACGGCCGGGAACTGCTCTTCGTGTACGGCGAGAACGACACCGCCCGGGCGGAACCGTTCCGCCTGGGCAGCGGCAGCCGGGACAGCGCCGTCCGGCTGGCCCCCGGCGCCAACCACCGTGCGCGAATCGCCGACCTCACCCCCGAGGACGCCGCCGACGCCACCGCGACGGTACGCCGCTGGGCGGGGCAGCACTGACACCCCCGCCGAACGGGGGCTCCCCGGACCTGGAAACGCGGCCGGGCGGCCCACCGGACACGGACACATCACCCGTGCCGACGGACCGCCCGGCCCTCCGTACTCCGCGGCCCCGTACTCCGCGGCCCCGCGCTCCCGGCCGGTCAGTCGACCTCCGCCACCGCCTGCGCGAACTGCGCGGTGTACAGCCGGGCGTACGCCCCGCCGGCGGCCAGCAGCCGCTCGTGCGTGCCCTGTTCGACGATCGAGCCGTTCTCCATCACCAGGATCACGTCGGCATCGCGGATCGTGGACAGCCGGTGCGCGATGACGAAGCTGGTCCGCCCGTGGCTGAGCGTCGCCATCGCCTTCTGGATCAGCACCTCGGTCCGGGTGTCGACCGAGCTCGTGGCCTCGTCCAGGACCAGGATCACCGGATCGGAGAGGAAGGCACGGGCGATGGTGATGAGCTGCTTCTCACCCGCGCTCACCCCCGTCCCCTCGTCGTCGATCACCGTGTCGTAGCCGTGGGGCAGGGTGCGGATGAAGCGGTCGGCGTGCGCGGCCCGGGCGGCCCGCTCCACCTGCTCCCGGGTCGCCCCGCGCGCCCCGTACGCGATGTTCTCCGCGATCGTGCCGCCGAACAGCCAGGTGTCCTGGAGGACCATGCCGACCGCGGACCGCAGCTCCTCCCGCGACATCCGGGCCGCGTCCACCCCGTCCAGGGTGATCCGGCCGCCACTCACCTCGTAGAACCGCATCAGCAGGTTCACCAGGGTGGTCTTCCCCGCGCCCGTCGGCCCGACGATCGCCACCGTCTGGCCGGGCTCCACGGCCAGCGACAGATCCTCGATGAGCGGCTTGTCCGGCTCGTAGCGGAAGGCCACCTGCTCCAGCGTGACCCGCCCGCGCAGCTCGGCGGGGCGTTCCGGGGCCACCGGGTCCGGGTCCTGCTCGGCCGCGTCCAGCAGTTCGAAGACCCGCTCGGCGGACGCCACCCCGGACTGCACCAGGTTCGCCATGCTGGCCACCTGGGTCAGCGGCTGGCTGAACTGCCGCGAGTACTGGATGAACGCCTGCACATCCCCGATCGACAGCGCACCGGACGCCACCCGCAGCCCGCCGACCACCGCCACCAGCACATAGTTGAGATTGCCGATGAACATCATCGCGGGCTGGATGATCCCGCTGATGAACTGGGCCCGGAAGCCCGACCGGTACAGCGCCTCGTTCTGCTCCCGGAACGCCTCGGCGGACTCGGCCTGCCGTCCGAAGACCTTCACCACCGCATGGCCGGTGTACATCTCCTCGATGTGTGCGTTCAGCTTCCCCGTGGTCTTCCACTGGGCGACGAACTGCGGCTGCGCCCGCTTGCCGACGGCCGTCGCGACGAACACCGACACCGGAACGGTGATCAGCGCCACCAGGGCCAGCAGCGGGGAGATCCAGAACATCATCACCAGCACACCGACGATCGTGAGCAGCGAGTTCACGATCTGGCCCATGGTCTGCTGGAGGGTCTGCGCGATGTTGTCGATGTCGTTGGTGGCCCGGCTCAGCACCTCGCCGCGCGGCTGCCGGTCGAAGTACGACAGCGGCAGCCGGGACAGCTTCGCCTCGATGTCCTCGCGCAGCCGGAAGACGGTGCGGTTGATGGCACCGATGGCGAGCCGGCCCTGGACGACGCCGAAGAGCCCGGACGCGGCGTACACGCCGAGCGCCCACAGCAGCACCCCCGCCACGGCGCCGAAGTCCACGCCCCGGTGCGGCGGCAGGACCGCGCCGTCGACCACCAAGTCGGTCGCGTCGCCGAGGAGCTTCGGCCCGAGCACGGACAGGGCCACGCTCGCCACGCCCATGGCCAGCACCCCGTACAGCCGGGCCCGGTCCGGCCGCAGCCGGCGCAGCAGCCGCTTGCCCGAACCGGCGAAGTCCATGGACCGCTCGGCCGGCTGGCCGCCCATGAAACGGGCCGGCCCCACGGCCGGGGCGGGGCCGCGGCGCGGTGCCGGTGCCTGGGTGGTCATGCCGCCTCCTGCTCGGTGAGCTGGGAGAGCACGATCTCCCGGTAGGTGTCGTTGCCGGCCATCAGCTCCGGGTGGGTGCCGGTGCCCACGACCCGGCCCTCGTCGAGGACCACGATCCGGTCCGCGTCGCGGATGGTGCTCACCCGCTGCGCGACGATCACCACCGTCGCTCCGGACGTCTCCCGGGACAGCGCGGCCCGGAGCGCCGCGTCGGTGGCGTAGTCGAGCGCGGAGAACGAGTCGTCGAAGAGGTAGATCTCCGGCCGCCGCACCAGGACCCGCGCGATGGCGAGCCGCTGCCGCTGGCCACCGGAGACATTGCTGCCGCCCTGGGCGATCGGCGCGTCCAGCCCGCCCTCCAGCCGCTCCACGAACTCCCTGGCCTGGGCGACCTCCAGGGCGTGCCACAGCTCGGCGTCGGTGGCGTCCGGCCGGCCGTAGCGCAGGTTGGACGCCACGGTCCCGGAGAACAGATACGGCTTCTGCGGCACGAGCCCGACGGTCTCCGCCAGCAGCTCCGGAGCGATCGACGCCACGTCCACCCCGTCGACCAGCACCGAGCCGCCCGTCGCGTCGAACAGCCGGGGCACCAGGCCGAGCAGCGTGCTCTTCCCGCTGCCCGTGGAGCCGATGACGGCGGTCGTCTCGCCCGGCCGCGCCACGAGGTCCACGCCGCGCAGCACCTTGGCCTCGGCGCCCGGGTAGCGGAAGTCCGCGCCGCGCAGCTCCAGATGGCCCCGCCGGCCGAGCGACGTCACGGGCTCGGCGGGCGGCACGACGCTGGACTCCGTCGCCAGGACCTCCTGGATGCGCTCCGCGCAGACCTCGGCGCGCGGCACCATCATGAACATGAAGGTGGCCATCATCACGGCCATCAGGATCTGCATCAGATAGCTCAGGAACGCCGTCAGCGCCCCGATCTGCATGCTGCCGCTGTCGATCCGGTGCGCGCCGAACCACAGCACGGCCACCCCGGCGACGTTCACCACCGTCATCACCGTGGGGAACATCAGGGTCATCAGCCGCCCGGTGCGCAGCGAGACGTCCGTCAGCTCGGCGTTGGCCCGGTCGAAGCGCTGCCGCTCGTGGTCGTCCCGGACGAAGGCGCGGATGACCCGGATGCCGGTGATCTGCTCCCGCAGCACCCGGTTCACGGTGTCGAGCCGGCCCTGCATGGTGCGGAACTGCGGGCCCAGCTTCCGCACGATCAGCCCGATCAGGACGGCCAGCACCGGGACGACGGCGAGCAGCAGCGAGGACAGCGGCACGTCCTGGCCCAGCGCCATGACGATCCCGCCGACGCACATGATCGGCGCCGTGACCATCAGCGTGAAGCTCATCAGCACCAGCATCTGGACCTGCTGGACGTCATTGGTGGTGCGGGTGATCAGCGACGGCGCCCCGAACCGGCCGACCTCGCGGGCGGAGAAGCTCTGCACCCGGTCGAAGACGGACGACCGGATGTCCCGGCCGACGGCCATGGCGGTCCGCGCGCCGTAGAGGACGGCACCTATCGAGCAGGCCACCTGGAGCAGCGAGACCGCGATCATCACGCCGCCGGTCTCCAGGATGTAGCCGGTGTCCCCGGTCACCACACCGTCGTCGATGATGTCGGCGTTGAGTGCGGGCAGATAGAGCGCGGCGAGCGTCTGCACGAACTGCAGCAGCACCAGCAGCGCCACGGGTCGTCGATAGGGCCCCATATGGGGTCTGAGGAGTCGGATCAGCACAACGGGCTCTCTTCGGTCATGACGGTCGTTCGGCGGGTGCACGGAGCCGGCCGGAACCGGCAGGCCTCGGACACCTTGCGGCCTCAACAGCAGTTGAGGTCAAACGCTTTGTTACGGACGTGCGGCCGTGCGGCCGTGCGGCTGTTCGGCAGGAGGGACGTACCGGCCGGACGCCGCGCATGCGACGGCCGGGTGCTACGGATGCATCGCCCGGGAGGCCATGAACGTTTCGCCCCGGCCCGCGGCGGCGCCTGGGGCGGGTGCGGCGGCCGCCTGCCGGGCTTGTCGTTTTGTCGATCCCACCGCACCGACCGGTCGCCGGCCGCACCCCGGTCCCCGGCTGCACCGACCGGCCCCGGCCGTCGTGACGGAGGACCGGGGCGGGTGGGGTGACGCTTCAGCCGGACCCGACGGACGCATGGGCCCGGGCGGACGGGTGGGGCGGACGCCTCGGCCGGACGGTGGTGGACGCCTCCGGCTGGGGCGGCCGCCTGCGCGGGACGGTGCCGGGCGCCTGCGCGGGGAGGCCGGGCGCGGCGGGACCGCTCGGTACGCCTGTCCGGCGAGCGGTCCCGGCCGTCCGAGGCTGCCCACGGCCGCCCCGCCGGGCCGGGAGCCGCCCACCGGGACCCCCGCACGGACCGCGCGAGGTATGACCGGAAACCACCGCCCCGGAAAGCGGGTGCCGGCCCGCGCCACCTGCCGACACGGCGTACCCGGAGCCCACCGGGACCACAGCGCACCCGGGATTACAGCGCCTCCGGGACCACAGCGCACCCGGCGAACACGGCTCACCTGAGAGCCACGCACATCCGAGGGCACCGCACACCCGAGGGCGCCGCACATCACCGGACCCGGCGGGCAGCGGGCGGCCGACGGCGGGCAGGGGTGGGGGCGGCGCTAGAACACGTTCTGGAACGCCCCGGGGTGGGTCTGCTCCCGCACGGCGATGAACTGCTGCCGGACCGCCTGGCCCACCGCCAGCTCCTCGCCCGGATCGAAGACCTGCGCCGTCGCGCCCTGCCACAGCGGCGGCTGCTGCGGCGACAGGTAGCCCTGTGCAACCCCCAGCGCCCATGCCGCCTGCCGGGCGGCGCCCAGCGCGGCGTAGTCGGCGGCCTGCGGCACGATCACCTGCGCGCCGAAGAGCGCCGGAGCCGCCGCCTGCACCGCGGGCAGCTCGGCGGCCGCCCCCAGCAGGAACACCCGGTTCACCGCGACCCCGCGCCCGCGCAGCACGTCCAGCGCGTCGGCCAGCCCGCACAGCATGCCCTCGAACGCGGCCCGCGCCAGGTTCTCCGGCTTCATGCTCTCCCGCCGCAGCCCGGCCAGGGTCCCCGCGGTGTGCGGCAGGTGCGGCGTCCGCTCGCCCTCCAGGTAGGGCAGCAGCACCAGCCCGTGCGAGCCGGGCGTCGACTTCAGCGCCAGCGCCGACAGGCCCTCCAGGTCCGTGCCCAGCAGCTCGGCGGCGCCACGCAGGGTGCGCACGGCGTTGCTGGTGTGCACCACGGGCAGGTGCATGCCGGTCGCGTCGGCGAACGAGGTGATGGTGCCGGTGGAGTCCGCCAGCGCCTCGTGGTGCACCGCGAAGATCGAACCGGAGGCGCCGAGCGACACCACCGCGTCCCCGAGGCCCACGCCCAGCCCGAACGACGCCGCCATCGTCTCGCCCGTACCGGCCGCGATCAGCAGCCCCTCCGGGGTCGTCCCGGCGGGCTCGGCGGGCCCGAGGACATCGGGCAGTACGACCTGTCGGCCGAGGGCCAGCTCCACCAGGTCCGGGCGGTACGAACCGGTGGCCGCCGACCAGTAGCCGGTCGAGGAGGCGCTGCCCCGGTCCGTGGTCCGCCGCGGCGGCCGGCCGAGCAGCTGCCAGACCAGCCAGTCGTGCGGCTGGAGGACGCCCGCGGTGCGGGCCGCGGCCTCCGGCTCGTACCGCGCCATCCAGCGCAGCTTCGCCAGCGGCTGCGACGCCTGCGGAACGGAGCCCACGGCCTCGGCCCAGGCCGCACGCCCGCCCAGGGCGTCGATGAGGTCGGCGGCCGAGGACTGGGCGCGCTTGTCGTTGCCGAGCAGCGCGGGCCGGACGAGTCCGCCCTCGACGTCCAGGGCCAGCATCCCCTGCTGCTGCGCGGACACCCCGATGGCCTGCACGCCCTCCAGCACCCCGCTGCCGGCGGCCTCGCCGAGCGACACGAGCCAGGCCTGCGGGTCGATCTCGGTCCGCTTGCCGCCGGGGTCACCGTCACTCTCGGGATGCGGGGCATACCCCTGCCTGAGCACGGCACCGGTTTCGGTGTCGCAGACGACGATGCGTGTGTAGTCGGAAGAACTGTCCAACCCGGCGACTATCCCCATGTCGCTCGATGATGCCCTACCTCGGGCCCCGTGCCGTCATCCGGACCGCCCCGGGCGGCTGGAACCACTCGGTGCAGGCCAGGGCGGACGCCTGCCCGCACCGGCACGCGGCCCGCCTGAGCCCCGGGCCCCGGCCCGGCCCCCGAGACCTCGCCCCCCCGCGCCCCGCCCCCGCGCCCCGGTTGTCCCGGTACGTCGCTCGGGGGTGGTGCGGCGTTCGCTGAGGGTGAGCTCAGTCGGGACGGCGCGGGGTCCGGTGAGGAAGACGTCACTCGGTACGGCGCGGAGTCCGGGGGCCGGAACGGCACCCGGGGACCTCGGGCGCCGGCCCGCACCTCCGGCCCGCACCTCCGGCCCGCACCTCCGGCCCGCACCTCCGGCCCGCACCTCCGGCCCGCACCTCCGGCCCGCACCTTCGCCCCTCACCTCCGGCGCCGGCCCCTGGGTGCCGGCCTTCTGGGTGCAGGCCACTGGGTACCGGCCCCTGGCGGGGGCTCGTCGGGGCCGGGTCCAGGCCCAGCCCTCAATCGCCCAGCCCTTCAATCGTCCAGCCCTCGACCGCCCAGCCCCTCAATCGCCCAGGCCGACGAGCGGCCCGAGTCGACGAGCGGCCCGTCGACGAGCGGCTCAGGCCGACGAGCCGCCCGGGGCCTCGGCCCCTCGGGGGTCAGGTGTTGCTGGTGCCCCAGTCGTCCTCCCTCGCCCCGCGCTGGTCCCGGAGGGAGCGGACCCGGTCCGCCACGGAGTCGGGCAGACGATGCCCGACCTTGGAGGAGACGGTGCCGGCGGCCTTCGAAGCTGCGGACCGTCCGTTCTGCGCCGCGGACTCCGCGGCATTGCGGACCGCGGGGTTCTGGGCGACCCGCTGCGCGGTCTTCCGCAGCTGCTCGTACCGCTCCCGACCGGCCCGCGCGCCCAGCACGTAACCGACGGCAAGACCGGAGATGAACGTGAGCCGGTACAGCATGGCTTCCACCCTTCACTCGATGCGTACTGAGCGCATGCCCCGCCTCGTGGGTGCCGATGCGGTTACCGATTTCAAAGCACCCCCTGGCATGCGCTAATGTATTGCTCGCAGCGAGGGAACGCCCCCGGGAAACCGGTCAGGCGGGTCCGAGCAGAGCAGTCCCCTGTAGCTCAATTGGCAGAGCAGCCGGCTGTTAACCGGCAGGTTACTGGTTCGAGTCCAGTCGGGGGAGCCCATGATGAAGGCCCCGCTAGCGGGGCCTTTTTTCATGGCGTCGCGAACCCGGGAACCGCGGGGAGCGTGATCGATGTCCTCCATGCGAGGCACTGTGGCCCACACGGGCGGCAGATCCTATGAGCAGCTATGCTGCGGCAGACGGCGCGCACAGTTGTGCGCGGCGCGCCGTTACGGGGCGGTAGCTCAGCCGGTTAGAGCAGCGGACTCATAATCCGTCGGTCGTGGGTTCGAGTCCCACCCGCCCCACCGAGAAAAACGTTCTGACCTGCGAAAACGCGACTGAAGAGGTGTCTTCGCGTGCGGCGCTTGCCTCTCATCGGTGAGGTGAAGCGAACGCTCCCGCTCCGCCTCGCCGGTCCCCAACCTCTTGACCTGGGGTTTTAGCTGGGGCGTCGGCGTGGAGTCACGACGATGATCCCACGGCGGTCCCACGGCCCCTGCGTGTGACGCACCGCGCATCAGGCCGAACATCTGCCCCCTTGTCGACACCTCCATCGGCCAGATGGTCCGAGGCTTGTCGGAAGGGGGTCCGGGAGCACCTGTCCGGTCGGCAGCTGGGGCCGTTCGTGATGACCTGGTGGCCTACCAGTCGTTGGGCCCCGGGCCGCACCGAGGTGAATGGGCGAGACGAGAGAGGTTCGCGTCCGGGCGACCAGCGTCCGCGAGGACCGTTACCCCGACGCACGGGCCATGGCCAGGGCCCCGCATACGGGGTTTCCGCCCGCGGGTCTACCAGCCCTGGGTGGGCGCCCCAGGGCGGCTCGGCCGCTGTGCCCGGCGGTACGTGTGCGGTGCGGAATGGAGAGAGCGTCTGCTCGACGCCGGCGATTGTCAGTCGCCAGAACGTCCAGCCGTCGACGTCGTCGCTTCCGGTGGCTGCCCGGGCCGCGGAGTTCGGGGTGCCCACGGACGGTTCCAGACGCTGATGCGGCCGTCTGGCTTCAGCACTCCCGGGTGCACCTTGTTGTTGTGACGGCCGGTCAGTGCGATTCCGGTGGCCAGTTCGGCCGGGCCCAAGTACTTGAGCAAATCGCTTAGATCACCCGCCGTGCATCAACGGGCGCCCTTCGGGCTCCAGCGGCACGAACGGCCCGTCGGCATCATCGGCGGAGCGACTGCTCGCCTCTTCCGAAGCCCTTATCGGCAGAGCGGGCGACGCGATGTCGTCTTGAGCGTGTTCGTGTGACGACCTTCGACCGGATCCAGCCGATCTTCCGGGTTGCCCATGGAGGGCAGGGCTGCCTGTAGCACGGTCAGCCGAACCTATTTCGTCTTCGCCGAGCGCTGTGCCGACCACCGCCAGGTGCAGGTCCGAGCGCGTAAATCCGTTTGGCGCCGCTGCCCGTGGCGTGTTCCCGCGCCGTGTGATGCTCGGACGTCTTCCCCTGTCACCTACGAGTGGGCGCCACACCATATTTGGCATGTACGCGTCTTGCATGATAAGTGTCTCCCCTTTGCAGATCTTGTGCCTCTTTTATGGAGGCGCGGCGGAGGGGGTAGCGGTGCGTGCCGCTAGATCATTAGTTGTTCTCTTGGTGCTCCTGGCGTTGTTGGGTGGGGGCACATTGACGGCGGGAAGCGTGGCTGCGGCTGCGGGCGGGGCTGTCACGGTGAAGGGCCTTCAGGCTGCTAGGACGTCGAAGCCGTTGAAGCCTGAGCGTCGTATGACGCTCAAGGAGCGGCGCGCTCAGGTCGACGAATTGCGGGAGCCCAAGGCGCCCGGCACGAGCGTCAGCCTCCCCGGGAAAAGGACGCTGGAGAGCGACGCCGCCGTGCCCGACGCCAAGGGCGCCAAGCGGGAGCGAGGCCCTGCTGCTGGGGCGGCGCTGGGAGCCCCGAAGAACCTGCGGGCTGCCCCTCACCCTTGGTTCGGCTTCGACGTGGAGTGGGGCAACGTCAAGTACGACACCCCTGTAGGCACCGAGTCGATTCACAAGGCCTTGTACCGGGCCTCGGACAACAAGCTGATCAAGCAGTGGTGCGACTCGGACCCGGACGGCTCGAGTGACGACTCCGGGAAGACGTTCAACTGGGGTGTCTCCGACCCGTCGATCTTGACCCGCGGTGTCGAGTACTACGTGAAGATCGCCGTTTCGGCCAACCGGGGAACGCATGCGGACCCGCTCGGCAGCGGCTGCGCCACCGGCTGGAGCGCCAAGGCGAAGGGACCGAACATCGCGGCCGAGGGGCGGCCGTTGTCCGTTTCCGACGCCGAGACCTACGGATGCGGTTGCCTGGACACCACGGGCCGGCTGCCCTTCCAGGGCTACCTCGGTGACCCCGTCAATACGGCCACCGGCGCCCAGACGGAATCCTCGGTGGACGCCCAACTGCCTGCGCCTGGTGTGCCCTTTGCGCTGCGGAGGACGTACTCGTCCAACAACACAGCATCAGGGATCCTGGGCAAGGGCTGGTCCTCCGCCTATGACGTGCACCTTCAGGTGTCGGACAGCAAGGTGGTCTACGTCGCCGACAGCGGGGCCCGCATCACCTTCGCCAAGGACGGTACCTCTGGCGCCTACAAGTCCTCGTCGCTCGGTGTCACGGCGACTCTGGCTGGTTCGGCCACCAGTGGGTTCACGCTGGCCAGCGGCACGAGAGAGAAATTGACGTTCAACGGCACGGGTCAACTAACCGGTTGGCGGGACGTCAGCGGTGTCGGCTTGACCTTCGCGTACTCGGGTGCGGATCTTACGTCGGTGACGGATGCTGCCGGTCGCGTGGTCAAGCTGACCGTCGATCCGGACAGTCATCTGCTGGAGGCGGTCGAGCTTCCTGGCGGCCAGAGCGTCGACTACGGCTACACCGGCGGTCTGCTCACCTCTGTGAAGGGAACCGATCGCGGGACCGTTACCTACGGGTACGACTCGGAGGGCCAGCTCACCAGCGTCACCGACGCGGCAGGTCGCACGACGATGGAGGTCCAGTACAGCAGCAGCGGCCGCGTCACCCAGCACACTGACGCCGACGGTAAGAAGGCCACCTTTTCCCGGGCGACGCTGGAGACCGACTACCAGGATGCGGCCGGAGGCATCTGGACCGACCTGTACCACGGCAGCGTGCTGCGAAACCGCATCGACCCGCTCGGCAAGGTCACGTCGTACCAGTACGACGCGAAGCTGCGTCTGACGGCGGTCACGGATCCGGCGGGCCGGCGCACGACCATGACCTATGACTCCGCCGGCGGCCTGCTGAGCCGCAGCAGTGGAGGCGTGACCCAGCCGTGGACGTACGACTCCGCCCGCAACGTCTCCACGCACAAGGACGGGCGTGGTGCCAAGACGACCTACAGCTACGACACGGACCGGCGGCTGACCTCCATTGACGGGCCGGCCGGCAAGACTGCCTTCACGTACAACACGTTGGGGCAGGTGGACACGACCACCTCTCCCCGGGGCAAGGTCACCTCGCTCGGCTACGACGACAAGGGCAACCTGACCTCACGCACCGCGCCGTCCAACGCGAAGACCACCTACACCCACGACGCGGCAGGACGTGTGCTCACCAGCACCGACCCGCGTGGCAACGCCTCCGGCGCGGATCCGGCCAAATACACCACCACCTACGCCTACGACACCTCCGGACGGCTGGCGAAGACCACGGACCCTGCCGGTGAGGCCACTTCCTACGACTACGACGCGAACGGCAACCAGACCAAGGTGACCGACGCGGCGGGCGGTGTCACTGAACTCGGCTACGACAAGTTCAACCGCGTCACCTCGGTGACCGCTCCGGGCGGTTCCGCCGAGACCACCGCCTACGACACGAATGGCAACGTCGTCGCCGCGACCGACGCGGCGGGCGGGAAGACCACGTACAGCTACGACAAGGCGGGCCGCCTTGTCTCAATCACCTCGCCCAACGGCAATGCCTCTGGCGCGGATCCGGCGAAGTACACCACCACGTACGCCTACGACGCGGCCAGCAACCTCACCAAGGCCGTCGACCCGACGGGTGCCGTGACCAGCACCGCCTACGACGACCTCAACCGGCCCACCAAGGTCACCGACCCGCTGGGCCGTGCCACGGCCACGGCCTATGACGCCAACGGCAACGTCACCCAGGTCACCGACCCGCTCGGCAAGGTCACCAAGTACACCTACACCGCCGCCGACCTGCTCGCGACGGTGACCGACCCGCTGGGCAAGGTCACAACCTACGGGTACGACGCAGCAGGCAACCGCACCTCCGTCACCACGCCGCTCGGGAACAAGACGACCTACGCCTACGACGATGACGACCGCGAGGTGCGGATGGTCAGCGCCCGCGGCAACGTCTCCGGCGGCACCCCGGCGAAGTACACCTGGGTCACCGGCTACGACGCCGGCGGCAGACCTGTCAGCCTGACCGACCCGCTCGGCAACGTCGCAAAGCGAACTTATGACGCCCTCGGCAACGTCGCTTCCGTCACCGACCCGGCACAGCGCACCACTGACTACGGCTACGACGCCCTCGGCCGCCTGACCTCGGTGACCGCTCCCGACGACGGCAAGATGACGTACGCCTACGACAAGGCCGGCAACCGCGTCCGGCGCACCGACCCCGCCGGGCACGTCACGGCCTACGGCTACGACCCGGCACAACGGCTGAACTCCGTCACCGACCCGCTCGACCACAAGACGTCCTACACCCACGACGCCGACGGCAACCTCACCAAGAAAACCACGCCCCGGGGCACCACCACCCAGACCTGGGACGCCCGCGGCCTGCTGACCAAGGCGGACTACTCCGACTCCACACCGGACGTCACCTACCAGTACGACTCCGCCGGACAGATGACCCAGCGCAACAACGGCGTCCTCTCAGAGGACTTCGCCTACGACAACGCCGGACGCCTAACCAAGACCCGCGGCTTCGCCTACACCTACGACGCCGCAGGCCAGATGCTGACCCGCAAGTACGCCGACGGCAACACCACCACCTACACCTATGACGCCGACGGCCGCACCGCCACCATGGCCGCCGACTCCACCACCACCAACTACGCCTACGACGCGGAGGCGAACCTCACCCGCACCAAGCTGCCGAATTCCCTGACCGAGGACCGGGCCTACGACGCCGCTGCTCGGCTGACGTCCGTCACCTCCACAAAGGCCGGGGCGGTGGTCACCAAGACCGCCCAAACCCTCTCCCCGGCCGGGCAGCCCACCCGCATCGACACCACCCGAGCCGGGGTGGCCGCAGGCGGCTACGACCTGACCTACGACAAGGCCGGGCGGATCACCTCCGGCTGCGCTCCGCAGCCGCATGTCAGCGGCTGCCCCGCCTCCCGCACCACCAGCTACACCTACGACAAGGCAGGTAACCGCCTCACCTCGACGCTGGGCACGACGGCCACCAGCTACGACTACGACGCCGCCGACCAGCTCACCTCGTCCACCACCGGAGACACCACCACCGGCTACGACTACGACGGCGAAGGCAACCAGACCAAAGCCGGAGCCAACACCTACACCTACGACCTGGCCGGACAGGTCTCCGCCGCCACCGTCGGCGGCACGGCCTACACCTACCAGCACGACGCCGAAGGCAACCTGGTCACCACCAGCAAGGCCGGCAACGCCACCAAGCGCCTCCAGTGGGACCCCAACGCCCCGCTGCCCGTCCTGGCCACCGAGAACGACGGCGCCGGGAAGCTTCAGCAGTCCTACCGCTACGACCCGCTCGGCCAGACCGCCGCGACCAAGACCGGCGCCGGCGCCGTCTTCACCTACACCCACGACACCCTGGGCTCACCCCTCGACGTCACCGACAAGACCGGCAAGGGCTACCAGCGCTGGGCCTACGACCCCTTCGGCAACCGTGCCCTGAACACCCAGACCACCGGCGCCCCGGCATCCACACCCTCGTACACCGGCGCCTACCACGACTCCACCACCGGCTACCTCGACCTGCGCGCTCGCCAGTACGACACCACCACCGGCCGCTTCACCCGCCCCGACCCGTACACCCCCGACCCCGACACGCCCTACACGCAGCCCTATGCCTACGTGGAAAACATGCCGACCAGCCGCATTGACCCCAGCGGCATGTGCAGCGTCACCACGCAGCTGAAGGATCTGTTCACGGGCAACTGGGGCTGGAACAACAATTGCGACAAGGAGGACCGCGAGACCGCAGCCCTGCCGCCCGTGGCCCGGTCGGCCAAGAATCTTTCCGACAAGGTGTCCCACGGAGCCATCGAGGTCACCGGTCAGGCAAGCCTCGGCTTCCTCGACGGCCTCACCCTCGGCGGCTTCAGCTACGTCAACGAAGCCCAGATCACCTGCCCGCCGGCCTACAACGCCGGCCTGTACGGCAGCATGGTGCCCTTCCCCGTAGTGGGAGGCCGACGTCTCGCCTTGGAGGGAGCCGAGCACGCCACTGCCTCCGTGTGGACGCGAATCGCGGCTACTCAGCCCGTCTATGCCGGAACTGTGTTGCCCAAGTCCTTCAACCTGCTGACCTCAAGTGGCCGCCAGATCTGGGTCCATCCGAATGCAACGAAGCACCTCGCCGAGGAGATCATGCACAATGGCTTCTCCAAGAGCTTCAAAGCCGAGGAAATGCTGGTCGGTCTCACTCGAGCAGTCGACGCCGCCACCGTGCAGGGTGTCCAGTACGGTCGAAGGGTGTTGAGTCATGGTTGGGAGCTGATCATCGCCAAGCCCAGGACGCTGACGGAGAACCCAGTGTTGAAGCACGCTCGAAGGCTCGGGTGAGGGCCGGTGTCGTTCACGATCCGTGGTGCACAGCCCCGCGCAGGACACACCGTTGAAATTGACGAGTATGTCCCTCTGACCGTTCAGTGGCCGGGCTACGCACGTCTTCGAGAGGCGCCGCAGTCCGTCGTTCTGGATGTAGGGGCATCCTTGGTCGAGGTCAAGACGGATCGCGACAGCGGCGAGGTGGTGGAACTCGTACTGGTCGACGTCGGCCGACCGGAAGACAGCGATGCCCCGCTGCTCGTGCCCAGCGCCGTGGAATCCGGTGTTCCACTGATGCTGTACGACGAGTCCATCCAAGTCAGCTCTGCGGGTGGAGTCCACCTGTACGCGGACGGGCTGCGTGTTCGCTTCGGGCAGGAGGGTGCGGCTCGGGCCGTCGGTGACCCGATGGCGGTGTTCGGATTCTCGGAACTGGGACATCTGGTCGAGTTCGATGTGCGGCTCGACCTCGACCGCATGGCCCAACTGCGGACCGTGTGCGGCCTCGTTGGGTGATCTGTTCCTTCGGCTGCAGTGACTTTGGGAACGCCGTGGAAAGGCGGGGATCGAGAGTTGATCGATTCGGCCGAGGAGTTCGTCCGGCTGCGCTTCAGCGATGATCCTGAGGAATACGGTAGGGCGAGTTCTGAGCCCGCGGCCCCCGACGTGTGGCGGGAGGTCATCGAAGGGTATCCCGAGGCCCGTTTCTGGGTCGCGCACAACAAGACGGTTCCCTTGGAGATCCTCTGGGTGCTGGCGGATGATCCTGATCCAAGGGTGCGGTCCATGGTGGCGAGCAAGCGAAAGCTGACCCTTGACCTCCTGACCGCACTGGCGGTGGACCCTGACGCGTCGGTCAGGCTCGTCGTCGCTCGCCACAAGAGCGTGCCGAGAGACGTTCTGGAACAGTTGCGTACGGATAGCTGGGAGGAAGTCCGGGACGTGGCACGTGATCGGCTCGCGTGCAGCCACTGATCCCCTGCAGTACGTACAGTGCTCGGATAGCGAGGACTCCTCCGTGGTTCCAGCACCACGAGGACGGTGAGTGCCGCTCGTCGCCATCGGCGCGGTGTCGGAAGAGCAGGGCCAATCAGCCCCGCTGACGGGCAGCCACAAGGGCCGGGTCTCGCCTCAAGGACGAGCCCCGGCCTCCGAGGTGGCTCACATGGCGCCAGGTTGTTGCGGGATGATGCGGATTGTAAGTGGTGATCTGTCGTCGGCTCGTGCCTGACGAGTGGGGAATGGCTGCTTCGTTGCCGCCAAGATTCAAGTCCGTCCGCAGGGCGCAAGCCGCTGATCCCCGTCATCCGTTCCCGGCTTGGTCCTTGTCGGCAGCGGCCGGTGAAGATCCGGGAAGCCAAGGCGTATTACCCCGCTGAGCACTTCACTGCGTGAGACCCCCTCCAAGGGCCTTGCAGGGGGACGTTCCAGATCTGCTGCCCCGGGATGCTGGTGACACGCAGGCTGGAATTCCTCTAGCGCGTTGCCCCGGTCCCGGAAATTGCGTGATGCAAGGGAAGTGAGAACGCGGCGACGAACAGGCCGAATAGGTTGATGAACAGCAGTCCGTCAGGACGCAACAGCCCTGCAGGGTCATCCCGCAGCCACTGCCAGTTGCCCATCCAGTTCGCGCACACGTCCATCCCCATCACAGAGCCTGCCAGCCAGATGCCTTCCCTTCGTACGAGTCCCACCAACACGCCAACCAATGGATCGAGAACCACCAGACTGACGAAGAATATCTGCAGGGGAATCCACTCAAACGCTGTATAGGCGTGGATGCCGCCACGGGCCAGATCGAAAACGTGGGCGCAGAATCCTTCAAGGAACCCGATCAAGTACGCGGTGAGAGCCCATCTCACCCATAACGGTTGTCTGCCCCATCGTTCCCGCAGTTCGATTATCACCGGCCAACCCTACGTGCGCGACACCTGTCGCACAGCCCTGCCGACATCGCACCCAGCTGAGCAGGGACAGCATGACGAGCACCGGCTGCTACAAGGCCAAGGCGTGCCTGACGGAACTTGGAACCGATGGATCGAACCAGGTCGCCTCAAAGAGTGATAATCACTGGTGGATCGAGCATCCGGTTGGCAGCCTGTGGCCATGAACTCGCAGCTCAATGAGGTTCCCGGCTACTCGTGGCTCGGTTCGCCGATCGATGCCCGTCTGCTGTTCGCTCCGGAGCAGGCGGCGCTGATGGCCACCTTGCGGGGGCTGGAACCTGCCGACTGGCGTAAGGAGGCGGTGCCGGGCTGGACCGTGCGTGATCTTGTCGTGCACCTTCTCGGCGACTTCTACGGACGCCTCAGTCGCGACCGTGACGGCCACCAGGGCGGACTCGCCTTCGCACCGGGCGATACCCTGGAGGAGTTCATCCACCGCATCAACCAGGAGTGGGTCGACGCTTTCCGCCGGGTCAGCGCCGCCGCGCTCACCGACACTTTGGATCTGGTCGGCGGGCAGGTGGTCCGCCTCTTCGAGACCACCGACCCCGAGAAAGCTTCGTTGGGAGTGTCCTGGGCCGGTGTCGACCCCGCTCCCATGTGGCTCGACAGTGCGCGGGACTTCACCGAGTTCTGGACTCATCGCCAGCAGATCCGCCATGCCACCGGTCAGGACACCGATCCCAACCCGCGCTTCCTGTCAGTGGTCCTGGACACCTTCATGCGAGCTCTGCCCCACACTCTGCGCAACACCCCTGCCCCGTCCGGTACACAGATCCAGGTGCACGTCGGCGGCCCGGCCGGCGGCACCTGGACCGTCACCGCCACGGCCATCGACGGCCGCTGGTCCCTGGCCGAGCCGGGTACTGGTCGGCCCGTCACCCGTGTCAGCCTGGATGCGGGGACCGCGTGGCGGCTGTGCACCCGTGGGATCTCGCCAGCGGTCGCCTTCGCCAGGACGCGGATCGACGGTGACCGACAACTAGCCGAAGCCGCTTGCCAGATCGTGTCCATCGTCTACTGACTCCGACACCAATCCGGCCGCGGCTTATGGATGGCAGTTCAGGTGCGAAGCCACAGGCGGATCGCAGCGACCAGCTTCGGCAAATGCGGTTTCAGCCTGGCGCCCACCCCACGTTGCGCAGCATCTTCCAGCGCTTCGTCTCGCGAAGACGTGCTCGACGGTGCCGTGATCACACCAGCCGCAACGTGGTCATCCCATTTCGGCTGGCCCTTCCGGCTGGGCGAAGGTGAGGATGTCGGGGACCGCGTCGCGCAGGCTCGCGAAGTGACGGTGCACGCCAGCCACCGCAGCCGCGGTGTTGACGCCCCATACCGTCATGCCGGCTCGCAGCCCTGCTTCGACTCCGGATGGGGCGTCCTCAATGACCAGGCAGTTCGCCGGCTCGGCGCCGAGCTGCTCGGCGGCCTGCAGATAGGGCACGGGCGAGGGTTTACCTTCCTCCACCGCGGCGGCGTCCACGATGACGCACGGGACCGGCAGACCGGTCCGAGTGAAACGCCCGCGCACCCGGTGCTCATAGTTGGAGGTCACGAGCGCCCATGCCCCCGAGGGCAGAGCGCCCAGCAGCTCCGACGCACCATCGAAGGCCGCGTAGACGCCGGACCGGACATCCTCGTCCTCCAGTTCGTGCAGCGCCGCCAGGCACTCTCTTGGATCCTGGTCCGGAGCCACCTTCGCGAAGGTCTCCATCGGCCGCGTCCGCAGCGCCACCCGGTAGACCTCAACCGCATCCAGTCCGTATCGCCCCGCCCATGCGGCCCAGACCCGACGCTGGTTGTCCACGGCGTCGATCAATGTGCCGTCGACATCGAAGAGGACGCACTTCCTGGGGCCGAGTTGCGCAGGCTTGAGGGTCACACCGTGATCATGCCAGGGAGCCCCGGAGATCATCTATGAAGTGGTCCTCAGAGCTCATCTCACGCCCCGGGCCCCGGGCTCCAGTGAACGGCCGTGTCTTGGTGCGTTGGAAGGTGACGCCACGGCGGGCGAGGAGGCTCCGTAATGCTTCGCGGCCGACGCGGACGATCCGGCCGTTAGATCACAGGGGGCTCGGGGCCCTCCTGCACGATCGGTTCCTCGGTAGCGAGTATGCCGCACGCCGACCGACCCCCGGCCGGACGGTACCCCGGTGCACCGCACACCACGCATCAGATCACGGAGTTCGAACCGGCCCTCACCGCCATCGCCATGGGCGAGGGCATCGAGTTCCCTCCCGAACCGGCCCGCTGGCTCTATCAGCGTCACGGCGTCGCGTATGTCGAGGTGAGCGATCTTCCGCTGTGCTGGACGGCCCTGGCCTGGCGCGGCCAGGACCGTGACCGGCCCGCCGTCATCGCGCTGCGGCAGGCGACCAGGGCTGTGCTGGACCGAGAACGCTCGCGGTAGGTGGGTCGCCCCGTACACGTGGTGGGTACGGAGCGGAGTGCGGGCGGCAGCGGGACGCAGGGGAGCTGAGCGAGTGGCCGGGTCAGCCGGTCCGCTCGGGCGCGTGCGTGGGGTCGAACACGCGTGACGTGGCGGCCAGTCGCAGGCTCTCCAGGGTCTCCGACTGGTCCTCGGCCCGGTGCAGCAAGCGCTCGATCCGGTCCGTGTCCAGGCCCGGATGCCGTGGCGACAGCCCGAGGAGGGCGCGCCAGAGTGCCGCCTTTCCCTCGACGCCCAGGCGCAGCGATTCGAGTTCGATGACCGTGCTCAGGCCGGAGCGGCGGCGGACCCGGCCGTTCGGCTTGATCCGCCCGGCCTTCTCCGCGGCCCAGCCGCCGTAGATCTTGTACCGGCGGGCGGGGAAACCGAGCCGGTCCATGATGTCGAGCAGCGCCCGCCGGTCCTCCGCGATCTCGTCGGCAATGCGGCGCAGTTCGCTGCCGTGCGCCGCGCCGCGGTGTTCCCGGGCGATGCGCCGGGAGAGCTCGGCCCCCGCGGTGGAGCCGCCCAGATGGTCGTTGAGGTAGATCCCCAGCAGTGCGGGTGAACGGTCCATGGTGGTCCTCCGGGAAGTCCGGTGGTGAAGTCCGGTGCGGGCGGGCGCGGTTCAGCGGCTCCGCCGCTCGCGGTGCCGCAGCCACACCGGCGGGAGGAACCAGCAGACGCCGAACCAGAGCAGCGCCACGAACGTCAGCCAGACGGCGAGCTGGTTGTCCACCGCCACCCGCAGGATCAGCAGCAGGGCGCAGCTGACCGTGCCGAGCAGCAGCACGAGCCCGGTGACGGTGCAGCGCGAGGCCCACTGGACGGCCTCCGTCTTGAGCCGGTGACCGGTGAGGATGCGGTGGAAGGAGACGGGAGCTATCAGGGCCCCGGTGGCTCCGGCGCCCAGCATGATGGTGGTGACGTAGATGCCCTTGTCGAAGCTGCCGAGCTGCGCGAAGCGCGGGGTGAAGGCGACGCTGAGCAGGAACGCCAGCAGAATCTGCACACCCGTCTGCGCGACGCGCACCTCTTGCAGCAGCTCCATCCACAGCCGGTCGGCGCGTTCGTCCCGGCTCTCGTTGCGTCCGGTGCGCCGGACCGCGCCGGAGCTGTCCGGCTCGGAGCCGTCCCGGCCGGAGCCGTCGTGTGGCCGGGCTTCGCCACTCATGGCCGGACGGGTTCCCCGCCGCGGGGGCCACAAACCGGGACGGCGGTGCCGGTGCGGGGCCGGTGTCCCGGTCCGCTGAGGGGGCCGTGCCGGTGTACCGGGGTGCGGGACCGGTGTCCGGAGGGTGGGGGACGGTGTTCGGAGAGTGCCGGGTGTCCGAGAGCGCCGGACCCGGTGTCCCCGGAGAGTGCGGAGCCGGACGGTCCGCATGCCTGTCCCGCACACGGGCACCCGGGCAGGGCATTCACCACGATCGACGGGCGGCCGCAATGCCTGCCCCGCGCGTGGGCACCCCAGGCACCGGGCCTCCCGGATCGCCGGCTCCACCCGGCGGAAGGGCAGGTGAGGCACCCCGGAAGGGGAGGTGAGGCGTGATGAGCGACAACCACGACGACCTGGTACGGGCGCTGCTCGACCGGTGCGGACGGACCTACGCGGCCGAGGCCAGGATCTCGCTGCGGAACACCCCGGCCCCGCTCTACCAGCTGCTGGTGCTGTCGCTGCTGCTCAGCGCGCGTATCCGGGCGGACATCGCCGTGTCCGCGGCCCGTGCGCTGTTCGCCGCCGGGATACGCAGCCCCCGGGGCATGGCGCGGGCCACCTGGCAGCAGCGGGTCGACGCGCTCGGCGACGGCGGGTACCGGCGCTACGACGAACGGACCGCCACCCAGCTCGGCGACGGCGCCGACCTGCTGCTCCGGGAGTACGGCGGTGACCTGCGGCGGTTGCGCGAGGGCGGCGGCCGGAGCGACGGCGCGGATCCCGCGCGGCAGCTGCGGGAGGTCCCGGGGATCGGCCCCACGGGGGTCCACATCTTCCTGCGCGAGGCACAGGCCGTCTGGCCGGAGTTCCGGCCCTATCTCGACCGCAAGGCGCTGGACGGGGCCCGGCGCATCGGCCTGCCGGCCTCGGCGAAGGAACTCGCCGACCTCGTCGACGAGGAGGACCTGCCCCGGCTCGCGGCGGCGCTGGTCCGGGTGGCCCTCGGCAAGGACGCCGCGGAGGAGGTGCGGTCCGCTGCCGGCCGGGCGGGCGAACCGGCGGGACGGCGCTGAGCCAACCGGCAGCCCGGCCCCTCAGGGATCCAGCCGCTGGAGCAGCCCCCAGGTGAACTCCGCGACATGGCGGGCGCGTCGGCCCGAGCCGTCCGGTGCGGTGAAGGCGAGACCCCAGCGGGTGGGCGCCGAGCCCTCCATCGGGGTGGCCGGGGCGAAGGCCCGTGCCACCTCGTCCACCGTGCAGCACCACGGCCGCAGATCGTCGGTCGTCCGCAGCTCCGGGCCGACTGAGTCCGGGGCGCGCACCAGCCACTCGTTCCAGATCTGTCCGCCGGGCCCGGTCAGCGCCTCGAACCGCAGGTCCGGCCAGAGCGGCAGCGGCCAGCGCAGGGCCTCGCAGTCGAGGTCACCGACCCGCCGGCGCAGGACCTCCTCGGGCGGGCCGAGCACCGAACGGTAGCGCCGCACGGCCGCGCGGGCCCGCGGCGAGCGGACCATGGCCTGCCAGCGGCGGTTCGCCTCCCGCATCTCGGCCCGCCCGGTGCCGAGCTCCCGGAGGGCGGCCTCGACCAGCTCCGGCCGGTGGTCGGCCATCCGCCGCAGCAGGACGAGCTGGAACTGGGCGGGGCCGAACGCAGGGGACGGCCCGCCCGGGGAGGGGGCGCTTGCGGAGTCGCCGCCCGAGGACGGCCCGTCCGGGTCGGACCGGTCCGGGAACGGCCCGCGTGAGGAGGGATCCGGCATGGGAGAACCGTAGCCGCCGCGTCGGACAGGCGCGGGTCAGCGGCCGGCCGGGCGCCTCCCCTGGGGAAGGACCGGGCGCCTCCCCTGGGGAAGGAACAGCACGGAGTTGACGTAGCGGACGGACCGGCTGTGCGGGGCGAGGGTGCGGCGCAGCAGTCCGTGCTCCGCCACGTGCCCGGTCCGGCGCTGGTGGGCGGCCAGGTCGAAGGAGACCAGCGGCACCCATGCCCGCTCCGGCAGCACCCAGCCCCGGTAGCCGCGCTCCGCCAGATGCGACAGGACGGGCCCGAAGGGCTGGATGCGGACCTCCAGTTCGACCAGGAGGGCGGGCCGGTCGCGGCGCAGGGTGTGCTCGGCCCCGCGCAGCACGGCCAGTTCGCTGCCGTCCACATCGACCTTGACGAAGGTGACGTCCGTCAGCCCGAGGCCGTCGAGGGACCGGCAGCGCACCTCCATCGCGCTGCCGTGCACCTCGCGGCGGACCAGGGAGGACACCCCGCGGTCGCCGCGGTCGCCCGGGGGCAGCCACAGCTGCGCCTGCCCGTCCTCCTCCGCGGCGGCGGCCTGGACGACCGTCACGTTCGGGGGCGCGGTCGCGGTCAGCAGCCGGGCCAGGTGCGGTACGGGCTCGACGGTGACGACCCGGTCGGCGCGCCGGGCCAGCCGCCGCGACCACGGCCCGTACCAGCCGCCAACGTCCACGGCGGTGCCGCCGGGCGGGCAGAAGTCGTCCAGCCGTGCCAGCTCCGGCTCGAACCGCGGATAGAGCAGGGCCGCCGCCGCGCCGACCCACCGGGGCGGCAGCCGGGGAGCGAGCCGGGCGGCGAGCGTCACGGTCCGCTCCGGCGGGTCAGCCGCGCGTGCTCCTCGTCCGGGACCGGTTCGCCGGAGGAGGGCAGCAGCTGCGGAATGCCGTCGAGGACGGGGTAACGGCGGCGCAGCCGGGGGTTGTAGAGCGCCTCTCCGGCGTCGACCAGCGTCAGCGGTCCCTTGTCGAGCGGGCAGACCAGGATGTCGAGCAGGGGGTCGTCCGGGGCCACGGCAGCTCCTTCCGGTGGTTGATGTCGCCCTGTTCGCGGGGTACTCGAGGCGTGCGGTGTTCGCGGGTGCGGTCTTCGCGAGGTGTGCTGTTCGCCGGGTGCTCTGCGGCCGATGCCCCGGTCCGGGGTGACGGTCCGGGGTAGACGGGCCGGGGTGACGGTCCGGGCCTTCGGCCGGCCGGTTCAGGCCGGGGGCTCTCGCAGCGGCGAGTCCCGTGCGCCCCCGGGCGCGACCGCCCGGCCCGGCGCGGCACCGGGCCACCCGGGCGCCGCCCCGCCCGCCCCGCCGTCGGACCACCCGGGCGGGACGGCCCGGCCCCCGGCATCGTCGGAACGCCCGGCAGCGGGCCCGCCCGGCGGACCGCCGGCCCACCCGGGCGTCCCCTCCGGCGCGTCGTGCCGGGGCAGGGACAGCAGGACGAGGACTGCGAGGGCGGTGCCGCCGAGCCGCAGCACCAGCCGCGGCGGGTCCTGCGGCAGCGGCTCCCCGAACGCGAACGTGCCGCTGACCACGGTGAACACGCAGGTGACGGTGGTGCAGACGGGCACGATCAGGGAGGCCCGGCAGCGTTGCAGCGCGGTCTGCGACAGCACCAGGCCCGTGCCGCCGGTGAACAGCAGCAGATACGGGTACGGGGAGCGGAGCAGCGCGAGTGCCGTACCGGCGGGATCGGCCGCTTCGAGCAGCCCCGAGACGCCCTTCACGGCGAGCGAACTCACCCCGTACAACAGGCCCACGGCCACCCCGTACTCCACGCCGGTGGTGGGCAGCCGGTGGCGGTGCCGGGCGCGGCGCTCGGCGGAGGCGTAGAGCCAGAGGCCCGCGGCGAGCGAGGGCACGCACAGCGCCAGCAGCAGCCCGGCGGGCGCCCCGCGGCCGATCGGCTCGGCGCTCCCGGGCAGCGAGCCGACCACCATCAGCAGGGCGAGGGTGATGGCCGCGACGCCCTTGCGCTCCCGCCCGGTCGGCCGCTCGCCGAGGACCAGCGAGGAGAGCAGGAGCAGCAGCACCAGCCCGGAGACGAAGAGCCCCTGGGCCGCGGCGATCGGCAGCGTGCGGTACACCGCGAGCTGCGCGGCGAAGCCCAGGGCGAGGGCGACGGACCCGCCGATCCACAGCGGGCTGCCCAGGAGCAGCCGTACGACCCGGGCGGGCCGGTCGGCGCGGAGCGGGGGCAACGCCGCCAACGCCCGTTTCTCCAGCACGAATCCGCCGCTGTACAGGACGTTCGCCAGCAGCGCGGAGGCCACCCCCCACCACACCGCGCTACACCCGCCGGGCGTGCACGAGCAGGATGGAGGCGAGCGACGGCACCCGGCACAGGGCCCGGTCCAGCGGACGCAGCGGCCGTGGCACCCCGTGGAAGGGCGCGCCCGCGACCCGCACCACCTCGAACCCCGACGCGGCGACGAACCCGGTCAGCGCGCGGGCCGTGCACAGCCGCAGATGGCCGACGACCTGGCGGCCCGGACGGCCGTGGATCCGGCGCAGGCTCACCTCGGAGAACACCGGCTGCACCCCGGCCAGCAGCAGCCCCCGGTTGTACCAGGCGGCCAGGTTGGGCGTGGAGAGCAGCAGATGGCCGCCGGGGCGCAGGACGCGGTGCAGCTCCTCCAGGGCGGAATCGGGGTCGACGAGATGCTCGATGACCTCGCTGAACAGCACCGCGTCGGCCCCCGCGGAGGCGAACGGCAGCCCGCCGTCGGTCAGTTCGCCGCGGACGACGCGGGGGATCCGGGGTGCCGCCCGCCGCAGCGCGTCCTGCGACCAGTCGACGCCGACGATCCGGTGCCCGGCGAGGACGCGGGCGGCGGTGGCGGCGGCCGAGCCGTCGCCGCAGCCGATGTCCAGCACGGTCGCGGGCGGACGGCCGGGCCCCACGGGGCCGAGGGCGGCGGCGAGCATCCGGGCCTGCCGCAAGGCCCGTTCGGTGCCGCTCGCGACGGGGACGGCCGGATTCTCGTAGAAGTCCCGCAGCCCCGGCCGTGGTTCCTGGGGCGCGGTGCGTCCCGTGGGGGACCGCTGTGGGTGGCTGCCGGCCGGCGCGGTCATCCGGCACCTCCGGGTGCGGTCTCCGACGACGTTGCTTCCGAGGGGACTTCCGGTATCGCTTCCGACGTGGCCCCCCACGTCCTCTCCGGCATCGCTTCCGACGCGGCCTCGGACGCGGCCTCCGATGTGACCGCCGACGTGACCTCCAGGGACTGGGCGAAGAGACGGGCGAGGGCGGCGGCCGCGTCGTCGTCCAGCAGCGCCCGGGACCAGCGCAGCGCCACATGGAGACGCCCGGCGGTGCCGGCCGTGGTCACGGTCAGCCCGCGCGGCATCCGGGCCGGCGCGGAGAACCAGACGGCGTGGGCGCGGCCCGCGTCGCCGAAGTCCAGCGCGTACGGGATCCGGCCGATGTTGCTCACCAGCGTGGTCGACGTCCAGGGCGCGACCGCCCGCCGCAGCCGGCGGGTCAGCGCCGCGCGGGCGGCGACCGGCAGCACGGGGGCGGTGAGCAGCGCCGCGCCCCGCCCCAGCGGCGGCCGGGACACCGACTTGAGGGCGCGGGTGCGTTGTGCGGTGCGGCGCAGCAGCCGGGCGACGGCCTCCGGGTCCGGCCGTTCGGCGCTCAGCAGCTCCTCGTCGGCACGGTCCTCCGGGGAGAGCGCCACATCGACCAGCCGGGTGCCGTTGCCGATCGGCATCAGGGCGCCCCGGGTCCGGTCGTCGACCGGCATGGTGATCCGGACGGGTCCGGTGGGGCGGCCGTGCAGCAGGTTCCAGCGGGCCACCGTCAGCGCCGTGGACACCAGGAGCTGGTCGTTGACGGTGTACCCGGGGCCGCCGCCGGCCCCGCGCGGAGCCCGCCGCGGGACCGGGAGTTCGGTGAGCAGCAGGCCGTTCCCGGTGCCTGCGGTCCGGGCGTCCGCGGCGACCCGCGCGGGCCGCGCCCAGCCCGTCCCGCCGGGAGCGTCCGCCGGGACGACGGTTCCGGCGGGAGTGCCGGCGCCGGGGGACCGGACCGGCGGGGGCGCGGGGGAGTTGTCCGTACCCCCGTACAGCTCGGCGGCGGTGGCCAGGACCCGCAGACAGGCGGGTCCGTCGAGGGCGGTGTGGTTGATGGTGAGCAGCAGGACGCAGCCGTCGCCGTCGGCCACGGGGGTGATGACGTCGAGCCGGATCGGGGGCGAGAGCGACAGCGGAGGACAGACCGAGAGCGCCCGGGCCCGAGCCTCGTCGAGCGCGTCGGGGCCCGGCGGCGGGAAGTGCACCGGGTCCACATCGGCGTCGCCGGTGAGCTCCCAGTGGTAGCGCCGGGCGAACCGGTGGCCCGGTGCCTGACGCATCAGGATCCGCGGATGGCGGCGCAGCGCCTCCCCGAACGCCTCGCGCAGCCGCCCGGGTTCGGGCCGGCCCGGCAGGTGCACCTCGATGAGCACCGTCTCCGGCTCCTCGTCCTGGGCACAGTGCCGGGACACCTCATCCACGGTGGGAAACGGGATCCGTGCCACGGGCGGCGCCCCGGCCCCGGCCCGTCGGGTGTGCGGCAGCGCTGTCATCGGCCGGTCTCCTCTCCCGCGGGGGAACCGCCCGCGCTGTCGCCGTTGTCGCCGTTGTCGCCGTTGTCGTGCGGGCGGGTGTTGCCGGATGGGTGGATGGTGCCGGATCCGGCTCGTTGCGGTGCGCGCCTGTCCGGTTCCACGGCCGGCCCGCGCCCCTCCGGCCTGTCCGGTCCCACCGAGCCGCCCGGTGCCTCCGAGCCACCCGGCTCCTCCGCACCTTTCGAACCGCTCCAACTCTCCGAGCCACCCGGCTCCTCCACACCTACCGAACCGCTCCAACTCTCCGAACCGCGGGCCCCCTCCGGCCCGACCGCCCCCGCAGCGCTCCACTCCGTCGTATCCGGCCCGCTCCCAGTCGGCTGAACTCCGACGAGGCCGTCGCGCCCCGGCCGGTCCGTGGTCACCACCGCGGCCATCAGCGCCACCAGCGCCAGGGCCTGGGCAAGGGCGCCGAACGGACCCTCGTCCGCGGCCGGTGGTTGGCCCGCCCCCGTGGCCGCCGCGATGCCCGCGCCCGACATCGCCGCCAGGGCGACCGGCACCAGCGCACCCGGCCGCAGCCGGGCCAGCACCGCCAGCGGGAGCACAAGCAGGGCCATCGGGCCCGCGATCACGGCGATCACAGCGGTCAGCGCCACCACGCCGAGGAGCACCCCCGGAGCCGGGACGAGCGGCTGCGGTTCCAGTGGGGGCACGGCCGACAGCGGCCACCCCTCCGGACCGGCGTGCCGTTCCCCCTCCGGACCGGCGTGTTGTTCCCGTTCCGGACCGGCCTGCCGTTCGTCCTCAGCGCCGGCCTGCCGTTCCCCCTCCACCGGTCCCGCAGCTCCCCGGCGGAGGAACGCCAGGGCAGTCGGCCCGCTGCCGGCCGGCCGCGTGCCCGACGCCCCCCGGCGGACGAACGCCAGCGCCGCCAGGGCCGCCACGCCCACCACCCCGCCGATCAGCCCCGCCCGGTAGAGCCGCGCCGGGGTGTACTCCAGGGTGACGGTGCCGCCCCGGCCCGCCGGGACCAGCCACGCCTGCTGCCAGCCGTCCAGCCGCAGCGGGGTCAGCTCCTTGCCGTTCAGGGTGGCTTTCCAGCCGTCGTTGGCGTTCTGGTACGTCTGGAGGTACGAGGCCGCGCCGGAGCCGACCCGCACCGTGCGGCGGTCGCCGTGCCAGTCGCCGGCCTCGGCCGGGCGGTCCGCCCCGGACACCGCCGACGGCGTGCCCCGCGACAGCGTCACATCGGTCAGCGCGAGCGGCCCCGCGTCGCCCGCCTCCACCCGGTGCCGCCCGGTGGCCAGTTCGAGGGTTCCGTCCTCGGCCTCGCCCGCGCACAGCTCGACCCGCACCGGCCGCCGCTCCGTCAGGTCACGCACCAGGCCGGAGGCCCGGGTGGCGTGCAGGGTGCCGTCGACCGCGAGCGGCGGGCCCTCGCCGCACGGCACCGAGAACGTCTCGTCCGGCCCCGGCCGCGGCACCCGCAGGTCGTCCAGGGCCGGGACGTACACCTCGCTCAGCCCCACCGGGAGCTGCAACCGCCCGTCGGCCACCGGGTTGTGGACGGTGAGCGGCGCGGTGCGGCTGACGGTGATGTCGAGCCGGTCGGTGCGGATCGGGTCGAAGCGCGCCCGGCCGTTCGCGTCCACGCCCGCGGTCGCCGCCCCGTCCGGCGAGCTGATCAGGATCTCCTCCGGCCGGGTGGACACGCCGCCCGCCGCCGCGAGGACGATCTCGCTGATCTTCTTCTTCCCCGGCCAGCGCAGGTGGATCACCGGCCGGTCGCCCGCGATCCACGCGGTGGTGAGGTCGCCGTCCACCAGGTTGCGGGGGCTGAGCGAGATGCCGGTCCGGCTCGTGGAGTCGGCCGTCGCGGTGATCCTCTTCCGCTTGCCGGGCGCCACCCGGTCCAGCAGCCCGTCGAGCGCGTCGCCCGGCACCGCCACCGCGGACGCCGTCACCCGGTACGCGCCGCCGGCCCGGGTGCCGAACTGCCGGTGCAGGCCGACCTCCGAGGACGCCGGGGAGAGCCCGCCGGCATCGCTGCCCCGGTGCAGGGAGAACACCTCGGCGGGTGCCTCGCCGCGCTCCGCGTCCCGCGGCAGCGCCAGCAGCCGGGTCACCTGCACGCCCGGCACCGACACCTCGGAGAACCCGGCGCCGGACAGCCCCGGACCGGCCTCCTGCGCGGCGAGGATCCGGATGCGCAGCCAGCCGGTGACGCCGACCGGGACCCGGACCGTCTGGGCGGTGCCGTTCGGCTGCAACGGGCTCTCCACGCCGCCCCGTTCGGTCTCCACCCGGATCCGGGTCGGCGCCGCCCGCATCCCGTCCCCGGCCAGCGGGGTCACCCGGATCGAGGACGGCAGCTTGACGGGTGAGGAGAGCCGGACGCGCAGCCACTGGCCGGCCGGGCGTCCCGGGCTGCCCTCCGCCCACGCGGTGTCGGGGTTGCCGTCGAAGGCGTTCACCGGGTCGTACTGCGGCAGGTGGAACAGCCAGTTGCCGCTGCTGGAGGCGGTCACCGAGCGGGCCCCGCGCAGCACGGCCGCCGTCTGGTGTGCGACCCCGTCCACCGGGAGGATCTGCCGGGGCTCGGCGCCCGGGTCCTGGAGGCTGCCGGAGTGGTTCCGCTCGGTGGCGGTATAGGTATAGGAGGTACCGGAGTTGACGAGCCCGAAGCGGGTGTCGGCGCGGCGCAGCCCGTCGGCGACGGCCTGGAGCGGCGGGGTGCCGACGCCCGGGTGGTTGTCCCCGGTGAGCACGGCCGGCCGGTCCCGCAGCGCCGGGTCCGCGGACAGCTGGAGCAGGGCCTCCGGCCCGCCGCTGACGACGGCGGTGTCCGCCGCCGGGCGCAGGGCGACCGGACCGGGCCGGCTGCCGCCCGCGTCCGGTTCGTAGATCTCCACCGCCTGCTGCCGCGGGAACAGCCCCGCCACCTGGAGCGGGGTGTCGCGGGGGATGCGGCCGCCGGTGAGCAGCGGACCGAAGCCGGTGACCCGGCGGTAGCCGGACGCCTCCAGGGTCCGCTTCACCGTCCGCGGCGGCACGTAGCCGATCTGGTCCGGGTCCAGGTCGTTGCGGACGACCACGGTGTGCAGCCCGGCCCGTGCCAGGAAGTCCCGCAGCCCCGGCACGTGTCCGCCGGACATCAGCGCCTGCTCGACGGCGTCCATGGCGCGCCGCGACCCGGCGGTGCCGAACGGCACGTAGTCCCGCTGCGCCCAGCGGCTCCCGGCGAGCACGTCCAGCGGCTGGTCGATGGGGGAGCCCCAGGTGTAGAGGCCGTGCGCGGTGGCCGGGACGACCAGCGCCCGGTCGTCGGCGGCGTGCTTCTCCAGCCAGGCGGCGGCCTTCGACCAGTGGTCCGGCAGCCGGTCGAACGCGCCGGGCTGGAGGATGCTGCCGTTGACGTACGGCAGGGCGAGGCCGGGCAGCACCAGCAGCGCGGCGAGCGCGGGGACGAAGCGGCGGCCCGGCAGCGGGCGGGTGCCGCGCCGTTCGGCGGCCACCGCCGTCAGGTGCGCCAGGCCCAGCGCCAGGGCGAGGGCCAGTCCGGGCTGGAACTTGTAGATGTTGCGGAACGGCCGCAGCCCGCCGTCCAGCACGTTCTGCACGGTGCCGTGGAACGGGCCGCCGAGCGCACCGCCGTACCCGGCCAGCGCGATGAGCGCGACCGCGAGCACGGTGAGCAGCAGCCAGCGGCGCTCGGGCAGGTCGCGCCGGGCCAGCCCGCCCAGCCCCAGCGCGGCGGCGACGGCGGACGAGAGCACGGCCACGGCCGCGGTGACCACGGTCCAGCCCGCGGGCAGCCACGCCTCCCCGAAGTGCAGATAGCCGACCCAGTTGCCCGCCCCGCGCAGCAGTTCGGTCGCGGACATGGTGGCGGTCGTGGTGTCCGCCTGCTCGATGTACGGCATGAAGTTCTCGCCGTACGCGCCGAGCAGCAGCAGCGGCACCACCCACCACGCCGTGGCGAGCAGCACCCCCGGCGTCCACCAGGCGATCAGCGCCCGCTTGCGCGGCCCGGCCGGGCGGCTGAGCAGATACAGCCCGACGGGCAGCAGCGAGGCGAGCGTCGAGGCCGCGTTCACCCCGCCCATGAACGGGATCAGCAGCGCGGACCGGGCGGCGGCGGTGCGCGGGCTCGCCGCCGCGGCGGTCAGCGGCAGCAGCACCCACGGCAGCACCGCCCCGGGCAGGGCGGCGGCCGAGGTCGAGCCGATGACGATGGTGAACGTCGGCCACAGCGCGTACCCGACGGCGCCCAGCAGCCGGGTGGCGGGCGTGCCCACGCCCAGCCGTTCGGCCAGCCGCAGTGCCCCCCAGAACGCGGCGGTGACCACGAGCGACAGCCACAGCCGTTCGGCCAGCCACACCGGGACGTGCGCCAGCCGGGCCGCCGCGTAGTACGGCAGGGCGGGGAAGACGTAGCCCACGTACTGGTCGGCGAGGCCGCCGAAGCCCGCCCGGTCCTGCCACAGCGAGCCCAGCTCACCGAGGAACCGCAGCGGGTCCAGGGCCACGCCCAGCTTGGTCTCGAAGGTGACCTTCCCCGGCGCGGGCACCAGGAACGCCACGAATGCGGCGGCCCAGAACCAGAGGAGACCGCGGCGCCGCCGGCCGGGCGCCGGCGCGGGCCGGACTCCCGCCGCGCCTCCGCCCGGCCGCGGCGCCCCCGGCTCCGCGGGGGACGGGGGTTCCGGGTGGGACAGCAGACTGCTCGAAGTCATGGAGACCGCCGGAGGATGAGGAGGAGGTTCCAGGTGGCGATTTCGCGCAGGCCCGGCACCCGGGTGACGGCGTGCGCGAGGAACGGCCAGTAGCGCGAGCGGGCGGCGACCACGCTCACGTCCCGGCGCTCGCGCACCTGCCGCAGGGTGGGGCCGATGTGGATCGGGAAGAGGTTCTCGCCGAGAGTGTGCTTGGCGGTGCGCCCGGTCCGCCGCCGGTAGCGCCGCCGGGCCCGGTCCGCGCCCAGGTAGTGCCAGGGGGCGGTCTCGTGACCGCCCCACGGGGAGAGCCAGTTGGTGAACGACACATAGATCAGCCCGCCGGGCCGGGTCACCCGCACCAGCTCGCTGAGGAAGGTCAGCGGATCGGCCACGTGCTCCAGCACGTTGGAGGAGAAGCACACATCGGCGCTGCCGTCGGCGAGCGGCAGCAGATAGCCGTCGGCGACCACCGCACCCTCCGGCCGCGGCCCGTGCGCGGTCAGCTCCCGCGGGTCGGGCTCGAAGAGGAAGCCCCGTGCGCCGCGGCGCCGGAACTCCGCGGTGAAGTGCCCGCTGCCGCCCCCGACGTCGACGACCACCCGGCCCGCCAGCGGGGTGTACCGCTCCAGCTGGTCGGCGGCGTCCCGGGCGAGCAGCCGGTAGCAGTGCTCCGGGTCGGACTGCTCGCGCAGGAACGCCCGGAAGAGGGCGACGGACCGGCGGAGCGAGGGGTCCTTGAGGGAGAGCTCCCGCACCCCGGTCACCTCCCCGGGCGGGCGGCTCCGCCGGCGGCGGGACGCGGCCACGACGGGCCGGCGGGCGGGAGGTCCGGCCGGGCGGCGCCGTAGGCCGGACACGCCTCGGCGGCCACGGCCCGGAACTGCCGCACCGTACTGCTCCAGCGGTACCGCGCGGCCCGCAGCAGCGCGGCCCGGCCGAGCGCGGCGCGCCGTTCCCCGCTGAGCGCCAGCGTGCACCAGGCGGCGGCGAACGCGCTCTCGCCGTCCACGAGTTGGCCGGTGGCGCCGTTCTCCACCGAGTCCCGCAGCCCCGGGATGTCGAAGCCGACCGCCGGAGTCCCGCGCACCGCGGCCTCGGTGACGACCAGCCCCCAGCCCTCGACCAGCGACGGGTGCAGCAGCAGCCACGCCTCGCACAGCAGCCGGTGCTTCTCGGCCTCGGAGACCCGCCCGGTGAACACCACGTCCGGCCCGGCCATCGCCGCGAGCCGCTGCCGTTCGGGCCCGTCGCCGACGATGACGAGCCGCCCGCCGGTGACCGGCCGGACCCGCTCCCACAGCCGCAGCAGCAGGTCGATCCGCTTGTACTCGACGAGCCGTCCCATGGCGAGGAACACCGGCTCCGGCGCCTTCGGCAGCAGCGGGCCCGGCTCCTCGACACCGTTGTGGACGACCCGGATCCGGTCCCGGGGCACCCCGATGGCGCGCAGCGCGGCGGCGGTCGACCCGGAGACCGCGACCAGCAGATTTCCGCGGTGGCTCCCGGCCAGCGCCCAGTGCTCCAGCCTGCGGCCGAGCCGGGCCGCGGGGCCGGGGAACCGCATGTCCCACAGATCGGTGTGGACATGGTTGACCAGGCACAGCGTCGGCCCGCGGTGCCAGAGCGGGGCCAGGTACGGCATGCCGTTGCAGACCTCCACCAGCAGGTCGCAGTCGCCGACCTGCCGGGCGAACGCCCGCTTGGCCCGCAGGTAGTGGCCCGCGTCGCCGCCCGCGGAGACGACCCGGTAGTCGCGGTACGCGGCGGGCCCGCCGCACAGCAGGGTCACCTGGTGGCCCAGGGCGGTGAGACCGTCGGCGAGCCGGTCCACGAGCAGCTCGGAGCCGCCCGCCGCCGGGTTGCCGAGGTCGCGCCGGGCGAGAAAGACGATCCGCCGCGGCACCGGCGCCGAGGATGCGGGTCCGAGCGGCGCCGGGGCGAGCGCGGACGTCGTCCCGAGCGCGGACGTCGTCCCGAGCGCGGACGCCGGCCCGAGCGCGGACGCCGGCCCGGACGGGGACGCCGGCTCGGGGACGGGGGAGGGGGACGGCGCGGGGGTGGGGGCAGCGGCGGCCTGCGGAGGTACGTGCTGGGGCATCCGAGCTCCAACTCGTCTCAGGGTGCGGAACCTATGGGGGCGGGGTGCGCTGCCACCGCCCGTGCGGGGTGACGTTCCGGGGGACCACGGACGGCGGATGGCGCGGGGTGGTCAGTTTTCGCCCCTCTGTTCGGTGCGGCTACTCACCGGGATGACAAGTTCCGCCCCGTATCGACCTGACGACTCATCACATCGCGCAGCATTGTGCGATGTCGCGGGGAGCGGTAGGCGTCCGGGCGGGGCTCAAGGGGCCTGCGGGGGCTGTGGGGCGGCCCGGCCCCGGGAACGAGCGAGCCCCCGCCGTGGAGCCAGGGCTCCGGGGCGGGGGCTCGGGGGGGACGGGGGGCGGCCTCAGCTCCGTCCCCGGTCCGTTCCCCGCGCGCCGCGCGGCCGTCCCCGGGCCAGCAGGACGCCCCCGGTCAGGGCCAGGACGGCGCCCACCGCGCCCCCCGCCAACGGCATGGTCCGCCCCAGCAGTTCGAGCCGTCCGCTGTCCTCCGACGCCAGATCCACCTGCGCCCGCTGGGTCGCCTCGGTGAACTCCAGCCGGCCGCTCCGCAGCAGGGTGACCGCGTCCCGCCGGGCGCCCGGGGCCCGCAGGGTCTTGCGCGGCGCGATGCTCGCGTTGATGATCCGGCCGGTGCGCCGGTCCGCGACCAGCTCGATGCCGGTGTTCGCGTACCACTCCTCGGCCATCACCTGACCCTGCTTCGGCCGTCCCACCAGCAGGCCCGGCACCTGCCGGGTGCCCGTCCGGGTCGGCTTCACGGTCCCGGTGAAGCGATAGCCCCGGTACCCCTGGACGGTGGCGGTGCCCGCGAACCGGAGCGGAACCGTCGCCCCGAGCGTGTTGTCCCACCAGCGGTAACCGCGCTTCTGCAGATTGAAGGGGAACTTGAGGTATGCCTCCCCGCTGAAGGACGGCCGCTCGTCGCAGCAGTGCGCCGGCAGATTGGTGCGCCGGTCGGTCACCCACCGCTCGGTCGTCCACTGCAACGACTTCCGCGGGTCCCGCAGCGGCAGCGTCGCCGGGGTGTCGATCGCCGTCGACACGTCCCACACCGCCCGGCCGCTGCGCTCGCTCGCGGCCACGTCGCCCAGCACCCGCCGGGTGATCGTGATCCGGCCGTCCTTCTCGTCGAGCGAGCCGGTGTCGAAGTAGCTGCCCCGCCCGGTGAAGACCGTCGTGGTGTCCACGTCGACGGGCGTCCGCTGCGCGCGCGGCTCCACGTACCAGGCCAGCAGCGGGGCGAGGACCAGCAGGAACACCCCGGCCCCCAGCAGCGCCAGCGACGGCCACGGCCTCCCGCGCCCCGGACCTCCCGGACCGGACGGGCTCCCCGAGCGCTCTCCGGGTGACCCGGGCGGACTCCCGGACGGGCTTCCGGCCGGCCCGGCCGGGTCGGCGGAGGGATCTCCGCCGGAGCCCCCGGGCGGCTCCCCCGGCGGGTTCCCGAGGGGGTTCTCAGGCAACGAGGAACGGCGCATACGGGCAACTCCTGGAAGGTGGGGGTGGGTCCGGGACCGTGCGCGTTCAGCCGCCGGGAGCCGGGCCGTTCCGTGATGTCCCCGCCCCGGAGGGGATGAGCCGACTCGTCCGGAGTGTGCCGGGAGACGGTCTATGAACCGGGAACCGTAGGGGGACTCTTGACGGAGTGTCAATATTGCTCCCACACTGAGCCATCACCGGACCGGGGCCGGTGCACCGGACGTTCTCCTCACCGAGCAGAGAGGCTCGTCGTCCCATGCACAGACTGCTCGCCGCGGCTCTGACCTGCGTGACCGCCGCCGCCCTCGCCGTCGGGGCAGCCGTCGGCATCGTCACCGCGCTCAACGCCACCCCGGAACAGCCCAATGTGCCGCTCGTCTCGTTCCCGGACGCACCCTCGGGCTCCCCGGGCACGGGGCCCTGATCCGTGCCCCGGTCGGCCTGGCAGGACGTCCCGCGATTACGGGTCCGGCAGTTCGCCTCCCTCGTCATGAAGGAGGCCCCCGAGCTGGCCGAGTTCATCCTCGACGAGATCCGCCGCACCTTTCCGGGGCTCCCGCTGGTGCTCGACGAGTCCGGCGAGCCCATGGCCCTGGTCGGGATCCGGCGGGCGCTGGAGCACTTCGTCGAACACCTCGCCGCCGGGCGCGGCCGGCCGACCGTCCACCCCGAGGTGTTCCAGGCCTTCGGCCGCGGCGAACTCCTCCAGGGCCGCAGCCTCGACTCCCTCCAGGCGATCTACCGCCTCGGCGTCCGGCTGGCCTGGCGCCGGCTCGCCGAGATCGGGCAGCAGGCCGAGATCCCCCCGCCCGCCATGTACGAACTCGTCGAATCCGGCTTCGAGTACCTCGACGGCCTCGTCGCCCAGTCCGTCCGCGGCCACGCCGAGGCCTTCGCCCGGCAGGCGGGGGAGCGGCTGCGGCTCCAGCGCCGCCTGATGGACCTGCTGTTCGCCGAGCACCGCACCGACCCCACCGACGCGCTCACCGAACGCGCCGCGCGCATCGGCTGGCCGCTGCCCTCCCGGGTCGCCGTCGCGGTCCTGCTGCGCCCGGCCCGGGACGCGGTCGCGCCCGCCGTCGGCCAGGACGTCCTGCTGGACATGGAGAGCGAACAGCCGCGCATGGTCGTGCCCGAACCGGACGTCGCCGGGCGGGGCGAACTGCTGCGCCGCGCGATGCGGGGCTGGTCGGGCGCGATCGGCCCCCCGGTGCCGCCGGTGGAGGCCGCCAAGTCGCTGCGCTGGGCCGGGACCGCGGTCCGGCTGATGGAGCGCGGCCTGCTCCCCGCCGGGCAGGTGCTGCAGTGCACCGAACACACCGAGGCGCTGGTGCTGCTGCCGCCGGAGGAACTGATCGACGACCTGTCGCGCCGCCGGCTGGCACCGCTCGCCGCCTGCGGCCCGGCGCACGGGCGGCGCCTGGCGGAGACCCTGCTGGCCTGGCTGGAGACCCGCGGCGGCGCGCCGGAGGTGGCGGCCCGGCTGGGGGTGCACCCGCAGACCGTCCGCTACCGGCTGCGGCAGATCAGGGAGCTGTGGGGCGACGACGTGGACGACCCGGACCGCCGCTTCGAACTGGAAATGGTGCTGCGCGCCCGCCGGCTCCGGGGTGAACTGGCGGGGCCGTGACCGTGCCCGGGTGGACGGCTCGGTGAACGGTCCCGTGTCCGGGGCGGGGGAAGGGCCCCGGGCCCGGGTTCGGGGAAGGCCTGGGTTCGGGGAAGGGCCCGGCGTCCGGGGAAGAGCCCGGCGTCCGGGGGAGCCCGTCCGGAGAAGGACCCGGGTCGGGGAAGGACCCGGGTCGGGGAAGGACCCGGGTCGGGGAAGGTCCCGGCGTCCGGCCCCGCGTCCCCCTGCGCCCGCCTCCGCGCGACCGTTCCCCGCGCCCGAACCGGGTACCTCTCAGCGCATCGGTCCGGATCCGTGCCCGTTTCCCGTATACCGCGGTGCATGCGTCACCCCGGCACGCCGGTCGACACGGAATCCTCACAGGAGGCCGCTTCAATCGTTACCGGACGGCACATAACCTGCGGGCGCCATGGATTACTGCTCTCTGTGCCGACGGCACCTCAACGGCGCCCTGTCCTGCCCGGGATGCGGCGCGCCCATCGGGGACCCCGCGCCGCGGGCCGGGACGACCTTGTCCGGGGAGCAGGCCGGCGGTACCCCCGCGGCCCCCACCGGGCGCCGCGCCGAACGGCTCGCCGCCCGGGAACGGCTCGCCGCCCGGGAACACGAGGCCGGGAGCGGTCACCGAGGCCCGCGCGCCCGCCCGAGCCGCGGCCGGCGCGGCCGTCGTGGCCGGGGGCGCCGGGTCGTCGTCGCCGCCGCGGTGCTCGGGGTCGTCCTGGGTGCGCTGACCGTGGCGGAGGTCGCCACCGAGGGCACGTTCCGGGCGCCGTGGGAGGACGGATCCGCCGCGGTCCGGTCGGAACGGCCCACGGCCGACCGGGACCCGGGCGCGTCCACGGGCTCCCTCAGCGCATCTCCCGCGAGCCGCAAGGGCGCGTCGAGCGGCGGCCCCTCGGCCTCCCGGAGCCCCCGCGACGGAGCCGAGGACGGCGACCGGAGCGAGGGCGACCGGAACTCCGACGACGCCGCCCGGAAGCGGCGGAGCAGCGCCCCCGACGAGCCGGGTGCTGCCACGACCACGCGCAGCTCCACCGGATCCGGAACGGCGCCCGACGCGACCCCGCCGCCCCGGACCTCCGCCGCGCCGGCCCCCGCCCCCTCGTCGTCGCAGCGCACCGAGCCCCGTCCGGAACCACGGCCCACCTGCACTGCCCGCTTCCTGTGGTGGTGCGCCACCTGAGTCGGCACGCGGCCGCGCCGCCCCGGCCCGTCGGCGGAGGCTGCGGGCCGGTCGAAGCCTCGGGGGCACGCCGGAACGAGCGACAGCCGGAGCCGTCGGCTAGCTGAAGTCGAGCCCTCCGGTACGGGTGCGCTTCAGCTCGAAGAAGTCCGGGTGGCCGGCGAGCAGCCGCACGCCGTCGAACACCCGCAGTGCGGCCTCGCCGCGCGGGATCGAGCTGAGCACCGGTCCGAAGAAGGCGGCGCCGTCGACGTGGATGGTGGGCGTACCGACCTCTTCGCCGACCGGGTCCATGCCCTCGTGGTGGCTCTTGCGCAGCGCGTCGTCGTACTCGGTCCGGCCGGCCGCCTCCGCCAGCTCCGCGGGCAGGCCCACATCGGCCAGCGCCGCCGTGATCGCCGCGGTGTAGTCGCCGATGTCCTCGTTGTGGATCCGGGTGCCCAGCGCGGTGTAGAGGTCGCGCAGCACGCCCTCGCCGTGCTGCTGCGCGGCGGCGATGCACACCCGGACCGGGCCCCAGCCCCGGTCCAGCAGCTCCCGGTACTGCTCGGGCAGGTTCTCCCGGCCCTCGTTGAGGACGGAGAGGCTCATCACCCGGAACCGCAGGTCGACCTCCCGCTGCTGCTCGACCTCCAGGATCCACCGGGAGGTGATCCAGGCGAACGGGCAGATGGGGTCGAAGTAGAAGTCGATGGTGTGCCGGGTGGTCTGGTCAGCGCTCATGGGCGGTGAGCCTATCCGGGGATTGGCCCTGTGGCCCGGGCCACTGGATCGCGGGAAATGTGGGCCAATCGGCGACGTGGGCCGATCGGCGGAGCCCCGTGCCCCGTCGGCCGTAGCGCCCTGCCGACCGCCCGCCCCGCCGGTCGTGGCGCGCGACCGGCCGTGCCGCCCGCTGTAGCGCCCTGCCGGCCGTGGCGCGAAGCTCGCCGCCCGCCGTGGGCGTGCGTCCGGCCGTGGCGGAAGGGGCTCCTCACGCCGCTCAGCTCCTCACGCCGCTCGGCTCCGGCGCCGCTCGGCTCCGGCGCCCTCAGCTCCCCGCCCCGTCCTCCCCGAGCATCCGCCGCAGCAGGTCGCGCAGGGTGGTGCGCTCCTCGGTCGACAGGCCGGCGAGGGGCTCCCGGGCGAAGCCCAGCGCGTCCCGCAGCCGGGTCGCCGTCGCCCGGCCCTCCTCCGTCGGGGCGGCCAGTTTCACCCTGCGGTCGGCCGGGTCGGGGCGCCGCTCGACGAGGCCGCGGCTCTCCAGCCGGTCGACGATGCCGGTGATGTTCGACGGCTCGCACTTGAGCTTCTGGGCGATGCGGCGCATGGGCATCGGCTCGTGGGAGAGGAGGCTCAGTACGCGCGCCTGGGCGCCGGTGAGGGCGTGCTCGGCCGCCGCGTCCTCGTACTCGTCGTAGTAGCGGGCCACGACGGTGCCGATGAGCTCGACGACCTCGAAGGTCAGGGGATCAGTGCGAGTGGCCATGGCCCCAGGGTACCCATTTACTTGACAACATGAAACATCCAGGAGCATGGTTGTTTCAGTACATGAAACATTGCCCAGTAAACCTGTGGCAGGAGCCCAGCACATCAGGAGCCCAGTACATCTGGGGCAGAAGGAGGCGCGCCCACCATGACCGCACTGCCGAGCACCGGCCGCGAATGGCACCTGGTCGCCCGCCCGCACGGCTGGCCGAAGCCCGAGGACTTCGCTCTCCGTGAGACGGCGGTCACCGAGCCCGGCCCCGGACAGATCCTGGTCCGCAACACCCTGCTGTCCGTCGACCCGTACATGCGCGGACGGATGAACGACGTGAAGTCGTACCTGCCGCCCTACCCGCTCGACGGCCCGATGGACGGCGGCGCGGTCGGCACGGTGCTGGCGTCGAACGCCGAGGGCTTCGCGCCCGGCGACCACGTCCTGCACGGCCTCGGCTGGCGCGAGTACGCCGTCGTCGACGGCAAGCGCGCCGTCAAGGTCGACCCGGAGCTGGCCCCGCTCGGCGCGTACCTGGGAGTGCTCGGGATGACCGGCCTCACCGCCTACGCCGGGCTGCTGGAGGTCGCCTCCTTCCAGGAGGGCGACGCGGTGTTCGTCTCCGGCGCGGCCGGCGCGGTCGGCAGCCAGGTCGGGCAGATCGCCCGGCTCAAGGGCGCCTCCCGGGTCATCGGCAGCGCGGGCTCGGACGAGAAGGTCCGGCTCCTCACCGAGGAGTACGGTTTCGACGCCGCCTTCAACTACAAGGACGGGCCGGTCGCCGAGCAGCTGGCGAAGGCCGCCCCCGACGGCATCGACGTCTACTTCGACAACGTCGGCGGCGAGCACCTGGAAGCGGCGATCGGCTCCCTCAAGCTGCACGGCCGCGCCACCATCTGCGGCATGATCGCGCAGTACAACGCGACCGAGCCGACCCCCGCGCCGCGCAACCTCGCCATGGTCATCGGCAAGCGGCTGCGGCTGCAGGGCATGCTCGTGAGCGACCACCAGGCGCTCCAGCCGCAGTTCGTCCAGGAGGTGTCCGCCTGGATCCGCTCCGGTGAGCTCAAGTACCGCGAGACCGTCGTCGAGGGGATCGACAACGCCTTCGACGCGTTCCTCGGCATGCTCCGCGGCGACAACACCGGGAAGATGGTCGTCGCCCTCGGCGACTGACCTCGCACAGCTCAACCGCCGGGCTCACTCCCGCCGTTCCGGACATCTGGTGCGGAACGTTCCGGTCATGTGAGGGTGAGCCGACGCGTACCCCAGTCGGGACGCGCACACCCGTGCGCGACAACAGGAGGAATTGCGCATGTCCATCGAGTCCATAGAGGTCCTGTACACCGCGGTCGCCACCGCCGAGAACGGCCGCGACGGCCGGGTCGCCTCGGACGACGGCAAGCTCGACGTGGTCGTCAACCCGCCCAAGGAGCTGGGCGGAAGCGGTGCGGGCACCAACCCGGAGCAGCTGTTCGCCGCCGGCTACGGCGCCTGCTTCCAGGGTGCGCTCGGCGTCGTGGCGCGGCAGCAGAAGGCCGACATCTCCGGGTCGCGCGTGACCGCCCGGGTCGGCCTCGGCAAGAACGGCAACGGCGGCTTCGGCATCGAGGTCGCCCTCGAGGTCTCCATCCCGAACGTGGACCGGGCCACGGCCGAGCAGCTCGTCGAGGCCGCCCACCAGGTGTGCCCGTACTCCAACGCCACGCGCGGCAACATCGCCGTGGAGCTCAGCGTGGTCTGAGGCGTTGAGGCGTTGAGGCGCTGAGCGCTGAGGCACTGAGCCGTTCGGAGGGCCGCACCCGCAGCAGCGGGGCGCGGCCCTCCGCGCATGGTGCCCGGCTCGCGGTACTGGCCGCGCCGCGCCGGCTCCGTGCCGACCTTTCCCGCGCCGCACCTTCTCCGTGCCGCGGCGCTCACGGCGCTCCGGTGCCACAGCGCGCCCGCGCCGCAGGTGCCACCACGGGCCCTGCGCCACAGGTGCCACAGTGTTCCCGTGCGTCCCAGGCGTCAGTAGCCGTTGCCGCCGGTGGTGTTCCCGTCCGAGGTGCCGGTCCCGCTGACCGTGATCGTGGTCTTCATGCCCAGGTCCGTGTGGTTGTCGACGGGGCAGAAGACCTGGTACTTACCGTCCTTCAGCGTCACCTTGAGCGTGGTGGACTGTCCCGGCCCGACCGTGGCGCTGCGCTGCTCCCCGCCCGGCCCCTCGAGTTCCATGGCGTGCGGGTGGTGGCCGTCGTTGGTGGCCACGAAGGTGTAGGCACCGGCGTGGAAGGTGTCGGGGTTCAGCCGGAAGTGGTAGTCCGTCATCGTCACCGCGACCCGGGTCGTCCCGCTGTTCTTGGGCGGCGGGGACGTCGATCCGTTCCCGTCACCGCCCGACCCGCCCCCGTACCCGCCGCCTCCGCAGGCCGCGAGCACTCCGGCCAGGACTCCGGCGCCGATCCCCGCTCCAACGCTCCTGCGCACGGTCACGATGCGTGTCATGGCTCGGCCCTCCGGCCCTTCGGCGTCATGTCCGGTCCCGCTCCGGAGCGGGACCTGCTCGGATCCGGGTCCCGCTGCCGAACCCGGTCCTGCTCCGAACCCGGTCCTGCCCTGAACCCAGTCCTGCTCTGCATACGGCGGCAGCCGCGTGACGGGATTGCCGCGCGGGCGGAGAATGGCGGTGAGGTGCCCTTCATGTCCGCCCGCGTTCCTCGCCACGGCCGCCCGGCAATCCACCGGGAAGGCAGAGCCGTATCCAGAGGTATGAGGACGGGCCTCCCCCTCGGGCGCGCCGCGGACGAGACGCTTCTGGCGGGGCTCAGCACCGGCGATCCCGAAATCGCCGTCGCCTTCGTGCGCCGCTTCCAGCGGACGGTCTACGGTGTCGCGATCGCGGTCGTCAGCGACCCCCAGCTGGCCGAGGACATCGCCCAGCAGACCTTCGAACGCGCCTGGCGGCACGCGCAGATGTACGACTCCCGGCGCGGCTCGGTCAAGACCTGGCTCACGGCGATCGCCCACAACCTGGCCATCGACGCGGTACGGGCCCGCAGGCCCACCCCCGTGGCCCCCGAGGACCTGGACTCCCTGCTCGAACTCGTCACCGAGACCCCCGAGCAGCGGGCGGTCGCCGACGACACGGCGGCCCGGATCCGGGCGGCGGTCGCCGCGCTGCCCGGGGCACAGGGGCGGGCCCTGGTGATGGCCGGGATCTACGGCATGACCGCCCGGCAGGTCGCCGAGTTCGAGGACATCCCCGTCGGCACCGCCAAGACCCGCATCCGGGCGGCGTTGGGAAAGCTGCGCCTCGCCCTGGGCCCCGCCGGGGCGGACGCGGCGGGGAAGGGTGACGCGGCGGCGCACCGTGCGGACTCACGAACCACCCCGGGACCACCTGAGCGAGCCCCGGGACGACCCGAGCGAGACGGCCATGACTGACCTGACCTGCGCTGAGCTGAGGGAGCTCGGTGCCGAGCTGGCACTGGGGATCCTCCCGGGCCAGGAGCGTGCCGCCGCCATCACCCACCTGGACCGCTGCCCGAGCTGCCGGGAGTACGTCGGGCATCTGACCCTCGCCGAGGACGGGCTGCTGGGCCTGCTGCCGGGCAGCGAACCGCCGGTCGGCTTCGAGAAGCGGGTCATGCGCCGCCTGGGCATGGCCGGAGCCCGCCCCGCCGGACGGCGGACCTCGCGCCCGGAACCCGCCGGACGGCGCTTCTCCTACGTGCGGCCGGCCGGACGCCGCCCCGCGGGCCAGGAATCCGGAAGCCGGGAGACGGGCACCACCGATCCCGCCGGGCTCGGTCCCGTCGGCCTCGGTCCCGCCGAACCTGAGTCCGGCGGATCCGAGCCCGGCAGCCGGGGGAGCGGCGGCCGGGGGACCGGCCCGGAGCACGCCCGCCCAGGTCACACCCGCCCAGGTCACACCCGTCCGGGCCACGCCCGCCCGGGGCCCGCCGGCAGCCGGGAGCACGCCCGGCAGGGGCCGGCGTCCGGCCACCGGCATCGCCGGACCCGGCGCAAGCTGCGGGCCACCGTCGTCGCCGCCATCCTCGCGATCAGCTTCGGATTCGGCGGCTGGGCGGTGGGCCAGGCCCTCGAAGGAGCTCCTGCCGCAACGACGGCCGGCGCCGCCGGACAGCTGCTCACGGCCGACTTCACCGCCGGGAACCGGCACGTGGGGAAGGTCTTCGCCCATCCGGGCCCGGAGAGCTGGGTCTACATGTCGATCGACGACCTCGACTTCCCGCACGCGTACGGCAAGGTCTCCTGCCAGTTCGTGCGGGACGACGGCAGCACCGTCACCGTCGGTTCGTTCACGCTCAAGGGCGACTACGGCCACTGGGCCGCCCCGGCCCCGGTGGATCCGGACACCCTCTCCGGGGCACGCCTGGTCGGCGCCGACGGCATGGTTCTCGCCACCGCCGACTTCGACCCCCCCGGCTGACAGCGCCCGGCCCGCCACGCCCAACCCACCGCGCCCGGCCCGCCACGCCCAACCCACCGCGCCCGGCTCGCCGCGCCGAGTCCACCGCGGCGCGCCGCCCGCCCGGGACGCCGCCGGACGACCGCCCCGGTTCCGGAGATGACCGCCCCCGTTCCGGAACCTCCGCGTCCGCCCAGGGGCAGGCCCCGGCGGGCCCCGGACGACGCCGCACTATGCTCTCCCCATGCATGATCTCGGGGCGGGTTTCGGCTATTTCTGGAAGGGCCAGCGTTGGGTGGCCGCACACGGCCGGTGGTGGGGCTTCGGCCTGCTGCCCGCGCTCGCCACCGTGGTGCTGTACGGCGCCGCGCTGGCCGGCCTCGGCTTCTGGGGCGCCGATCTGACGGCCTGGGCCACGCCCTTCGCCGACGACTGGGGCTCGCCCTGGCAGGACCTCTTCCGCGGCTTCCTCGTCGCGCTGCTGTTCGCGGTCGTCCTGCTGTTCGCCGTGGTGTCCTTCACAGCCGTCACCCTGCTCATCGGGCAGCCCTTCTACGAGTCGCTCTCCGAGCAGGTCGACCTCTCGGAGGACGGCACCGCCCCCGAGTCCGGACTCCCGTTCTGGCGTGAACTGTTCATCTCCGCACGGGAGAGCCTGGCGATCCTCCTGCGGGTGGGCCTGTACTCGCTGCTGTTCTTCGCGCTCGGCTTCGTCCCGCTCATCGGCCAGACGGTGGTGCCCGCCCTCGGCTTCTGCGTCACCGGCTTCTTCCTCACCGAGGAACTCACCGCCGTCGCCCTCCAGCGCCGCGGCGTGCGGCTGCCGCAGCGCCTCGCTCTGCTCCGTGGCCGGCGCATGCTGACTCTCGGCTTCGGGGTGCCGCTCGCGCTGCTCTTCCTGATCCCGCTCGTGGCGGTCTTCCTGATGCCGGGCGCGGTGGCCGGGGCGACGCTGCTGACCCGGGACCTGGTCGGCCCGGAGGAGCCGGACCCCACCACCGGGGGCGCCGGGCACGGAAACGCCGCCACCGGGCACCCCGGCCCCGCCGGGCAGAAGACCCTGACCCCGGGGCCTAGAAGCCAGTACACCTAGAAGCCAGTACACCTGGGGCAGTACACCTGGCCCCATCGAGCTGCGACCTGCAACGCCGCTTGACCTGCAACGCAGCCACAGAGCCCCCGTCCGGGCCTTGCCCGGACGGGGGCTCTTGCGTTGCCCTTTCACCGGTGCGCTGCCCGTCACCAGGACGTTGCGTCGCCCCTCACCAGTCCGCCCTCACCAGTCCGCGCGGCCGTCACCAGTAAGCGCGATCGTCCCAGGCCCGGAAGACGGCGAACTCGACCGGGTCGTCCTCCTCGTCCAGCCCGGCCAGCCCCGCCGTGGAGAACGTGCCGCGCTGCCAGGCGAGCAGCGTGTCGACCAGCCCGCCGTCGAGGGGCGGGCCCTGCCGGGCGTGGCGGGGCCAGACGATCAGCGGCCAGGCGTCGGGGTCGTCCCCCTCGGTCAGCCAGCCGAGGTAGTCACCGTCGATGGAGACGGCGAACGGCAGGAAGCCCCCGGCGGCGGGCCATGCCGTCAGCGGGTACCAGTCCTCGGAGCCGTCCTTGAGCTGCCGATAGGCGTCCGTGGTCTCCTCGACGTGGTGGACGAACCGCCGCTCGCCGGTCCGCAGCGGGGTGAAGAAGCGCAGCCACTCGGTCCAGCAGCCCGCGCCGTACCGGTCCATGAGCGTCACGTACTCCCGCGGCAGGCGGGTGCCCAGCTCCGCGAAGAGCCCGTCCCAGGTGCCGCCGCCGAGGTAGGGGTGCTCCGGAGGCGGGCACAGCAGCCGCAGAGCGGCCGGCCCGGTGCCGGTCTCCAGCGCGATGCGCCGCTCCGCCGCGGTCAGCCGGGGCGGCACGGGCTCGGGCGGTGTCCAGGGCCCGGCGTCCGGCAGGAACGCGGTACGCGCGACGGTGCCCGGCAGCGGGCCGATCAGGGGACCGGGCGGCGACGGCAGCTCCCAGCCCTCGCGGACGGTGTGCCGCAGATACTCGGTGAGGGTGAGGTCGTACCGGTGCCACGGCTGCAGGCCACTGCCCGGGACGGCGCCGCAATGGCTGACGACCACGGTCCACCGGTTCGGGTCGTCGGAGACCGAGGTGTCCCAGAACAGCACGTCGCTGCCCCGGGTGCACCCCCAGGCCAGCAGCCCGCCCGGTGCCGGGTGCAGCAGCGGCCGCCCGTCCTCCGGCAGGTCGCGGGCGTCGATCCGGGCCTCGCGGTGGGTGTCCCGGAGCCACTCCCCGTAGGAGAACCGGCCCTCTTCGACGCACGGGACGTGGATCCAGATGAACTCCCCGAAGTCCAGGGGGCCGTGGACGTCGGCCAAGCGCTTGTAGTCGTCCGGCAGCCGCAGCCCCAGCCACTGCTCCACCGCCGCCCAGTCGACCGCGACGGGCGCGGGCGGACGCTCGGGGTCCGGGTCGGTGAAGGCGCTGATGTCCAGGGTCACGGCGAGGTCCTCCGGTGCGTGCTGTCGAACAACAGGACGCATTCTCCCGCTCGTTTCCCCGGTCATCCGCCCAGGTCCGCCGACCGGGCTTCCGGACCGTCCGCCGACCGTCACCCGGCTTCCGGACCGTCCGCCGACCGTCACCGGGCTTCCGGACCGTCCCCCGCTCCCCTCCGGCCCGTTGGCGCAACCTCCCCGCACCCGCCCGGCCCCCGGGCAACGAACCTCAGCGCGGCAGCGTGCCCGCCGTCACCGTGAGGATCGCGCGGATCTGATCGGTGATGGCCTGCCGGTTGCGGACGAAGTCCGGGTCCGTGACCGTGCCCGTGGACGGGTCGGAGTTCCCCGCCCCGAACTGCAGTACCGGGGTGTGCAGATGGCCGCCCGGCACCCGGAGGCGCAGCGCGTCCCGCAGCAGCGTCGCCCGGTAGGCGATCTCGTTCGACAGGTAGTCGCCCCCGCCGCCCGCGCGGGCCGTCGAACCGGGGGTCGGGCCGTCGGGCCGGTCCACCGGCTGGGTCCCGCCCGCCGGGATCTCCGTCACCGCCGTGTTGTCGTGCACCGGGAACCCACCGGTCCCGGCCGCCACGATCCGCTCGTACGGCAGCGTGGTCACCGTCCACTGCGGCTGCGGACGGACGGTCGGCACCCCGGCCGGGATCGGGACGGTCCCGGTGCGTGAGATCCGGTCGTTGTCCGGGTAGCCACCGCGCCAGGCGCCGTTGGTGCGCTCGACGTCGAACCGCCCCGGCCGGCCCTGGCTGATCGTGGTGAACATGTCGACCCGGTGCGGACCGCTCCGGAAGTACGGGGCCAGGGTCCGCTCCACCGTCCCCTCGGCGAAGTCCGTCCAGCGCACCGGGAAGACCGCGGTCTCCACCCGGGCCGGGCCGGACGGCGTACGGATCGTGGTCCCGTCCAGGGCCAGCGCCGCCGCCCCCGACGGATTGCTGCGGCGCATGTCCGCATCCAGCTGGAACGGGTCGAAGCCGGTGACCAGGACCCGCTTCACCGCCCGGCCCGCCGGCAGATCGATGCTGTCCTGCCCCCGGGATCCGCGCTCCAGACGGGTGATCAGCTCCTGCCGCCGGGACTCCGGCAGGGCGAACGGCGGCCGCCACGCCCGGAGCGCCTTCGTCATGCCGAGCCGGGCCCAGTACAGCGGCCGGTCGTCGTCCCGGCTCAGATCGCCGCCCGCCGGGCCCCGCCCCTGCACGCGGTCGACGGCCCGCTGCCACAGCCGCTGAGCCGAACGCGTCACCAGGCGCTCGGCCCCGTCCACGGACTCCACGGCCGCCAGCTCCCGGGCGAACTCCGGTGCCACCGTGTCGAATCCGCTCCTCCGGAGGATCTCCCGCGGCACGGCGCCGTCCAGCCGCTGTTCCTCGACGGTGGGCGCGGCCCCGGTGGAACGGACCGTGCCCTCGGCGGAACGGACCGCGGCACCGGCCGTCGGCGCCCCGGCGAGAGCCGGCGGAGCGCAGACCGCCAGAACGACACCGAGCAGGCCCAGCCGGATGCGAGTGCGTCGCATGGGAATCCCTTCGTCGAGTCGGGAGTGATCCCAGCAGACGATCGCCGCGGTGACCAGAGCCCGTCGCCGGAACTCCCGGCCCCGTCGTGCGAACTCCCGGGAGCGGTCGGCACCGCGGACGGTAGCTGCCCCGGTCCGTCGCCCCAAACTCTCCGCCCTTCACCGGAACTCCGCCCCCGCAGCAGCGCCCCCGGAACGGGGAGCCCCCGGACCGCGCGGGCCGAGCCGTCCCGCGCGCCCCGCGCTCCCTTCCCGCCGCCCGGCGCTCCACGGCAGGATGAGCCGCACGCCGGACAAGGGGAGGCCCGTATGACTCCGCAGGACGCGGCACGCGAAGCAGCGGTGGAGGACGCGCTCGGCAAGCTCGACCTGGACGACAGGACCCGGCTGCTGGCCGGTCAGGACACCTGGTCCCTGCCCGCGCTCCCCGCGATCGGCCTGCGGTCCCTGGTCATGTCCGACGGACCGGTCGGGGTGCGCGGCGTCCGCTGGACCGCCGCCGACCCCTCGGTCGCCCTGCCGAGCCCCACCGCCCTCGCCGCCACCTGGGACCCCGAACTCGCCCGCCGGGCCGGGCACCTCCTCGCCCAGGAGGCCCGCCGCAAGGGCGTCCACGTCCTGCTCGCCCCGACCGTCAACCTCCACCGCTCACCGCTCGGCGGACGCCACTTCGAGTGCTACTCGGAGGACCCGCACCTCACGGGAGAGATCGGCACCGGGTACGTCCGCGGTGTCCAGGAGGGCGGAGTCGGCACCGCCGTCAAGCACTTCGTCGCCAACGACGCCGAGACCGAACGGTTCACCGTGACCAACACGGTGGCCCCGCGCCCGCTGCGCGAGCTCTACCTCGCCCCCTTCGAGGTCATCGTCAGAAACGCCCGCCCGTGGGGCGTCATGGCCGCCTACAACGCGGTCAACGGCACCGCCATGACCTCCCACCGCACCCTCCTCCGCGAGGTGCTGCGGGAGGAGTGGGGCTTCGACGGCGCGGTCGTCTCGGACTGGCTGGCCGCCCGGTCCACCGTGGACAACATCCGCGGCGGCCTGGACATCGCCATGCCCGGACCGAGGACCGTCTACGGCGCGGCCCTGGCCGACGCCGTCCGGGCGGGCGAGGTGGAGGAGGCGGAGGTCGACCGGGCCGTCCGACAGGTCCTGCGGCTGGCCGCCCGCGTCGGCGTCCTCGACGGCGTACCCGCCGCCGTCGCTCCCCAGGACCTCCCGGAGCGGCTCTCCGGAGAGGACGTCGCCCGGGAGATCGCCCGCCGCTCCTTCGTCCTGCTCCGCAACGAACCGGCGCCCGTCCGGGAACCCGCCGGACTCGCCGAGGAGGCCCGCTCCGGCCCCCACTCCCTGGAGGTGCCCGGCCAGGAGCCGGCCGACGCCACCGGGGGAAGGCCCGCGGACGTCGCCGACGGCGAGAAGCGGGCCCGCGCCACCGGACCGCACTCGACGGACCCGGCCGCGGACGGACCGGCGGACACCGCCGGGCAGCGGCCCGCGCACACCACCGGCGTGGCCCGCCCCGGCGTCCCTGTTGACGGCGGGTCCGGAATTCCGGGGGACGGCCCAGCCGACGGCGCGGCCTCCGTCAGCCCGGGCCCTGACAGCCCGTCCTCCGACGGCGCGGCCTCCGTCAGCCCGGGCCCTGACAGCCCGTCCTCCGACGGCGCGGCCTCCGTCAGCCCGGGCCCTGACAGCCCGTCCTCCGACGGCGCGGCCTCCGACAGCACCGGCTCCGACAGCCCGGCCTCCGACGCCCCGGGGAACGGCGCAGCGTCCCCCGCGGCCGAGGCCCCGGGGGAGCGGCCGGCCGAGCCCGTCCTCCCGCTCGATCTCTCCCGGCTCCGCAGCGTCGCCGTCATCGGCGCCGCCGCCCGCGACGCCCGCATTCTCGGCGGCGGCTCCGCCCAGGTCTTCCCCGCCCATGTCGTCTCCCCGCTCGACGGCCTGCGGGACGCGCTCCCCCGGGAGGTGGAGGTCGTCCACGCCGTCGGCGCGGACCCGAGCGACGAACTCGCCGTCGCCGAAAAGGGATTCCGGCTGCACGCGGTGTGCCGGGACGGCCAGGGCCGCGAGCTCGGCGGCGAGCCCCTGCCGGGCGGCCAGGTCAGCTGGATGGGTGACCTTCCGGACGGCGTCGACTGCCAGGCCCTGCACACCGTCGAGCTGAGCGGGACGTTCACCCCGCGGGTCAACGGCGAGCACCTCTTCGGCACCCAGGGGATCGGCGGCTTCCAGCTCACCGTCAACGGACAGGTCCTCTTCGACGGTGCGCAGGCCCCCGGCCACGACGACCCCTTCGAAGCCTTCTTCGGCTCCCCGATGCCGCGCGGCGAGCTCTATCTGAAGGCCGGACAGCCCGTCGAGGTCGAGCTGGTCTGCACGGTGGTGAAGCCCACGGACACCCCGGTCGCCGCGGTCAGCTGCGCCCTGCTGCACGGCGAGCCGGTGCGCGACCCCGACGAGATGCTGGACGAAGCTGCCACCGCGGCGGCGGACGCCGACACCGCGATCGTCATCGTCGCCACCACCGAACGGGTGGAGAGCGAGGGCTTCGACCGCACCCATCTGCTGCTGCCCGGCCGGCAGGACGAACTCGTCCGCCGCGTGGCGGCCGTCAACCCGCGCACCGTGGTCGTCGTCAACTCCGGCTCCCCGGTGGAACTTCCCTGGCGCGAGGACGTGGCGGCAGTGCTGCTCGGCTGGTTCCCCGGCCAGGAGGCCGGCGCCGCCCTCGCGGACGTCCTGCTCGGCCGCGAGGAGCCCGGCGGCCGGCTCCCCACCACCTGGCCCGCCCGGCTGGCGGACGCCCCGGTGTCCCGGGTCGTCCCCACCGACGGCGAACTCGTCTACGAGGAGGGCGTGTTCATCGGCTACCGGGCCTGGGAGAAGGCCGGCGCCACGCCCGCGTACCCCTTCGGCCACGGCCTCGGGTACACCACCTGGGAGTACGAGGCGGTCGAGACGGCCGGGACCACGGTGACCGTCCGGCTCCGCAACACCGGCACCCGCCCGGGCCGCGAGGTCGTCCAGATCTACCTCACCCCGCCGGCCCCGGACCCTGTGGAGACGGGCGCCTCGGAAGCCCACCCCGAGCCCCGTCGGCTGGCCGGATTCGCCACCGTCGCGGCGGCCACGGGCGAGAGCGTCGCGGCGGAGGTCGTCCTCCCGCGCCGCGCCTTCGAGACCTGGGACGAGGCGACGGACCGCTGGCGGTTCGTCCCCGGCCGGTACCGGATCGAAGCGGGCCGGTCAGCCACTGACCCCCGGCTCACCGGGACCCTGGACGCCACGGACTGACCCCGGCGGTACAGGTCCGGGGACGCCCCCTGCCACCGGACCCGGGAACCCCTGCCGGACCCGGGAACCCCTGTCACCGGGCCCGGGAACCCCTGTCACCGGGCCCGGGAACGCACTCCCGGACCGGCGGCGCCCCCGGCCGCCCGCGCCGCGGGCTCGCCGGGCGTCGCCGCGTCGGGGGGGCCGGCCCCCGCCGCGGCTCCGGATCCACCACACGCTCCCCAGGGTCATCACACGCTCCCAGGGCCACTGCGGCCCCCGGACTCACCGCGGGCCCCCGGACTCACCCCGGGCCCCCGGGACTCACCCCGGGCCGGAGCCCGCGGCGGTACCGGGAGCACCCTCACGGCCCACCGCCCCGCTCACCCCACCGGCTTCTTCGCGGTGACCGCCCGGTACGCCATCTCTGCCAGCACCCGCTGGCCGTTCCTGCTCGGATGGAACCAGTCCCACTTGCTCAGCTGCCGCCCGCTGAAGAGGTAGTCGAAGACCGCCCCGCCGTCGTACCGGCACAGTGGGTCCTTGCCGCACTCCTCCTTCAGCACCGCGTTGTACGCCAGCACCCGCTGCTGGACGTAGCCCCGCCGCTGGGTCGCCGCCCGGTCCATCGCGTCCGGCTGACCGAGCATCGACGCGCAGATGCCCAGCTGCCAGACCTGCTTGCCGAACGGGTTCCGACGGCCCTCGGACCACACGCGCTTGAGGTCCGGGACGCTGGTCACGAACACCTGGGTCTTGGGCAGGGCGCGCCGCAGCGACCGCAGCGACCGCTTGAAGTCGGAGCGGAAGGCCGACACCGGGGTCATCAGATCGGTGCTGTCCCGGCAGGCGTCGTTCGAGCCCAGCATCACGGTCACCAGCTCCGGCCGGTGGCTCACGGCCCGGCGGACCTGTCCGGGCAGATCCGCCATCCGCGCTCCGGTCCGCGCGTAGTTCCAGCTGTCACCGGCCGGGTCCTTCAGCAGCCGGCCCGCCAGGCTGCCCACCTTCGGGTCCGTCCCTGTCGACCAGGACACCTCGGGGCAGTCGGAGAGGACCAGGCAGGCGTCGAAGCCGCGGGTGACCGAGTCGCCGAGCGCGGCGATCGACTCCGGGCTGGTGTCCCACACCGGGGTGGGCCGGGGGCGCGGGCTGTGGGAGGCCCGTTCGGACGGTTCGTCGCCGATGCCGCAGCCGGTGACGCCACCGAGCAGCGTGGCCGCGACGACCGCGGCCACCGCGACCCGGACCGCGCTGCCGCTCCGCCGGAACCCCGCCCCGCCGCTCGGCCGGACCGCCCCTGCGCTCGCTCGGACCACCCCTGCGCCCGCCCGGGATTCCGTTCCGCCGTCCGGCCGGGACGCGTCCCGCTGCCCCCACGCCCGCAGGACGCCCGCCCGCAGGCCCCACGCTCCCAGGCCCCACGCCCCCAGGCCCCGGCTCGCACGGCGCCCGCGCTCGTGCCGGTGTCCGCGCCCGCGCCCGAATGTGTCCCGCATTGCCGGCTCCCCTCGCGCGGTCGGTGGCTTTCCTCCCGCTTTCTTCCACGGATGACGGATTGGGCCGCTCGGGCGTTCCCCGATCGGAGGTTTCCCGCCGTCCCCGCGAGTGAAAGCTTTGCCGATATCCGTCCGGGACCGACGGTACGTCACCCCCGGGCCGGTGGTGCACGGTAGCTTTTCCCCGTGGCAGTCGGTCTGCTGCGCCTCGTGCGCAGTGACCTGACGGCCGGTCGCCTCAGCTGTGGCGCGCGTGCACCCCGGAAATCGTTGACTTACATCACGTCACATACTGCCCCTTTTGCGGACTTTTGCTCCCCATGGTGTTTACTGCACGTAACCTCGGGAGTTGGTACGGAAGTGACTTTTCGGGCAGAATGTCAGGTGCTGTCCAGGACACGACCGGTACGGAGCACGAGGCCGCTGGGGAAGGCGAACCTCGTCCCACACTGGAGGTCCCGGTGACGACACGTGGAGTTCTGTACGTGCACTCCGCACCCCGCGCGCTGTGCCCGCACGTCGAATGGGCTGTCGCGGGCGTGCTCGGCGTGCGTGTCAACCTCGACTGGATCAGACAGCCGGCCTCGCCCGGGACGTGGCGGGCCGAGTTCTCCTGGCAGGGCGAGCCGGGCACCGCGTCCAAGCTGGCGTCCGCACTCCGCGGCTGGCACCTGCTCCGCTTCGAGGTGACGGCCGAGCCCTGCCCCACCGCCGAGGGCGAGCGCTACAGCTCCACCCCCGAGCTGGGCATCTTCCACGCGGTCACCGGCATGCACGGGGACATCCTGATCCCCGAGGACCGGCTGCGCGCCGCGATGACCCGGGCAGGCCAGGGGGAGACCGACCTCGAAGCCGAGATCGCCAAGCTCCTCGGCAAGCCCTGGGACGACGAGTTGGAACCCTTCCGGTACGCCGGGGAGGGCGCGCCGGTCCGCTGGCTGCACCAGGTGGTCTGAGGGGCTCTTGCGCAATGCCCGCCCGGGTCGCGTGCTCATCGTGCAACGACCCCGGAGCGCCGTCGTCCGGGTGCCGCCGCCCGGTTCGCCGCCCCGGGCGGACCCACGCCGTAGCGTGCCGTCATGGCTGACAACACTTCAGTGGCGGTGCTGGGCACCGGCATCATGGGGGCCGCGATGGCCCGCAACCTGTGCGGCGCCGGTCTGGACGTCCGGGTCTGGAACCGCACCCGCGACAAGGCCGAGCCGCTCGCCGCGGACGGCGCCCGCATCGCGGACGATCCGGCGGCGGCCGTCGAGGGCGCCGATGTCGTCCTGACGATGCTGTACGACGGGCGGACCGTGCTGGACACGATGCGCGAGGCCGCCGCCTCCTTCGCCCCCGGAACGGTGTGGTCGCAGTCGACCACCGCCGGCATCGACGCTCTCGAACCGCTGGCCGCCTTCGCGGCCGAACACGATCTGCTCTTCGTCGACGCACCCGTCCTGGGCACCCGGCAGCCCGCCGAGGACGGGAAGCTGACCGTGCTCGCCGCGGGGCCCGCCGAGGCCCGCACTGCCCTGACGCCCGTCTTCGACGCGATCGGCAGCCGCACCGTCTGGATCGCCGAGGACGGCGCGAGCGGCGCGGCGTCCCGGCTGAAGATGGTGTGCAACAGCTGGGTGCTGGCCCTCAACAACGCCGTCGGGGAAGGGCTCGCCCTCGCCGACGGGCTGGCGTCGAACCGCAGGCGTTCCTCGACGCCGTCGCCGGCGGACTGCTGGACTGCGGCTATCTCCGCCTCAAGGCGGGCGCCATCATGAACGACGACTACGCGCCGAACTTCTCGGTGACCACGGCCGCGAAGGACGCCCGGCTGATCCTGGAGGCGGGGAAGCGGGCCGGCGTCCGGATGGACCTGGCGGAGGCCGGCGCCGAGCGGCTGCACCGGGCCGAACGGGCGGGCCACGGCGACGAGGACATGGCGGCGAGCTACTTCGCGGGGTTCATCCGGGAGGGCTGAGGGGGCCGGCCGGGAAGAGCAGCGCCGCCCGACCCGGCGGAGCCGCTGGGGAACGCTGACGGGCCCGGCCACCCGCGCCGCGCCCAGGCCCAGGGAACCCCGCCCCGGACACCCGCCACGGGAACCCCGCCCCGGACGCCCGGCCCCGGACACCCCGCCTCGGGAACCCGCCCCGGACACCCGGCCCCGGGTGCCCCGCCCCGGACACCCGCCGCACCGCCCACACACCCGCCCGCACGCCCCACCCCCGACAACGCAACGGCCGGGCAGTCGGTGACTGCCCGGCCGTCGGCCGCGTAGGGCGCCGCCTCGCCCGGCCCGCCGCCCCGGTGGTGCGGGGCGGCCGGTGGCCGGGTGGCGGCAGGTGGTGCGGGTCAGACCGTCCGGAAGGCCAGGACGACGTTGTGCCCGCCGAAGCCGAACGAGTTGTTCAGCGCCGCGATGGTGCCCTCCGGCAGCGGGCGCGGAGTGTCGCGCACGACGTCCGCGTCGGCCTCGGGGTCGAGGTTCTCGATGTTGATCGTCGGCGGGGCGACCCGGTGGTGCAGCGCCAGGACGCTCGCCACCGTCTCGACGCCGCCCGCGCCACCGAGGAGGTGACCGGTCATGGACTTCGTGGCGGACAGCGCCATGTGGTCCACGTCGTCACCGAAGACCTTGCGCAGCGCCTTGATCTCGGCCACGTCGCCCTGCGGGGTCGAGGTGGCGTGCGCGTTGATGTGCACGATCTCGGCCGGCTTCAGGTCGGTGCCGTCCATCAGGTTGTGCAGCGCGTGCGCGATGCCGTTGCCGGACGGCTCGGGCTGCGTGATGTGGTGCGAGTCCGCCGAGATGCCCTGGCCCAGGGCCTCCGCGTAGACACGGGCGCCGCGCCGGGCGGCGTGCTCCGCCGACTCCAGGACGATGACACCGGCGCCCTCGCCGAGGATGAAGCCGTCACGGGCCGCGTCGTACGGCCGGGACGCCCCCTGCGGGTCGTCGTTGTTCTTGGACATCGCCATCATGTTGCCGAACGCGGCGATGGGCAGCGGGTGGATGGCCGCCTCGGTGCCGCCCGCGACCACGACGTCGGCGCGGCCGGAACGGATCATCTCGACGGCGTAGCCGATGGCCTCGGCGCCCGACGCGCAGGCGCTCACCGGAGTGTGCACACCCGCGCGGGCGCCCACCTCCAGACCCACGTTGGCCGAGGGGCCGTTCGGCATCAGCATCGGGACGGTGTGCGGGGAGACGCGGCGTACGCCCTTCTCCCGGAGCACGTCGTACTGGTCGAGCAGGGTCGTCACGCCGCCGATGCCGGAGGCGATGACCGTGCCCAGCCGGTCCGGGTCGACCGCCGCGTCCTCACCGGCCTTGGCGGTGAAGCCCGCGTCGGCCCACGCCTCGCGGGCCGCGATCAGCGCGAACTGCGCCGAGCGGTCCAGCTTGCGGGCCTGCGGCCGGGGGATGATCTCGCTCGGCTCGACCGCGATCTGCGCGGCGATGCGTACCGGGAGCTGCTCGGCCCACTCCTGCTCGAGCGGGCTCACGCCGGAACGCCCCGCGATCAGACCTTCCCAGGTCGATGCGGTGTCGCCACCCAGCGGTGTGGTTGCGCCGATACCGGTGACGACCACGGTGCGGTTGGTCGCATTCACAGGAATTCTTTCTCCACGTTCGAGGGGTCCGAATCGACGGCGCCACCGCGGGGTGGCGACACACGCTCGGCTGGATCAGGCCTGGTGCTTCAGGATGTAGTCGACAGCGTCGCCCACGGTCTTGAGGTTCTTGACGTCGTCGTCCGGGATCTTCACGTCGAAGCGCTCCTCGGCGGCGACGACGACCTCGACCATGGACAGCGAGTCGACGTCCAGGTCGTCGGTGAAGGACTTGTCGAGCTCGACGTCCTCGGTGGGGATACCGGCGATCTCGTTGACGATCTCGGCGAGACCCTCGAGGATCTCCTTCTGGTCGGCCATTGCGGCGCTCCTTCGGTGTTTTCGGTACTTCCGTACAAGGTGGAACGGGGCTGCCCGGTTGGCCCGGACTGCGTGGATCGTGCCTATGGGAGGGTAACGACCGTTGCGGCGTAGACCAGACCCGCCCCGAAGCCGATGACGAGCGCGGTGTCGCCGCTCTTCGCCTTCCCCGTCGCCAGGAGCCGCTCCATCGCGAGCGGGATCGAGGCGGCCGAGGTGTTGCCGGTCGTCTCCACGTCACGGGCCACCGTGACGTGTTCCGGCAGTTTGAGGGTCTTCACCATCGAGTCGATGATCCGCATGTTGGCCTGGTGCGGAATGAAGACGTCCAGGTCGTCCGCGCTGATCCCGGCCGCGTCCAGCGCCTGCTGGGCGACCTTCGCCATCTCGAACACCGCCCAGCGGAAGACCGTCTGGCCCTCCTGGCGGATGGCCGGGAACTTCAGTTCGCCGTCCTCGCCGACCGGCAGCCGCCGCACGTCGCCGACGCGGAAGTCGTCCCACGGGACGGTCTGCGTGATGACGTCCGCCTTGTCGCCCTCCGAGCCCCAGATGCTGGGGCCCATCGCGGGCTCCTCGGACGGGCCGACGACGACCGCGCCCGCGCCGTCGCCGAACAGGAAGGCGGTGGACCGGTCGGTCACGTCGGTGAGGTCCGACAGCCGCTCGACGCCGACGACCAGCACGTACTCCGCGCTGCCCTCGACGATGAGGCCCTTGGCGATCGTCAGGCCGTAGCCGAAGCCCGCGCAGGCCGCGGAGATGTCGAACGCGGCGGCCTTGCCCGACCCCAGCCGGTGCGCGATCTCGGTCGCGATCGACGGGGTCTGCTTGAAGTGCGAGACGGTCGAGATGACCACGGCGCCGATCCGGTCCGCGGTGATGCCCGCGGCGGCGATCGCCTTGCCCGACGCCTCCAGCGACATCTCGGCCACGGTCTCGTCCGGGCCGGCCCAGTGCCGGGTCGCGATACCGGAACGGGAGCGGATCCACTCGTCGGACGAGTCGATGTGCTTGAGGATCTCCTCGTTCGGCACCACCCGCGTCGGACGGTAGCCACCCACGCCGAGGATCCGCGCGTACGGTGCGCCCTTACCGGGCCTGATCTTCGCGCTCATGTTCTCGCGACTCCTATTCGGCGAGGCGGTCGGCGGGAACGGCGTGCTCGGCGATGAGCTCGCGGGCCGCGTCGATCTGGTCCGGCGTCTTCAGCGCGACGGTCTTCACCCCGGGCAGGGCGCGCTTCGCGAGCCCGGCCAGCGTGCCGCCGGGACACACCTCGATCATCGCGGTGACGCCGAGCTCCTTGAAGGTCTCCATGCACAGGTCCCAGCGGACCGGGTTGGACACCTGGGCGACCAGCCGCCGCACGATCTCCTGACCGGAGCCGACGACCGCGCCGTCGCTGTTGGAGACGTAGCGGACCTGCGGGTCCCGCACCGTCACACCCGGGACCAGGGTCTCCAGGGCGGAAACGGCCGGAGCCATGTGGTGGGTGTGGAACGCGCCGGCGACCTTCAGCGGCATGACCCGCGCGCCCTCCGGCCTGTCCGCGGCGAGCGCCGCCAGCTGCTCGGAGGTGCCCGCGGCCACGATCTGGCCCGCGCCGTTCATGTTCGCCGGAGTCAGGCCGAGCCCCTCCAGGTGGGCCACGACGGTCTCCTGGTCGCCGCCGAGCACCGCGGACATGCCGGTCTCGGTGACGGCCGCGGCCTGCGCCATCGCCAGGCCCCGCTGCCGGACCAGCACCATCGCGGCCTCGGCCGAGATCACGCCCGCGCCGGCCGCGGCGGTGAGCTCACCGACGCTGTGACCGGCGACCGCACCCGCGACCCGCCGGGCCTCGGCGGCGTCCGGGAACACCGACAGCGCCGACACCAGACCGGCGGCCACCAGCAGCGGCTGCGCCACCGCGGTGTCACGGATTTCCTCCGCGTCGGCCTTGGTGCCGTAGTGGATCAGGTCCAGACCGGAGACGGCGGACCACCACTGCAGACGTTCGGTGACGCCGGGGAGTTCGAGCCAGGGAGCCAGGAAGCCGGGCGTCTGAGCGCCTTGGCCGGGAGCGACGAGTACGAGCACTCTCACACTCTCTCTTGCGGCCGGTCCGGAAGACCGGTGGGGACAGGGACCAAGAACCGTCAGGGTAATTGTGGGTGTCCGACAAAAGTCTAGAGTTGCTGATCTCCTTGGGCTAGACGCCCCAGAATCAGTGCGATACGGAGCGTGAACGCGGATCGTACATCGGACGGCGACCATCCGGTGACGTCCGTCACACGTCGGAGCCGGTAGCGCACGGTGTTGGGGTGAACGAACAGCATCCGGGCGGCCCCTTCGAGGCTGCTCGCCTGTTCCAGGTAGACGCTGAGGGTTTCCAGCAGGGCCGAGCCCGCCTCCTCCAGCGGTCTGTAGATCTCCTCCACCAGCTGTTCGCGGGCGGAGACATCGCCCGCCATCGCGCGCTCCGGCAGCAGGTCGTCGGCCGGCACCGGGCGGGGGGCGTCCGGCCAGGCGGTGCAGGCCCGCAGCCCCGCGTTGGCGGCCTGCGCCGAGCGGGTGGCGGACACCAGGTCGCCGACGACCGGACCGGCCACGACCGGCCCCGGGGCGAACGGCCCGATCAGCGCCTTCGCGGTGCGCAGCGGATCGTTGCTGCCGCCCGCGACGACGATCAGCCGGTCGCCGAGCACCCCGGTGAGGACCTGGAGCTTGGCGTGCCGGGCGGCGCGCCGGATCGCCTCCACGGTCAGCTCGCTGTCGCCGTCCGGCGCGGTGCCGAGCACCACGATCACGTGCTCGGGGGAGTTCCAGCCGAGCGCCGCGGCACGGGAGAGGGCGCCCTCGTCGGCCTCGCCGGAGAGCACGGCGTTCACCACCAGCGACTCCAGCCGGGCGTCCCAGGCGCCGCGCGCCTCGGCGGCCTGCGCGTACACCTGGGCGGTGGCGAAGGCGATCTCCCGGGCGTAGACCAGCAGCGCTTCGCGCAGCACCGACTCGTCACCGGGCGCCGCCACCTCGTCGATGGCGGCCTCCATGACCTCGATGGTCGTCCGGACCATCTCCACGGTCTGCCGCAGCGTGATCGCGCGGGTCAGCTCGCGGGGCGCGGTCCCGAAGACATCGGTGCTGATCGCCTGCGGGGTCTCCGGATGCCGGAACCACTCGGTGAAGGCGGCGATACCGGCCTGGGCCACGAGGCCGATCCAGGAGCGGTTCTCCGGTGGCATGGCGCGGTACCACGGCAGCGTCTCGTCCATGCGGGCGATCGCGTTCGCGGCGAGGTGGCCGGAGGATTTCTCCAGCCGTCGCAGGGTCGCGGCGTGTGGGTGAGCGTCGGCGGATCCGGATTCAGGCACGTGACAAGACTGCCTCATACCGCGTCCGTCCTGCCCCGCCCCCTCCCTCGTGCCTCGGTACGGTGGACCGATGATGCAGCTGAGGCGGGCCGTGGAGCGTTATCGGGGCGGCGATCCACAGGCGGGGATCGAGACCCGGCACGCGTTCTCGTTCGGCCCGCACTACGACCCGGACAACCTGCGGTTCGGCCCGCTGATCGCCTGCAACGAGGAGCGGCTGAAGCCCGGGGCGGGCTTCGACGAGCATCCGCACCGCGACGTGGAGATCGTCACCTGGGTCGTGGAGGGGGAGCTCACCCACCGCGACTCGGCCGGGCACGCCTCGGTCGTGCGCCCCGGGGACGTCCAGCGGCTGAGCGCGGGCAGCGGGGTGCGGCACACCGAGCGCAACGAGGGGGAGGAGCCGCTCCGCTTCGTCCAGATGTGGCTGGAGCCCCTGCGGCCGGGCGGCGAACCGTCCTACGAGATCGTCCGCGGCATCGCCGCCGGCACGCCCTACGCCCTGGGGAACGCCGGGGCCGCGCTGCACATCGTGCGCCTGGCGGAGGGCGAGAGCCGGGCGCTGCCGATGAGCGACGCCGGCAGCGGGGCGGAGACGCGGACGCATCTGCAGGTGGTGCGCGGCCGGGTGCGGCTGCCGGACGAGCTGCTCGGGCCGGGCGACGAGCTGCGGATCTCGGGGCCCCACGCACCGGAGCTCACCGCCGCCACCCCGGCCGAGCTGCTGATCTGGGAGATGTGACGCACGGCCAGGCCCGTCGGCGCGGCGGGCATGGCTGCTTCTCCGGGGAGGACCAGCTCAGCGCGGCACCGCCGGCCGAGGCGCGGTGCGCCGACCCAGCGATCTGGACGCAAGGGAATGGGGCCGCAGGGCCGGGTGAGCGCAAGGAGGTGGGGCGCAGGGCGGCGATCGCAGGGCGCGGTGCCGCAGGGCCGGGTGAACGCAAGGGCGCGGTGCCACCGGCCCGGTCCGGACATGACGGCAGCAGGGACCGCAGGGCCGGGTGAGCGCAAGGGGGTGGGGGCGCAGGGCCGGCGATGGCAGGGCGCGGTGCCGCAGGGCTGGGTGGACGTCAGGGGGTGGGGGCGCAGGGGTGG
>NZ_JBYITE010000025.1:0-99435 GCF_057709105.1 Streptomyces sp. bgisy100
CAGGATGTCCTGCAGCGCTCCACCGAGGTCCCGGTCGTCATCGACTTCTGGGCCGAGTGGTGCGAGCCGTGCAAGCAGCTCTCCCCGGTGCTGGAGAAGCTGGCCGCGGAGTACGCGGGCCGATTCGTTCTGGCCAAGATCGACGTCGATACCAACCAGGCGCTGTTCCAGCAGTTCGGCGTGCAGGGCATTCCGGCGGTCTTCGCGGTGGTCGCCGGACAGGCGCTGCCGCTCTTCCAGGGCGCGGCCCCGGAGTCGCAGATCCGCCAGGTGCTCGACCAGTTGATCCAGGCCGCCGAGCAGCGCTTCGGCATCGTCGGTGCCCCGATCGAGCCCGGCGCGGAGGGTGAGGCCGAGGCCGAGGTCCCCGAGCGCCCCGCCGGTCCGCACGACAGCGCGCTCGCCGCGGCCCACGAGGCGCTGGACGCCGGTGATCTGGGCGGAGCGGTCCAGGCGTACCGGAATGTCCTCTCGGACGACCCGGCCAACACCGAGGCGAAGCTCGGACTCGCCCAGGCGGAACTGCTGGAGCGGGTGCAGGGTCTGGACCTGCAGGCGGTGCGCAAGGCGGCGGCCGACCGCCCGGACGACGTCGACGCCCAGGTGGCCGCGGCCGACCTGGACCTGGTGGGCGGTCATGTCGAGGACGCCTTCGGCCGGCTGGTGGAGACGGTGAAGCGCTCGGCCGGTGACGAACGCGAGAAGGCCCGGCTGCGGTTGCTGGAGCTCTTCGAGGTGATCGGCGGCGACGATCCGCGCGTGACCACTGCCCGGGGGGCGCTGGCTCGCGTACTCTTCTGACCGGTCGTCACCAGTGGTGACGCCGTGATCACAGCGGTCGCGCTTTACCAAAACTTGGTAATCGCGGCCGCTGTTACTTGCAGTAAGGGAACCGCGGGCGCTTGTCCGTGTATGTAGCTATTCCTCCTCCGGTATCGGACGCATACCCCGCGACGCTATGTGGCTGGCCGAGACCCATCGGCCATGCTTCGGTTATCTCGCCGTTACTCACTAGTAACGAGCCCCTTGTGTCGCGGCTTGTAATGCACCACGATCGGCCACGCTCGGTCCATTCCCGTCACCCGGCAACCAGCCGGTGTCATGGGGTTCCTGGGTCCCCACCGAGCGGCCGGCGGCAGATGGCGCCGGCCTTGGACAGGGGGGTCTCTGCCACCGGCAGGGCCTGTCCAGCAGGTTGCGCGGGAGCGTGGCCAGTGGTTGTCGCTCGGGGGTGATCGCCGGTGTTTTCGGACGCAGTTCGCGCCCGGAGGGCGGCGCTCTCCTTCCCGAGGACGTAGCACTTCTCCCATCCCAGACGGGGCCGGCCCACTGGCCCCGGCCGGAGATGTACGTCCGAGAAGGAGGAAACTCATGGAGTCCCAGGCTCGTGGCGGGACCAGATGGAAGCGGTTCGCCGTTGTCATGGTCCCGAGCGTCGCTGCCACCGCAGCGATCGGCGTGGCCCTGTCGCAGGGTGCGCTCGCGGCGTCGTTCCAGGTGTCCGGCCAGCAGTTCAAGGTGTCTGCTGAGCGGCTCGAAGGCAAAGGCTTCATCCAGTACGGGGCCTACGACGAGCAGGTCGGCGGGAAGAACCAGCCCGTCGCGGTCTCCGCGTTCAAGCACGCAGAGATCAACAAGATGTGCCAGTCCGTGGTCACCCCGGACATCCCGCTCGTCGGTACGGTCACGCTGCAGCTGAACGCCGGTGCCAAGGATCCGGTCACGGCCGAGAACCTGTACATCGACGTTGCTCAGCTGGACGCGGACGCGACCTTCCGGGACATCAACATCGGTGTCGCGGCGGGGGCCAGCAACAAGGGCCCGGGCATCAACAAGGATGACCACGCCAGCCGCGGTGGCTTCGCTCAGGAGGCCGACTCGGCGACCCTGACCGACGTCAAGCAGACCGCGTGGGCCACCAGCGCCGGAACCTTCAAGCTGAGCGGGCTCAGCATGAAGATCCACAAGGGTGTCAAGGAGTGCTACTAAGCACTCGCCGGGCGGGCGGGGGCGGTTTCGTCCCCCGCCCGCCCCCCACCACTCATTTCGTACAACGCCGGTCCCAGGGAGCTGTTTTCCATGAGCGCCGAGTCACCAGGGCAGCGTGACCGAATCAAATACTGGCGGCTTCGCTTTCGTGGTTGGCGCGGCAGCCGGCCGTTCTGGGCGGGCCTGCTGACGATGCTGGGCGGAGTGCCGATCGCCTATCTCCCGTACGCACACCTCAAGGTGGGCCAGCTGACCGTGCGGATGGCCACCACCGCCGGCGCGGGCTCGCTGATCATCGGCGTCCTGCTGATCACCCTCGGACTCACCATGTGGTACCACCACATCGTCCGGGTGTTCGCGGGCGTCGCCACCATCCTGTTGGCCCTGGTCTCGATTCCGGTGTCCAACCTCGGCGGCTTCATGATCGGCTTCCTGCTGTCGCTGGTCGGCGGTGGCTTGTCCCTCGCCTGGGCGCCGGGCGCCCCCGCCGTGGAGGCGGACAAGTCCGGTGCCACGTCCGACGGTCCCTTCACGGTCCCGAGCGGAAACACCGTCGAGGTCGCCGACGGGAGGCACCGTGCGTAGCGACGAGGTCCCCTTCGGCGAGGCCGGAGGCGATGCGGCTCGTGTGAGAACGGGGCCGCGCCACGCGGCCCCCAGGAAGTCGCTGCTCACCAAGCTGCAGATTCCTGCGAGCAAGGCCCTGGCCCTGGCGGCGATGCCCACGGCGGTGTTCGTCGGCATGGGGCTCACCCCGAAGCTCGCCCAGGCCGACGAGATGCCCAGCAATCCTTTCGCGTCCGGTCCCTGTGTGACCCGTTCCGACGAGGCACAGGACGAGAAGAAGGACGAGAAGGAGAAGGAGCCGTCGGACAAGGAGTCGGCGAAGCCGGGTGCCGGGCCGTCGGCCGGGCCGAGCGCGAAGCCGTCGACCGAACCCTCCCCGGCGCCGTCCTCCGGTGGCGACTCCGCGGAGGAGCCGTCCACCGGTACGGACGAGCCGGCCGGCGAGGAGCAGGAGCCCTCGGCCGAGCCGACGCCGGAGGAGACCAAGAACCCGCTGGACCCGCTGGGTGTCGGCGACAAGATCAAGGACCTCTTCGACGGGGACGACGACGAGGAGGAGCCCTCGCCGACCGCGAGCAGCTCCGCGTCGGACGAGCCGGACGCCACCGGCACGGCCGCCCCCGAGGAGTCCGAGAAGCCCGCGGAGAAGCCGGCCGCGGACGCCGTCGAGGACACGACGGACAAGACCGAGAGCGCGATCCGCGAGGCCGCCGGCGAGGCCGGGGCCAAGGTCGAGGACGTCTCCGAGAAGGCCAAGGAGTCCGCCGAGGGCGTCAAGGAGTCCGTCAAGGGCGAGGAGTCCGGCACGGAGGACGGCACGGAGGACGGCAAGAAGCCGTTCCCCTGCCCGACTCACGACGCCAAGGCGCTGGCCGACGCCGATCTGGAGGAGGGCGCCCCGCTCCTGCCGGACGAGCCGTGGCAGCTGGAGAGCTCCAAGCTCACCCTGCGGGGCCTGGACTACAAGGGCATCGTCGAGGTCAAGACCTACAGCGGCAAGGTCAAGAAGGTCCTGAAGTTCACCGCTGAGGAGACCGACATCGACGACCTGCACCAGCTCGTGGAAGGGCCTCAGGGCACCACGAGTCACGTCCAGGCGCGCAAGGGCTCCAAGTCGACCATCCGCGACGGAACGGTCACCATGTACACCGAGGAGTTGAAGGGCAAGCTGTTCGGGCTGATCCCCGTCACCTTCAGCCCGGACACTCCGCCTCCGCTGAACGTCCCCCTCGCCGTCTTCACCGATGTGCATGTGCGGCAGGCGGGCCAGTTCGGCGGCACGCTCACCGTGCCGGGTATGCACCTGTTCAATTCGGCGGGCTGAGACCGCCGGGACGGACCGGAACCGCCGGGACGGACCGGAACCTCCGGGACGGGCTGAGCTTCCGGGAGCCGCAACAACAGTGGGGCACCCCTTCGGCGAAGGGGTGCCCCACTGCGTTGTCCTGCCGACGTGCCCGTCCGCGGCCCGGGGCGGCTCGCGTCCGTGCCGTGTGCCGTGCGCTGTACGTCGGCGTACCGCTCCGTGCGCTGTCCCCCGGAACACCGCCCCGTGTGCCGTGTGCCGGCGAACCGCTCCGTTCGCTGCCGGTGTTCGCCCTCGTGAGCCGCAACCCGGCTCCGTTACCGCCTCCCCGTCGGCGCCCGGACGGGCTCCGTACCGGTGCCGACGGGCTGCGGATCCGCGCGGCCGCCCGCGAACACGCCGGTGGGCGGCACCCCCCGGATGCCGCCCACCGCCGGTCCGTGCCGGGTCAGGCCTTCTGGCCGCCCAGGTGGTGCACCCGCACCATGTTGGTGGTGCCGGGGACGCCGGGCGGGGAGCCCGCCGTGATGATCATGGTGTCGCCCTCGGCGTAGCGGCCCAGCTTCAGCAGCTCGGCGTCGACCAGGTCGACCATGGAGTCGGTGTTCTCCACATACGGCACCACGAACGACTCCACGCCCCAGCTCAGGGTGAGCTGGTTGCGGGTCGAGGCGTCGGTGGTGAAGGCGAGGATCGGCTGCTGGGCGCGGTAGCGGCTCAGCCGGCGCGCGGTGTCACCGGACTGGGTGAAGGCGACCAGCGACTTGGCGCCCAGGAAGTCGGCGATCTCGCAGGCCGCACGGGCCACCGAACCGCCCTGGGTCCGCGGCTTCTTGCCCGGCACCAGCGGCTGGAGACCGCGGGAGAGCAGCTCCTCCTCGGCCGCCGCCACGATCCGGGACATCGTCTTGACCGTCTCGATCGGGTACTTGCCGACCGACGACTCCGCCGACAGCATCACCGCGTCCGCGCCGTCCAGGATCGCGTTCGCCACGTCGGAGGCCTCGGCGCGGGTCGGGCGCGAGGAGTTGATCATCGACTCCATCATCTGGGTCGCGACGATCACCGGCTTGGCGTTCCGGCGTCCCAGCTCGATGAGCCGCTTCTGCACCATGGGCACCCGCTCCAGCGGGTACTCGACGGCGAGGTCACCGCGGGCGACCATGACGCCGTCGAAGGCCATCACGATCTCCTGCATGTTGTCGACCGCCTGCGGCTTCTCCACCTTGGCGATGACCGGGACGCGGCGGCCCACCTCGTCCATGATCCGGTGCACGTCGCGCACGTCGGAGGCGTCGCGGACGAAGGACAGCGCCACCATGTCGCAGCCGAGGGCCAGGGCGAAGCGCAGGTCCTCGACGTCCTTCTCGGACAGCGCGGGGACGTTCACCGCCACGCCGGGGAGGTTGATGCCCTTGTGGTCGGAGACCACACCGCCCTCGATGACGATGGTGCGCACCTGCGGGCCGTCGACCTCGACGACCTGGAGCGCGACCGCGCCGTCGTTGATGAGGATCGTCTCGCCCTTCGAGACGTCCCCGGGCAGCCCCTTGTAGGTGGTGCCGCAGATGCTCTTGTCGCCCGGCACGTCCTCGGTGGTGATGACGAACTCGTCACCGCGCACCAGCTCGACCGGGCCCTCGGCGAAGGTCTCCAGCCGGATCTTCGGGCCCTGGAGGTCGACGAGCACGCCCACCGCGCGGCCGGTCTCCTCGGAGGCCTTGCGGACGCGGTGGTACCGCTCCTCGTGCTCCGGGTGGCTTCCGTGGCTCATGTTGAAGCGGGCCACGTTCATACCGGCCTCGATCAGCGCCTTCAACTGATCGAAGGAGTCGACGGCGGGGCCCAGAGTGCAGACGATTTTGGAACGGCGCATGGGGCGATCCTATCGGTTTGTTTCGGAGCGGAATATAGGTGCTGGGCGAAGATCCGAGGATCAAGCCTGGACCAGGGCGTATGCCTGAGAGGCGATCTCCATCTCCTCGTCGGTGGGCACCACGGCGACCGCGACGCGGCTCTCGGCGGCCGAGATCAGCCGGGCCGACGGGCTGCGGACGGCGTTGCGCACCGCGTCCACCTCGACACCCAGCGCCGTCAGACCCCGCAGCGCCGCCTCGCGCACCGCCGCGGAGTTCTCACCCACGCCCGCGGTGAACGCGATGGCGTCCACCCGGCCGAGTACCGCGGTGTACGCGCCGACATACTTGCGCAGCCGGTGCACATAGACGTCGAAGGCGAGCTGCGCCGTGACGTCGCCCTCGCCCATCCTGCGGCCGATCTCCCGCATGTCGTTGTCGCCGCAGAGGCCGAGCAGGCCGCTCCGCTTGTTCAGCAGGTCGTCGATCTCGTCCGTGGACAGGCCGCCCACCCGCGACAGGTGGAAGATCACCGCCGGGTCGATGTCGCCCGAGCGGGTGCCCATGACCAGGCCCTCCAGCGGGGTGAGGCCCATGGAGGTGTCCACGCAGGTGCCGCCGCGGACCGCGGAGGCGCTGGCGCCGTTGCCCAGGTGCAGCACGATGACGTTCACCTCGGAGGGGTCCTTGCCCAGCAGCTCGGCCGTGGCCCGCGAGACGTAGGCGTGCGAGGTGCCGTGGAAGCCGTAGCGGCGGACGCCGTGCTCGTCGGCGGTGGCGGTGTCGATCGCGTAGCGGGCCGCGTACTCCGGGAGCGTGGAGTGGAAGGCCGTGTCGAAGACGGCGACCTGCGGCAGGTCCGGCCGGAGCTCGCGGGCCACCTTGATGCCGGTGATGTTGGCCGGGTTGTGCAGCGGGGCGAGCGGGACGAGCTCCTCGATCGCCGTCACCACCTCGTCGGTGATCAGGGTCGGCTCGGTGAACCGGATGCCGCCGTGCACCACCCGGTGCCCCACCGCCGCCAGCTCGGGGGAGTCCAGCCCGAGCCCCTGGGCGGCCAGCTCGTCGGCGACCTGCTTGAGCGCCGCGGCGTGGTCGGCCACCGGGCCGTCGCCGATCCGCTCCACGAGGCCGGACGCCAGCCGGGTGCCGCCGGCCATGTCGAGCAGCTGGTACTTGACCGACGAGGAGCCGGAGTTGAGGACGAGGACACGGGTGCCTGGGGTGCGGTTCACGCGGTCTGAGCCTTCTGTGTACGGGCCTTCTGGTTCTGGGCCTGGATGGACGTGATGGCAACGGTGTTGACGATGTCCGAGACCAAGGCGCCGCGGGAGAGGTCGTTGACCGGCTTGCGCAGGCCCTGGAGGACCGGGCCGACCGCGACGGCGCCCGCCGAGCGCTGGACCGCCTTGTAGGTGTTGTTGCCGGTGTTCAGGTCGGGGAAGACCAGCACGGTGGCCTGGCCCGCGACCTGGGAGCCGGGCAGCTTGGTCGCGGCGACGGCGGCGTCGACCGCGGCGTCGTACTGGATCGGGCCCTCGACCGGCAGGTCGGGGCGGCGCTCCCGGACGATCTCGGTGGCCTTGCGCACCTTGTCGACGTCGGCGCCGCTGCCGGAGCTGCCGGTGGAGTAGGAGAGCATCGCGATCCGCGGCTCGACCCCGAACTGGGCGGCCGTGGCCGCCGACTGGATGGCGATGTCGGCGAGCTGCTCGGCGTCGGGGTCGGGGTTGACCGCGCAGTCGCCGTAGACGAGCACCCGGTCCGCCAGGCACATGAAGAAGACCGAGGAGACGATCGCCGCGTCCGGGGCGGTCTTGATGATCTCGAAGGCCGGGCGGATGGTGGCGGCCGTGGAGTGCGCCGCGCCGGAGACCATGCCGTCGGCCAGGCCCTCCTGGACCATCAGGGTGCCGAAGTAGGAGACGTCGGCGACGATGTCGTGCGCCAGCTCGTAGCCGACGCCCTTGTGCGCGCGGGCCGTCGCGTACAGCTCGGCGAACCGTTCCCGCAGCGGGGAGGTCTGCGGGTCGATGAGCTGTGCGTCGGCCAGGTCGATGCCCAGCTCGGCCGCCCGCTTGCGGATCGCCTCCTCGTCGCCGAGCAGGGTCAGGTCGCAGACGTCGCGCCGCAGCAGGACGTCGGCCGCCCGCAGCACCCGCTCCTCGGTGCCCTCGGGCAGGACGACCCGGCGCCGGTCGGCGCGGGACCGCTCGATCAGGTCGTGCTCGAACATCATCGGCGTGACCCGGGCCGAGCGGGCCACGGAGATACGGTTCGTCAGCGCCACCGTGTCCACATGGCGCTCGAAGAGGCCCAGCGCGGTCTCGGCCTTGCGCGGCGAGGCGGCGTTGAGCTTGCTCTGCACCGCGAACAGCTCACCGGCGGTGGGGAAGCTGCCGCCCGGCACCGAGACCACCGGGGTGCCGGGGGCCAGTCGGGAGGCGAGCGCCATGATGTCCGGCCCGGGCCGCTCGTCGAGGGTGAGCAGCACACCCGCGATCGACGGGGCGTTGGCGGAGTGGGCCGCGAGCGAGCCGATGATCAGGTCCGTGCGGTCCCCGGGGGTGACCACCAGGCAGCCCTCGGTCAGGGCGTTGAGGAAGTTCGGCAGCATCGCGCCGCCGAAGACGAAGTCCCGGGCGTCCCGGGCGAGTCCGGCCGCGTCGCCGAGCAGCACCTCGGCGTCGAGGGCGTGGACGATCTGCTGCACGGTGGGCGCGGACAGCGAGGCGTCCTCGGGGAGCGCGTAGCAGGGGACCGGCAGCCGCGCGGTCAGCCGTTCCGCGACGGCCGTGCGGTCCGCGGGGGCGACCCGGTTGACGATCATGGCCGAGATCTCGCAGCCGAGCGCGTGGTAGGCGGCGTACGCGTTGCGCACCTCCGCCCGCACCGACTCGGCGGGCTGGTTCTGGCCGCCGACCACCGGTATCACCGAGGCCCCGAACTCGTTCGCCAGCCGCGCGTTGAGGTTGAGCTCGGCGGGCAGGCTGGTGGCCGCGAAGTCGGTGCCCAGGACCAGGACGAACTCGTACTCGCGGGCCACACGGTGGAAGCGCTCCACGAGTTGGGAGACCAGCTCGTCGGTGCCCTTCTCGGCCTGGAGCGCCCCGGCCTCGCCGTACCGCATGCCGTACACGGTGTCCGCGGGCTGGCTCAGCCGGTAGCGGGCGCGGAGCAGGTCGAAGAGCCGGTCGGGGCCGTCGTCGTGCAGCAGCGGGCGGAACACCCCCACGCGGTCGACATGGCGGGTCAGGAGTTCCATGACCCCCAGCTCGACGACCTGGCGGCCGTCTCCCCGGTCGATCCCGGTCACGTACACGCTGCGCGTCACGTGTGCTCTCCGATCTGATTCTCGTGTCCGGCCCGCAGAGTGCGGGTCTGCGGGGCCGCGGAACGCCTGATCTGCGAACCACAGGGTGCCTGGCCTGCGAAAATGACAAACGGAATGGGCCTGTCCTCTTGACAATACCTGTCGCGATGGGTAAGGCGCTCGTCCGGGTCCGGGGGGCGCGGGCACCGTGTGTGGCGTGGAACAATCGAACTGGCCCAGATCTATCACTCCGGCCCCGGCAGAGGGACCCCACCAGCCAGGAGACACAGCACGATGCGCATCGGAGTTCTCACCGCAGGCGGCGACTGTCCCGGGCTGAACGCCGTGATCCGGTCGGTCGTGCACCGGGCCGTGGCGGAGCACGAGGACGAGGTCATCGGCTTCGAGGACGGATTCAAGGGCCTGCTCGAACGGCGCTACCGCAAGCTGGATCTCGACGCGGTCAGCGGCATCCTCGCCCGCGGCGGCACCATCCTGGGCTCGGCCCGGCTGGAGCGCGCCCGGCTCAGCGAGGCCACGGACAACGCCGAGGAGCTCTGCCGGGAGCTCGGGCTGGACGCGCTGATCCCGATCGGCGGCGAGGGCACCCTCACCGCCGCGCGGATGCTCGCCGACGCCGGGATGCCGGTGGTCGGCGTGCCGAAGACCATCGACAACGACATCTCCTCCACCGACCGCACCTTCGGGTTCGACACCGCGGTCGGGGTCGCCACCGAGGCCATCGACCGGCTGAAGACCACCGCCGAGTCGCACCAGCGCGTGATGGTCGTCGAGGTCATGGGCCGGCACGCGGGCTGGATCGCGCTGGAGTCCGGCATGGCGGGCGGCGCGCACGGAATCTGCCTGCCGGAGCGCCGGTTCGCGGTCGACGACCTCTGCGGGATGGTGGAGGAGCGCTTCGCGCGCGGCAAGAAGTTCGCGGTCATCTGCGTCGCCGAGGGCGCGCACCCGGCCGAGGGCTCGATGCCGTACGAGAAGGGCGCCATCGACCAGTACGGGCACGAGCGCTTCGCCGGGATCGGCAACCGGCTCGCCGCCGAACTGGAGCGCCGCCTCGGCACGGAGGCGAAGCCGGTCATCCTCGGCCACGTCCAGCGCGGCGGCACCCCCACCGCCTACGACCGGGTCCTCGCCACCCGGTTCGGCTGGCACGCCGTCGAGGCCGCCCACCGCGGCGAGTTCGGCATGATGACCGCGCTGCGCGGCACCGACATCGGCCTGGTGCCGCTGGCGCAGGCGGTCACCGAGCTGAAGACCGTCCCGGCGGACCGGATGGCGGAGGCCGAGTCGGTCTTCTGAGCGGGGCGCTCTGCCGCGCGGGGGCTTCTTCTGAGCCGGGCCTTCCGGGGCCGGGCCGCTTCCAGACGTTCGGCGTAGTCGGCGGCGAAGATTCCAGGGAGCGCCTTGTCCAGTGTTCCCGCGATCTTGTGGATCGGGGCCCAGGTGGCCGGATCGTCGACCAGGCGGCTGAGATCTGTCATCTGTACTCGCTCCAGCCAGTCCGAGAGGACCAGGGCCTCGTCGGGGGTGAGCTTGATCGTGATGTCGCTCTTCTCCATGACCGGAATCTGATTAGTCGTGCTTGGGCCAGATCGGGCCCTGGTCGGTCCAGATGACGCCCTTGTTGCGGCACAGGCAGAAGGGGTGGCCGATCGGGTCGGTGTAGACCTGCCAGCCGTAGCCGTTGGGGCCGATGAAGTCCTGCCTTAGCGTCGCGCCGAGGTCGAGGACGCGGCGCTGCTCGGACTTGATCTCGTCCACTTCGAAGTCGAGGTGGAACTGCTTGGGGTGCTCGCTGTCGGGCCACTGCGGAGCGCGATAGTCGTCCACCCGGATGAATGCCAGCTCGATCTCGCCGAACTGGATGCCAGCCCAGTCCTCGGAGCTGCCTTCCTTGATCGGACGGCCCGTCACCTCGGAGTAGAAGGCCGCCAGCTTCATCGTGTCCGGGCAGTCGATAATGAAATCGGTGAGTCGCAGCATCCCGCGATCTTGTCACGAGCTCACACCCGACTTCGAGACAGGCCCGTCGCGATCTCGATAGAGGCAGAACCTCTGATAGAGGGGGTCCTGGGTTCCGAGGGTGGTGTAGATCCGCGCGAATCGTCGGCTCAGCTCGGCGGTTGTTGCCAGGTAGAGCTCTTTGGGGTCGAGGGCGGTTGTGGGCGGGTCGAGGATCAGGTGCGTCAGCATCACGATCTCGGGGAACGCCGCGAGGTGGCTGCGGTCCCCAGCCGAGATCTTCTTGCTGACGGCGAGAGCTTCGACTCGGTCGAGGTGATCGGTCCACTCCTTCCCAAGGTCGATCGGCATTCCGGAGGCGGACCAGTCCTCGATGATCTTCCGCGCCATGTCGAGGGCTCGTCTGGTCTGCCGGTGACGGCGGGCGAGCTGGTCGAGTCGACGCTGGGCCTCGAAGTCCTGGGCCGGGCGAGCTGCAAGGAGATCCCCAGCAGCGAGCAGGCGGAGGAGAACGTGTCGGAGACGAACACCTTGCCGTGGTCGATCACGATGGTGTCCGGGACGATGACCGGCTTGGCCGCGGCCTTCTCCAACCGCGCGTCCACCGCCATGAGCCGCTGGTGCGGCAGGATCGAGTCCGACATCGCCAGGATCTGGCTCCAGCCCGGCCGCATCGGCTCGGGAACCAGCATCCTCGCCAGCAGCACCGCGCATCCACGCCTTTCGTGCCCGTGGGCCTGAGCAGGGCCGCGCAGATCGTGCGCGTCGTGACATCGACCGCGATCGTCAGTTCCGGGCGGGCCACGACTCCGTCGTCCAGCACCGCCATCACGTCCAGCCGCGTGGAGTCGATCTGCACGATCTCCCCGGGGCGGGCGGCCATGGACGGGGTGAACGGCCCCACGGGCCGAAGAGCCCGCTGACGGCGGACTGTGGCCGACCCGAAGGACTCGTTGTTCTTGGCGAGGCTGTTCACCAGCCGGTAGAAGGTCGCCCTGGTGGGCAGGAGCTTCACCGCTTCCTCGCCGTGCTTCGCGGCGAGGATCTGCTCGGCCTGCAGCATGAGCCGCTTGCGGTCGCCCGTCGAAAGGTCCGTCTGCCCGGCCAGTGCCTCGGTGACCGCCTCGACAACGCGCTCGTCGGTCCTTCCGGTGCCGGGGACCGGGGCCGGTGGCTTCCCGGACCGGCCGTCCACCAGTCCCCACAACCCCTCGGCCTCGTAGCGCTGCCGCATCCGCAGACCGACGCGCCTTGGTCCGTGACAGCGTCAGGGAGCGGCTCCGTGCGCGCCGTGCGGGCGCTGTCCGGCGTGCACAGGTTCAGCCGGCTCGCACGGTGCGCCCGTGCGCCCTGCCGTGCTCCTCGATCCAGCGCCACGATGGACGCCCGCACACGACCGAAGGGGCTGTTTTGGGGAAGCACGAGAAGCCGCCGCCGGACCCGGGCCAGGGCAATCCGCCGCCGGGCAACAGCGATGGGCAGGTGCCACCGCCCCCGCCTGGAGACGGAAAGCACAAGAAGTGACCATGGGGCATGAGCTGCGCGCCGCGCTGGATGCCGTCATGGACCAGCGCGGCGCCTGGCCCGACCGGTCCCCGTGGATTCGGCACGCTGTCGCCGCAGTACCCCGGGAGCAGTTCGCGCCGGGTCGGCTCTGGCGCTGGGACGGCCAGGCCTACATCCCCATCGACCGCACCGCTGACCCCGACGCGTGGGAGGCCGAGGTGTACGGCTCGCCCGACACGGCGGCCGTCACTCAGGTCGCCGGGGGCGTGCCGTCCTCCAGCCTGTCCTGTCAGTCCGTGGTCGTCGACATGCTGGACTCCTTGCTGCTGGAGCCCGGTCACCGGGTGCTGGAGCTGGGTGCCGGCACCGGCTGGAACGCAGCGCTCCTGAGCCGACGGGCCGGGCGGGGGCGGGTGGTCAGTGTCGAGGTGGACCCGGAGTTGGCGACGGCCGCGGCCGAGCGGCTGAAGCTCTCCGGCGCCGAGGTGGAGGTGCAGGTCGGCGACGGCACGGCGGGCTGGCTGCCGGGAGCCCCGTACGACCGGGTGATGGCCACCTACGGGGTCGACCGCGTTCCCTGGCCGTGGGTGGAGCAGACCCGGCGCGGCGGGCGGCTCGTCGTCCCGTGGGGGCGGCTGGGGCACGTCGCGCTCACCCGCGCTGCCGACGGCCGGTCCGCGAGCGGATGGGTGCAGGGGCTGGCTACGTTCATGCTCGCCCGCGGCTCAGACCTCGGCCGGAATTTCAGGCAGATACGCGCGGCAGCCCCGGATGAGCAGGAGCGGCCTTTCACGCGCGATCTGGCGCCGCTCCAGGCCGACTGGCACCTGCGGTTCGCCCTCCGAGTCACCCTGCCGGACATCCGGATCACCATCGGGGAGGACGACGACGGGCTGAACGCGTGGATTCACGACGGCTCCACCTCGTGGGCGATGCTCGCCGCTGTCGGCGGCGGCACGATCGCCTACCAGGGCGGTCCCCGACGCCTGGCGGACGAGCTGGAGCGGGCGTGGGACGAGTGGCACGCGCTCGGCGAGCCGGATCTGTACGACTTCGGCCTGACGGTCGAGCCCGACCGGCAGTACGCGTGGTGCGGGGACGCGATCACGGGGCCGCGCTGGTCGGCCGCGTAGTCTCGGACGCAACAGGCGCCTGGCGCACTGCATGACCGACACCAGCGCCGGCCTGCTTCGGCGACCACGTCACCCTCAGCCCTTCACTGCTCAGCCCTTCAGCCGCTCACCCCTTCACCGCACCGCCGAAGGCGAAGCCGCCGCCGAGCCGGCCGGCGATCAGTGCGTAGAGCAGCACCACCGGGGTCGAGTACAGGATCGAGAACGCCGCCAGCTGCCCGTACGCCACGGCCCCGTGGTTGCCGAAGAAGGTGAAGATGCTCACCGAGGCGGGCAGCTGCTCCGGGGTGAGCAGCAGCATGAAGGGGACGAAGAAGTTGCCCCACATCATGATGAAGCTGTAGATCGCCACCACCGCCAGGCCCGGCCCCATGAGCGGCAGGACGATGCGGATCAGGGTCTGCCGGCCGGAGGCGCCGTCGGTCCGGGCGGCCTCCTCCAGCACCGTGGGCACGCCGTCCATGAAGTTCTTCATCAGCCAGATCGCGAACGGGAGTTGCGCGGCGGCGAGGAACAGCGCCGTGCCGTGCAGGGTGTCGATCAGCTCCACCTGTACGAAGATCCCGTAGACCGGAACCATGATCGCGGTGACCGGCAGACAGGTGGTGAACAGGACGGTCAGCAGGTAGGGGCGGTTCAGCCGGGAGGGGAACCGGGACAGCGGGTACGCCGCCAGGGCGGCGCAGCCGAGGGTGAGCGCGGTCGCCCCGCCGCACAGCAGCAGGCTGTTGAGCATCGGCCGGTAGGTGATCTCCGGATCCAGGACGGCCGCGAAGTTGTCCGCCGTGGGCCGGGACGGCACGGCGACGCGCAGCCCGGCGTCCGCGTCCAGGGAGGCCAGCACCAGCCACGCCAGCGGGACGGCGAACGCGGCGGCCAGCACGAGCAGCGCCGCGTCGGCCGCCAGCCGGTGCCGGGTACGGCGGTTGACCGGCGGGCGCCGGGACCGGCGGGGCACGTCCTCCTGCCCGGCCTTCCTCCCTGCCCGGTGGGGCGCGTCTCCCCGCTCTGCCTCCTTCCCTGCCCGGTGGGGCGCGTCCCCCCGCCCGGCCCCTTTCCCGGCCCGGCGGGGCTCGGCAGGGTCACGGGTGCGGCGGGGCTCCGGCCGGTGCCGGGGGCGGCGGGCCACGTCACACCTCCGTCCGCAGCAGACGCAGCCAGGCCACCGAGAACACCGCTCCGACCAGCAGAAGCAGCAGCGCCACCGCCGTGCCGTAACCGATCAGGGCCTTGCCGAACGCCTGGTCGTACATGAACACCGGCAGGGTCTGGCTGCGGCCGGCCGGTCCGCCCCGGGTCATGGCCCAGATCAGCCCGAACACCGAGAGCGTCTGCAGGGTGTTGAGCATCAGGTTGGTGCCCAGGGAACGGCGGATCAGCGGCAGCGTGATGTGCCACAGCCGCCGGAACCCCCGGGCCCCGTCGACCTCCGCCGCCTCGGTGATCTCCTGCGGTATCCCGGAGAGCGCGGCGGAGTAGACCAGCATGGAGAACGCGGTGCCGCGCCAGACGTTGGCCAGCGCCACCGCGAGGATGGGCAGCGTGAACAGCCAGTTCTGGGACGGGAGATGAGCCGCGTCCAGGATGGCGTTGAGGGTGCCCTCGCGCCGGAAGAAGGCGTAGAGGAGGAAGCCCGCGACGATCTCGGGCAGCACCCAGGCCGCGATGACGAGCGAGCCCGTCACCGTGCGGACCGGTCGCGAGGCCCGCCGCATCAGTCCGGCGAGCGCCAGGCCCAGGGTGTTCTGCCCGAGCACCGACGAGATCAGGGTGAAGACGAGGGTGAGGACGACGGCGTTGCGGAAGCCGTCGTCGGCGAAGGCCCGCCGGAAGTTGTCCAGGCCGACGAACTCGGTCGTCGACGCGCCGGTCAGCCGCATGTCGGTGAAGGCGATCCCGACGCAGTAGGCGATCGGCCCGCCCAGGAACAGCAGCAGCAGAAGCGTGGCCGGGACCAGCGGTAATCGGCGCAGGGCGCGCTGCCGTCGGCGGGATCGGGGCCGGTGCCGGTGCCGGGAGCGCGGGCCGGGGGCCACCCCCGCCGCCGGACTTCCCGCCGCCGGCCGGGCTGCCGCGGTGCTCATCCGGACCCGCCGGTCACCGCGCCGTCGGTGATCGACGCCAGCTGCTCGTCGTAGGCCCGGGCGGCCCGGGCGGGCGAGGCGTCGCCGGTGGTCACCGACTCCATCGCGGTGCCGATCGCCGTGGAGACCTGTGGGTAGACGGGCAGCGCGGGGCGGTAGTGGGTGTGCCGCACCAGGCCGGTGAAGAAGTCGATCCCCGGCATCGACCGCCGGTACTCCCGGTCGGCGGCGACATCCTCGCGAACGGCGATCTGGGCGTCCAGGACGGCCCAGTCCACGGCGTTCCGCCGCGTCTGGAGGGTCCTCAGGAACGAGAACGCGAGGCCCGGATTGCGGGACTTGGCCGGGACCGCCCAGACCCAGCCGCCCGACATGCTGACGACGCCCGGCGGCCGGCCGTCCCGGGTGGGCATCGGTGCCCGGCCCAGCACCGAGGACCACTCCGGCCACGGCTTGCCGCCGCTCCTCCGCCACTGCTGGCCCATCCAGGAGCCGTCGAGGGCGATCGCGAGCCGGCCCTCGGGCAGCAGTTCGGTGGCGACCCGGGTGTTGATGTTGGGGTCGAGGGCGTCGGAGGGGTCGGGGCCGAGCTTCTCGCCGTACACGGTCCGGATGAAGCCCAGCGCGTCCCGGAAGCCCTTGCCGCCGGTGACCCACTTCTTCGCGCGCGGGTCGTAGAGCGGGTCTTCGCCCGTGCCGTACAGCAGCATCTCGAAGCCCTGCATGACGGCCGCCTCGCCGGGACCCTTGCCGGTGTAGACGTTCAGCGGGATGACCCCGGGCACCTTCTTCTTGACCGTCCGCGCGGCGTCGAGGATGTCGCCCCAGTCAGAAGGACGCCAGTCGCGGGGCAGTCCGGCCCGGGCGAAGATCTTCCGGTTGAACCACAGGCCGCGGGTGTCGGTGCCGGTGGGCACCCCGTACGTCCTGCCGTCCCCGCCCCGGGCCGCTTGGCGCGCGGTCGCGGCGAACCGGTCCCACTCGGGCCACCGCGTCAGGTAACGGTCGAGCGGGCGGAGATGCCCCGCCTCGATGTCGGACCGGACGCGGAAGGTGTCCTCGTAGACCAGGTCCGGCGCCGTCCGGGAGGAGCGCATCATCTGCTGGATCTTGGCGGCGTAGTCGTCGTCCTGGGCCTGGACCGGGACGAGCTTCGCCGTCTTGCCCGGGTGGGCCGCCTCGAACTGCTTCTTCACGGACGTCAGATATGCGTCCTTGTACCGGATCGCGTTGTCGGTGCTGCGGTTGTAGGCGACCCGGACGGTGTCCGGATCGCTCCCCGAACCGCCACCGCAGGCGGTGAGCGCGGTGGCGGCCAGGACGGCGGCGACGATCAGCGGGGCGGTGGAGCGCACGGGCACGACCTCCTCCTGGCCTGGCCTCGGTGAGGCTGCCTGGCGACCGTACGAGGCCCTCACCGGCCGGTCAATGGCTGTGGATGACTACCCGTCAGGGCGGTGGTGAGTCGTCATGAAAGCGTCAATCCTCGGTGTCGGGGGCGCACTTCGGCGACCCGCACCGCACCCGGTGGAGCCCGGCGCGCCACGGGGGCTTGGCCGGGGGAGGAGTGGTGGGGGGACAGCGGACGGGGCGGGAGCAGGTGGGCCCTCGCTGGTGGTGGTCCCGCCCGGGTCCCGCCCGGGAGTGGTCCCGCCCGGGCTGGGACGAGGCGGCACGGCGCGCGGGGCCGGTTCAGCTCGGCGGTCGGTTCGGCTCGGCGGTCGGTCCGGAGGGTGGGCCCCGTGAGGTCCGGACCGGCGTCGGCGCCCGGTTCAGTGGGGTCCGGACCGGGGCCGCCGGCACCCGGTTCAGCGCGGGGCGAGCCAGCGGTAGCAGAGCTCCGGGCGCCCGATCTGCCCGTACTGCGGGGTGCGTTCGGCACGGCCCGCACCGACCAGGTGCTCCAGATAGCGCCGCGAGGTGATGCGGGAGATCCCCACCGCTTCGCCGGCGGCGCTCGCGGTGACCCCCCGGGGGCCGGACTCCCGCAGCACCCGGGTCACCGCCTCCAGCGTGGGGCCGCTCAGCCCCTTCGGCAGGTCCGCCGGCTGCGGCGCCCGCAGCGACGCGATGGCCCGGTCGACCTCGTCCTGGCCGCTGGCCTCCCCGGCGGCCCCACGGAACTCGGCGTACCGGACGAGCCGGTCCCGCAGCGTGGCGAAGGTGAACGGCTTCAGGACGTGCTGCACCACGCCGAGCGAGACCCCCTCCCGGACGACCGCCAGATCCCGCGCCGAGGTCACCGCGATCACGTCCGCGGTGTGCCCGGCCGCCCGCAGCGACCGGACGAGCTGCAGCCCGTGCCCGTCGGGCAGGTACAGGTCGAGCAGCAGCAGGTCCACCGGCTGCCGGTCCAGCGCCCGCCGTGCCGCGCCGCCGGAGTGCACGGTCCCGGCGACGGTGAAACCCGGGACCCGGCCCACGTAGAGCGCGTGCGCGTCGGCCGCGACCGGGTCGTCCTCCACGACGAGGACGCGGATCGGGCCGTCGCCCTGCTGTGGCTCGGTCATCCGGCTGCTCCGGCGGTTCTTCGGGGGGCGGTGGCTGCGGAGCCGGTGCGGACCGGGAGCCGTACGGTGAACTCCGCGCCGCCTTCCGGCGCCCGCCCCAGTTCGATCGTCCCACCGTTGCGGCGGACCGCCTGACGGACGAGGGCGAGGCCCAGGCCCCGGCCCGGCCCGGTGGCCGGCCGCGGGACGCCGTTGTATGTCCCGCCGTCGGGTGCCCCGCCGTTCGATGCCCCGCCGTCGGGTGCGGCCGGCAGCTTGGTGCTCCAGCCGCGCCGGAAGACCGCGTCGGCCGCGGCGGGGTCCACACCCGGACCGGTGTCCGCGACCCGCAGGGTCAGCTCCCCGTCCGCGACGCGGGCGGTGACGACGACCCGGGGGCGCGGCCCTGCCGCCGCCCGGCCCGTTCCGTCCCCGTCGTCCCCGCCGGGCCGGGCCCCGCAGTCCCCGTCGGATACGTCCGGGCCGACGGCGTCCCCGCCGGATCCGTCCGGGCCCGAGCCGTCCGCGCCGACGGCGTCCCCGCTCGGTCCCTCCCGGTACGCGCCCTCCGCCGCCGCGTCCAGGGCGTTGTCCACCAGATTGCCGAGGACCGTCACCAGGTCGCGGGCGGCCGGCGAGTCCGGCAGCAGCCCGTCGTCGATCCGGCTGTCCGGCGCCAGCACCAGCTCGACCCCGCGCTCGTTGGCCTGCGCCGCCTTGCCCAGCAGCAGCGCCGCCAGCACCGGTTCGCCGACCGCGGCGACCACCTGGTCGGTGAGCGCCTGCGCCAGTTCCAGCTCGGCCGTGGCGAACTCCACCGCCTCCTTCGCCCGCCCCAGTTCGATCAGCGAGACGACGGCGTGCAGCCGGTTCGCCGCCTCGTGCGCCTGCGAGCGCAGCGCCTCGGTGAAGCCGCGCACCGAGTCCAGTTCGCCGGAGAGCGCCTGGAGCTCGGTGTGGTCCCGGAGGGTCACCACCGTGCCGCGCTGCTCCCCGCTGGAGACGGGTGAGGTGTTCACGACCACGATCCGGTCGGCGGTCAGATGCACCTCGTCCACCCGCGGCTCGGCGGCCAGCAGCGCCCCCGTGAGCGGTGCGGGCAGCCCCAGATCGGCCACCGACCGGCCCACCGCGTCCTCGTCCACCCCCAGCAGCTCGCGCCCGCCGTCGTTGATCAGCGCGATCCGCCGCTGCCCGTCCAGCATCACCAGCCCCTCGCGCACCGCGTGCAGCGCCGCCTGGTGGTAGTCGTGCATCCGGCTGAGCTCGGTGGCGTTCATCCCGTGGGTGTGGCGGCGCAGCCGGGCGTTGATCACGTACGTCCCGATGCCGCCGAGCGCCAGCGCGCCCGCCGCGACGCCGAGCAGCCCGGTCATCTGCCGCCGCACCTGGTCGCTGATCCGCTCGACGGTGATGCCCGCGCTGACCAGCCCGACGATGCGCCGGCCGTCCCGGACCGGGGTCACCACCCGGACCGAGGGGCCGAGCGTGCCGGTGTAGGTCTCGGTGAACGTCCGGCCCGCCAGCGCCGGACCGGTGTGGCCCAGGAACTCGCCGCCGATCCGCCCGGGGTCCGGGTGGGTCCAGCGGATGCCCTCCCGGTTCATGATCGTCACAAAGGCGACCCCGCTGTCCCGGCGGACCTGCTCGGCGTACGGCTGGAGCGCGGCCGAGGGATTACCGCCCCGGATCGCGGCGCGTACGGACGGTGCGTCCGCGACGGCCCGGGCCGCGGCCGTCGTCTGGTGGCGCGCCGCCTCCTCGGCCTGGCGCCGGGCGGTGACGTACGCGAACACCGCGCACCCGGCGACCGCCGCCGCGACCAGCACGACCTGCATCGCGAAGAGCTGGCCCGCCAGGCTGCGGGGTCGGGGTATGCGCATGGGGCCAGTCTGCCGGGTCCGTGGCTGACCGCCGGAAACGGTCTGTGAACGATATGAACGCAAGGGTGACCGCCGTCACACGGCAGTGGATATTCAGCGGAACGTCCAGGACGTGAGCCGCACGTACTGCGCCAGGACAAGGAGACGACGTGGCTGCGCAGACCTTGCCACCGGAGCCGGCACCGGACCGGCCGGGAAAGACCGGGAAGCGGGACCGGACCCACTTCCTGTACCTCGCCGTGATCGGCGCGGTGCTCCTCGGTATCGCGGTGGGCTTCGCCGCTCCGGGGGTGGCGGTCGAGCTCAAGCCGCTCGGCGCCGGATTCGTGAAGCTGATCAAGATGATGATCTCGCCGGTCATCTTCTGCACGATCGTGCTGGGCGTCGGCTCGGTGCGGAAGGCCGCCAAGGTCGGAGCGGTGGGCGGGCTCGCGCTCGGCTACTTCATGGTGATGTCCACCGTGGCGCTGGGCATCGGCCTGCTGGTGGGGAATCTGCTGGACCCGGGCTCCGGGCTGCACCTCACCGAGGCCACCCGGAGCGCCGGTGAGGCGCAGGCCGAGGGCGGCAGCAAGTCCACCGCGGACTTCCTGCTCAGCATGATCCCGACCACGATGGTCTCCGCCTTCACCAACGAACTGGTGCTCCAGACGCTGCTGGTCGCGCTGCTCGTGGGCTTCGCCCTGCAGGCGATGGGGCCCGCCGGCGAGCCGGTCCTCCGCGGGGTCGGCCACCTCCAGAAGCTGGTCTTCCGGGTGCTGGCCATGATCATGTGGGCGGCCCCGGTCGGCGCCTTCGGCGCGATGGCCGCGGTGGTCGGGGAGACGGGCATCGACGCCCTGAAGTCCCTCGCCGTCATCATGGTCGGCTTCTACCTCACCTGTGCGCTCTTCGTGGTCGTCGTGCTGGGGACGCTGCTGCGGCTGGTCGCCGGGGTGAACCTGTTCCTGCTGCTGAAGTACCTGGCCCGGGAGTTCCTGCTGATCCTGTCGACCTCGTCCTCGGAGTCGGCGCTGCCGCGGCTCATCGCGAAGATGGAGCACCTGGGCGTCAGCAAGCCGGTGGTCGGCATCACCGTGCCCACCGGCTACTCCTTCAACCTCGACGGCACCGCGATCTATCTGACGATGGCCTCGCTGTTCGTCGCCGAGGCGATGGGCGACCCGCTCGCCCTCGGCGAGCAGATCTCCCTGCTCGTCTTCATGATCGTCGCGTCCAAGGGGGCCGCGGGCGTCACCGGCGCGGGCCTGGCGACCCTGGCCGGCGGACTCCAGTCGCACCGGCCGGAACTGCTGGACGGCGTCGGGCTGATCGTCGGCATCGACCGCTTCATGAGCGAGGCGCGGGCGCTGACGAACTTCGCGGGCAACGCCGTGGCGACCGTCCTCGTCGGCACCTGGACCAAGGAGATCGACAAGGAGCGGGTGGCCGAAGTGCTCGCCGGACGGGTGCCGTTCGACGAGACGACGCTGGTGGACGACGCCTCCGCCGTACCCCACGCGGACGTCCCCGAGCCGCGGGAGCCGGCGGGCAAGGAGCCCGTCGCGGGGTGACCGCCGGCTGAGGGGACGGCGCGGCCCCCGCCCTCGTACGCGGGCCGCCCCGGCCCGGCGCGCGGTGCCACAGGCAGCGTGCACGGGGCGCGTGACCAGGGCGCGTGACCAGGGCGCGTGACCAGGTCGCGTGAACAGGTCGCGTGAACAGGCCAGGTGAACGGGGCACGTGAACAGGGCACGTGAACAGGGCGCCGGGGCCGCGGAGATGATCCGCGGCCCCGGCGCCCTGTGTGCTCCGACCCGGCCCCGTTTCGCACGGACCGGACCCGGACCGCCCCGCTACACCGGCCGGAACCAGACCGTCGCCAGCGGCGGCAGCACCGGTGTGATGCTCGCCGGCCGCCCGTGCCACGGTGTCGCCTCGGCCTTCAGCAGATCCGGGTTGGTGACGTCGCTGCCGCCGTAGAGCGCCGCGTCCGTGTTGAGGACCTCCTGCCAGCCGCCGTCGTGGGTGGGTACCCCGATCCGGTGGCCGGGGCGCACCACCGGCGAGAAGTTGCTGACGCACAGCAGCGGATTGCCGAACGCGTCCAAGCGGAGGAAGGCGAAGACGTTGTCCTCCGCCGCGTCCCCGTCGACCCAGGCGAACCCGGCGGGGTCGGTGTCGCGCTCCCAGAGCGCGGGCGTCTGCGTATAGGTCCGGTTGAGGTCGCGGACCAGGTCCCGGACGCCGCGGTGGTCGCCCGCCGAGTGGTAGGTGTCGTCCAGCAGCCACCACTCCGGGCCGTGCTCCTCCGACCACTCCGCCCCCTGCGCGAACTCCTGCCCCATGAACAGCAGTTGCTTCCCGGGGTGGGCCCACATGAAGCCGAGGTACGCCCGGTGGTTGGCGCGCCGCTGCCACCAGTCGCCCGGCATCTTCGTCACCAGCGACTGCTTGCCGTGCACCACCTCGTCGTGGGAGATGGGCAGCACGTAGTTCTCGCTGTAGGCGTACACCATCGAGAACGTCATCTCGTGGTGGTGGTACCTGCGGTGCACCGGCTCGTGCTGCACATAGCCCAGCGAGTCGTGCATCCAGCCCATGTTCCACTTCAGCCCGAACCCGAGCCCGCCGAAGCCGCCGGGGCCGGGGTGGTGGGTGGCCCGGGTGACGCCGTCCCACGCCGTAGACTCCTCGGCGATCGTCACCACACCGGGGCAGCGCCGGTAGACGGTGGCGTTCATCTCCTGGAGGAAGGCCACCGCGTCCAGGTTCTCCCGGCCGCCGTGCGCGTTGGGCGACCACTGGCCGTACTCGCGGGAGTAGTCCAGGTAGAGCATCGAGGCCACCGCGTCCACCCGCAGCCCGTCGATGTGGAACTCCTCGCACCAGTAGACCGCGTTGGCCACCAGGAAGTTGCGGACCTCGCGGCGGCCGTAGTCGAACTCCAGGGTGCCCCAGTCCGGGTGCTCGGCCCGGGCCGGGTCGGCGGGCTCGTACAGCGGGGTCCCGTCGAACCGGGCCAGCGCCCAGTCGTCCTTCGGGAAGTGCGCCGGGACCCAGTCGACGATGACCCCGATCCCCGCCCGGTGCAGCGCGTCCACCAGATGCTTGAAGTCGTCCGGGGTGCCCAGCCGCGCGGTCGGCGCGTAGTACGAGGTGACCTGGTAGCCCCAGGAACCGCCGAACGGGTGCTCGGCCACCGGCATCAGCTCGACATGGGTGAAGCCGAGGTCCTTGACATAGGCGGGCAGCTGCTCGGCGAGCTCCCGGTAGCTCAGCCCCGGCCGCCAGGAGGCCAGGTGGACCTCGTAGACGGAGAACGGCGCCTCGTGCACCCGCCGGTCGGCGCGGTGCCGCAGCCACTCCTCGTCCTCCCAGGTGTGGTGGGAGGCGGCGACGACCGAGGCGGTGCGCGGCGGGCACTCGGTGCGCCGGGCCATCGGGTCGGCGCGGAGGCTGCGGGACCCGTCGGGCCGGGTGATCTCGAACTTGTACAGGGTGCCCTCGCCGATCCCCGGCAGGAACAGCTCCCAGACACCGGAGGACCCCAGCGAGCGCATCGGGAAGCCGGTGCCGTCCCAGGCGGTGAAGTCACCGGTGACCCGCACGCCGCGGGCGTTGGGCGCCCAGACGGTGAACCGGGTGCCCGCCACCCCCTGGTGGGCCATCGGCCGGGCGCCCAGCGCGTGCCACAGCTGCTCGTGACGCCCCTCGCCGATCAGATGCAGATCGAGATCGCCGAGCGCCGGGAGGAAGCGGTACGGGTCGTGCACGGGCTCGCCGTCACCGCCGTTGTCCGCGCCGTCGTCGTCCTCGCCGTAGGACACCAGCAGCCGGTAGCCGGGGATCTCGCTGAGCGGCAGGAAACCGGAGAAGAGGCCGTCGCCCTCGGAGACCAGCTCGGCGCGCAGCCCCTCGGCGACGACGGCCACGGACCGGGCGAACGGCCGCAGGGCGCGGAACACCACCCCGCCGGGCGCCGGGTGGGCGCCGAGCAGCGCGTGCGGATCGTGGTGCGCGCCGCCGAGCAGCCGGTCCCGGTCCCCGGGCTCCAGCGGGGGCGCGGGTCGCACGCCCGCGCGCCGGGAGGCGGTCACCGATGCGCCCGCCGAACCGCCGGTCGCCGGGCCGCTCGTGCCCGTGGCACCCGGCGGGGCCTTCGCGCCACCGGACGTACCACCGGCCGCGCCGCCCGCCGCCGTCGACGTCCCGGACGCGGGCGGGCGGGGCTTGCGGGGCGCGGCGGCCGAGCCGCCCGAACCGCGCGTGCCGGCACGGGACGCGGCGGCCGGTGCGCCGTCGTCCTGCTCCCGCCCGGTGGGCCCGGTGCGCCCGGTCGACGGGGCGGCGGACGTCTGCCGCCCCCCGGACGGGCCGGGCGCCGCGGCCGGCGGCGGTGACGGACGGGGGTCGGACGAGCTGCGACGGGGGGTCACGGTGGGTCCTCCTCAAGAGGATCGAGCCGGGGCGGGGACGCCCTGCGGCGGCGGGGGCGCTCCTCGGCACGGGAGCCGGAGCGCCGGACGGAGCTCCGGACCGCCACCCCGCCGGGGACGGGCGACCCGGACTCCTCGGGGTCATGCGGGCGATGTCGGCGGAACTCCCGGTGTCTGGGGAACTCCCGGTGCCGGCGGAACTCCCGGCGCGGGCCGGTCCTCCGTGCGGCCCGCATCGGCCGGGGCCGCACCGCCCGTGCGGCCCGCGTCCCCCGTGCGGTCCGCACCGGCCGGGCGCGCACCGAGGGGCTCCGGCGCGGTCCACGCGTCCGGGGTGTGCGGCACCCCGGGCGGCGGCCCCCCGTTCCCGAACCCCGCGAGCCGGTGGATCGCGGCCATCGGGACCGGCAGCCAGTCCGGCCGGTGCCGGGCCTCGTACAGCACCTCGTACACGGCCTTGTCGGTCTCGTAGGCGCGCATCAGTTCGGGCTCGTCGCGCGGATCGGCCCCGGCCGCCTCCGCATAGCCCTCGCAGTAGGCGGCACGATTCTGCACCGCCCACTCCTGTGACCAGGCGGAGGAGCCGGGCGCCGGGCGGTGCGTGCGGGCGGCGTAGTCGAAGGACCGCAGCATCCCGGCGATGTCGCGGGCCACCGGCTGCGGGCGGCGCCGCTCGGCGATGGGCCGGGCGGGCTCGCCCTCGAAGTCGATGAGCGCCCAGCGGCCGTCGTGCGCGGTGCGCAGCGTCTGGCCCAGGTGCAGATCTCCGTGGATCCGCTGCGCGGGCCAGGTGCGTCCGCGCCGGCCGAGGGCGGCGAACGCGTCGAACGCCGCGCGCAGCGGCTCGCGGTACGGACGCAGCGCGGGAACGGCCGCCACGGCCGCCTCCAGCCGCTCCGTCATCCCCGCGGCGAGCAGGTCGATCTGCTGCCGCCGCAGCACCGCGGTGGGCAGCGCCGAGGCCAGTGCGGTGTGCACTTCGGCGGTGGCCCGGCCCAGGGCCCGCGCCGCCCCGGTGAAGTCGGCCCGTACGGACAGGGAGTTCAGCGCGAGCTGCCAGCCGTCCGCGGACCCGGGCAGGAACGGCTGCAGAATGCCCAGCGTCATCGGCTCCGCTTCGGGCGCGGCGGCGGCCTCCCGGACCACGCCCTCTCGGACCACGCCCTCCCGGATCACGCCCTCCCGGATCACGCCCTCCCGGGTCACGCCCGGCCCGGAGTTCCCGACCGGCCCGGAGTTCCCGACCGAGCCGGGGGCGGTGACTTCGGCGGGCACCTCGTACCGGCCGCCGGACGCGCGGCCGGACCCGGCCGGGCCGCCCGCCGGGCGGGCGTCCGTCTCGAACCAGGCCGTCGGGTGCGGCACCCGCCCGCAGCCGGCCCGGGCCAGCGTCAGCGGCAGCTCCAGATCGGGGTTGGTGCCCAGGCCCACCCGCCGGAAGACCTTGAGGATGTACGCATCTCCGTACACCACCGAGGAGTTGGACTGCTCGGTGGTGACGGGCCGGGGGAGCAGCCCGGACGGGATGTCGGTGGACGGGGCGCGGGTGAACCGCAGCGCGCCGAGCCGCCCGGGCGCCCGCAGCCGTTCCAGCAGCAGCCCGGCCAACCGGGGGTCCTGCAGGGCGTCGTAGACGGTGCGGCCGTGCAGCGGTCCGCCGCCGGGCCGCCCGATCACCGCGTGGGCGAGCTGCGGCGGCGGGTCGGAGCGGACGCCGAGGAGCAGTTGGTAGCAGTCCGGCGGTACGGGCCGGTCCGGCGGGGCGCCGCCGGTCTGCTCGGCGCGGACCAGCAGATGGAGCAGGCCCGGCGCCGGTCCGCCGGGCACGGACGGCAGCAGCTCGGTCGCGGAGACGAGCGAGAAGCCCGTGATGGGCCGGCCCTTGCCCGCGAACCACCGCTGCCGGGGCAGCCATTCGCGCAGCAGCGGGACGAGGGAGGGGAGTACCCCACGGGCCGGTTCGACAGCGGGAGGGGGGCCGACGGCGGGAGCCACAGGCGCAGGGGTGGCCGCACGGGTCGGGTTGGCGCGGGTCGAGCCTTCCGACATGGCGTCGCGTCCTTTCCCCGGGTACACCACGATGCGCTCAGTGCCCCGGTTTGCTTGGGGGCACCCCCATGCTGGAAGCAATGGGGGAGGCTGTCCGGCGGTGCGGGACGTGTCGGGTGAGGATCGTCCGTACAGGTCAGGCGATCGGCCTAGGACCTGTCCGACAAATCCCGCCCGCCCCGCGGGCGACGGCGCTCTTTGCCGGACGGGCCCTGGTCGCTGTGCGGTGACGAGGAGCGCGGTACGGGTTACCGAGTGCCCCCGGCGGGACGGCGGAAACCGCTGCCCCCGGCGGGACGGCGGGAACCGGCTGCGGGCCGGGGCGGACCGGCGGCGACCGGTCGGCGACGGCGGGCCGCCGCCGGCTGCGCCGCCCCGCCCCGGGCACGCCGTCAGCTCCCCGCGCCCTCGCCGGCCGGGGCGCCGTCCGGCCGGCGCAGCCGGAACCAGTAGAAGCCGTGGCCGGCCAGGGTGAGCAGATAGGGCAGTTCGCCGATGGCGGGGAAGCGCACCCCGCCGATGAGCTCCACCGGGTGCCGGCCGTTGAAGGTCTGCAGATCGAGCTCGGTCGGCTGCGGGAAGCGGGAGAAGTTGTTGACGCAGAGCACCACGTCGTCGCCCCCGCCCGGCAGCCGGATCTCCCGCAGGAAGGCGAGCACGGCCGGGTTGCTGGAGGGCAGCTCGGTGTAGGAGCCGAGGCCGAACGCCGGGTTCTGCTTCCGGATCTCGATCATCCGCCGAGTCCAGTGCAGCAGCGAGGACGGGCTGCTCATGGCCGCTTCCACATTGGTGACCTGGTAGCCGTAGACCGGGTCCATGATGGTCGGCAGGAACAGCCGCCCCGGATCGCAGGAGGAGAAGCCCGCGTTGCGGTCCGGCGTCCACTGCATCGGGGTGCGCACCGCGTCCCGGTCGCCCAGCCAGATGTTGTCGCCCATGCCGATCTCGTCGCCGTAGTAGAGGATCGGCGAGCCGGGCAGCGAGAGCAGCAGGGCGGTGAAGAGCTCGATCTGGTTGCGGTCGTTGTCCAGCAGCGAGGCCAGCCGCCGCCGGATGCCGATGTTGGCGCGCATCCGCGGGTCCTTGGCGTACTCCGCGTACATGTAGTCGCGCTCTTCGTCCGTGACCATTTCGAGGGTCAGCTCGTCGTGGTTGCGGAGGAAGATGCCCCACTGGCAGCCGGAGGGAATGGCCGGGGTCTTGGCCAGGATCTCCGAGACGGGGTAGCGGGACTCCCGCCGCACCGCCATGAAGATGCGCGGCATGACGGGGAAGTGGAACGCCATGTGGCACTCGTCGCCGCCCTTGTCGTAGTCGCCGAAGTAGTCGACGACGTCCTCGGGCCACTGGTTGGCCTCGGCGAGCAGCACGGTGTCCGGGTAGTGCGCGTCGATCTCGGCCCGGACCCGCTTCAGCAGGTCGTGGGTGCGGGGCAGGTTCTCGCAGTTGGTGCCCTCCTCGGCGTAGAGGTAGGGCACGGCGTCCAGCCGGAAGCCGTCGATGCCCAGGTCCAGCCAGAACCGCAGCGCCGAGACGATCTCCTCCTGCACGGCCGGGTTCTCGAAGTTGAGGTCCGGCTGGTGGGAGAAGAAGCGGTGCCAGTAGTACTGCTTGCGCACCGGGTCGAAGGTCCAGTTGGACGCCTCGGTGTCGACGAAGATGATCCGGGCGTCCTGGTACTGCTTGTCGTCGTCGGCCCAGACGTAGTAGTCGCCGTACGGCCCGTCCGGGTCGGTCCGCGACTGCTGGAACCACTCGTGCTGGTCGCTGGTGTGGTTCATGACGAAGTCGATGATGACCCGCATGCCCCGCTGGTGGGCGGCGTCGACGAACTCCACGAAGTCCGCGAGGTCGCCGAAGTCGGGGAGGACGGCGGTGTAGTCCGACACGTCGTAGCCGCCGTCGCGCAGCGGCGACTTGAAGAACGGCGGCAGCCAGAGACAGTCGACCCCGAGCCACTGCAGATAGTCCAGCTTGGCGGTGATGCCCTTGAGGTCGCCGATGCCGTCGCCGTTGCTGTCCTGGAAGGACCGCACCAGGACTTCGTAGAAGACGGCGCGTTTGAACCAGTCGGGGTCCCGGTCCTTGGCCGGGGTGTCCTCGAAGGTGTCCTGGACGGGCTCATTGACGATCATGGTGTGGGTGACCCTCCGATCGGTGAGGACGGTCGCAGGGCGAACACGTGCGCGGGCCTGACGCCCGGCTCGAGGCGCACATAGTTGTCCCTGCCCCAGTGGTAGGTCTCACCGGTGAGCTCGTCGCGCACCGGGACGGACTCGTGCCACCCCAGGCCGAGTTCCGGCATGTTCAACGAGACCGTGGCCTCCTGGGTGTGGTGGGGGTCGAGGTTGACCACGGTGAGCACGGTGTCGTTCCCCGCGCGCTTGGAATAGGCGATGACCGTGTCGTTGTCGACCGGGTGGAAGTGCAGACTGCGCAGCTGTTGCAGGGCCGGGTGGCGGCGCCGGATCCGGTTGAGCGCGGTGAGCAGCGGGGCGATCGTCCGGTTCTCCCGCTCGGCCGCCTCCCAGTCGCGCGGCCGGAGCTGGTACTTCTCGGAGCCCAGGTACTCCTCGCTGCCCGGCCGCAGCGGCCGGTTCTCGCACAGTTCGTAACCGGCGTAGACGCCCCATGTGGGGGAGAGGGTGGCGGCCAGCACGGCGCGCGCCTCGAAGGCGGGCCGCCCGCCGTGCTGCAGGTGGGCGTGGAGGATGTCCGGGGTGTTCACGAACAGGTTGGGCCGCATCCAGGCCGCCGCGTCACCGGACAGCTCGGTGAGGTACTCGGTGAGCTCCTGCTTGCTGTTCCGCCAGGTGAAGTAGGTGTACGACTGCTGGAAGCCGATGGCGGCCAGGGTGTGCATCATCGCGGGCCGGGTGAACGCCTCGGCGAGGAAGACGACGTCCGGATCGGTCCCGTTGATCTCCGCGATGACCCGCTCCCAGAAGACCACCGGCTTGGTGTGCGGATTGTCGACCCGGAAGATCCGCACCCCGTGGTCCATCCAGAAGCGCAGCACCCGCAGCGTCTCCCGGACGATCCCGTCCATGTCGGTGTCGAACGCGACCGGATAGATGTCCTGGTACTTCTTCGGCGGGTTCTCGGCGTACGCGATGGTGCCGTCGGCCCGGTGGTGGAACCACTCCGGGTGCTCGCTCACCCAGGGGTGGTCCGGCGAGCACTGGAGCGCGAAGTCGAGGGCGATCTCCAGCCGCAGCCCGGCCGCCTTCCGCACGAAGTGGTCGAAGTCCCGCAGCGTGCCGAGGCCGGGGTGGACGGCGTCGTGCCCGCCGTCGGGGGAGCCGATCGCCCAGGGCGAGCCCACGTCGTGCGGCCCGGCCGACAGGCTGTTGTCCGGCCCCTTGCGGAACGCGGTGCCGATGGGGTGGACCGGCGGGAGGTAGACCACGTCGAAGCCCATGGCGGCGATGGCGGGGAGCCGTTCGGCGGCGGTGCGGAACGTGCCGCCGACCGGCGGTTCGCCCTCCCTCACCACGGCCCCCTCGGACCGGGGGAAGAACTCGTACCACGACCCGTACAGCGCGCGGCGGCGCTCCACCAGGAGCGGCATCGGCGGGGAGGCGGTCAGCAGTTCGCGCAGCGGGTGCCGGTCCAGCGCGGCGACCACCTCGGGGGCCAGCGCCGCGGCGAGCCGGGCCGCGGCCGGCCGGGCGGTGTCCCGCAGCGCGTCGGCGGCGGCGAGCACGCCCTCCCGGCCCTCGCTCTTGGGCACCCCCGCCGCGGCCTCCTCGTGCAGCGCGGCCCCTTCGCCGAGCACCAGCTCGGTGTCGATCCCGGCCGGGACCTTGATCCCGGCGTGCCGGCGCCAGGTGGCGACCGGGTCGCTCCAGGCCTCGACGGTGAACGTCCACCGGCCCTCGGCGTCGGGCGTGACCTCGGCGCCCCACCGGTCGGTGCCGGGGGCGAGCTCGCGCAGCGGGGTCCACGGCCCCGCGCGGCCGGCCGGGTCCCGCAGCACCACATTGGCGGCGACCGCGTCGTGGCCTTCCCGGAACACGGTGGCGCTGACCGGGAAGGTCTCGCCGACGACCGCCTTGGCCGGGCGGCGCCCGCAGTCGACGAGCGGGCGGATGTCCAGAACGGGGATGCGTCCGATCACGGGATCACCTGGAGGCGTTGCGGTTTCAGCCACGGTGTGGGCCTTTGTCCTTACTATCTGCTCCGTTGACGGTGTGCCGGCTGCGGGCATGGCCGCTCCTGTCCGCGCGTTCACTCAAGTGGGCGACTGCGTCCTGCGGGCTGTGCCGGGGGTGTTCCGCGGTGCGTGGCGGTCGTGCGCGAGGGCGGTGCGGAGAGGTTCGGGTGGTGCCGCCGGCGGCTACCGGTGGAGCCTGCCCAGGGGGTACCCGCGGGCAATCCGGCCGGGACCGGGCTACCGGCGCGTAACGGTAAAAACGCGGACCGGTCCCGCGCCGAGGGCGTCGGGACCGGTCCGGGAGACATCGGGCTCCTGTGTCAGTCGGTCAGTCGTGCACCTGCAACAGACGGTTGGGCGAGGTGAGACCGGGGCCGGTGACCTTGCCGGAGGCCGACCGGCCGACCAGTGCCGCGGAGACCTCCGCCGGGCTCGCCGACGGGTGGTCACCGAGGTGGAGCGCCGCGGCGCCGGCCGCGTGCGGAGCGGCCATCGAGGTGCCGGAGAGGGTCTTCGACGCCGTGTCGGACGTGTTCCACGCCGAGGTGATGTCCACACCCGGGGCGAACAGATCCAGCCGCCCGCCCCAGTTGGAGAACGAGGCCCGGGCGTCGGTGCGGTCGGTCGCCCCGACGGTCACGGCCTCCCGCACCCGGGCGGGCGAGGCGAGGTCCGCGGGCAGGCCGTCGTTCCCGGCGGCGACGGTGAAGGTCACCCCGGCGGCGATCGCGTTCCGGACGGCCGCGTCTAGCTGCGGGCTGACCGTCCCGCCCAGGCTCATATTGGCCACCGCGGGCTTCTTCGCATGGCGGGTCACCCAGTCGATCCCGGCGATCACCTGGGAGGTCGTGCCGGACCCCTCGTCGTCGAGCACCCGTACGGCGACGACGCCGGCCTTCTTCGCCACCCCGTGGGAGCGCCCGGCGATCGTCGCCGCGACATGCGTGCCGTGCCCGTTGCCGTCCTGGGCCGTGGCATCGTCGTCGACGAAGTCCCAGCCGCTCCGCGCCCGCCCGCCGAAGTCCTCGTGCGAGGTGCGCACCCCGGTGTCGATGACATACGCGGTCGCCCCCGCGCCGCCGCCGGCCGGCGGGGTGTAGGAGTCGTCCAGGGGGAGGGAGGGCTGGTCGATGCGGTCCAGGCCCCAGGACGGCGGGGCGGACCGGCTGCGGTCGATGCTCACCCGGGTGTCCTGCGCGACGGTGGCCACCCGGGGGTCGGCCGCGAGCCGCCGGGCCTGCGCCGCGTCCGCCCGCACGGTGTAACCGTTGAGGGCGGTGCCGTACGTGTGACGTACCCGGGCCCCGTACGTCCGGAGGAGGTCGAGGCCCGCCGTGGAGGGAGCGGTGATCCCCCCTGCGCCGGACTTCAGCGTGACGATGTAGCTGCTGCCCACCGCGCCGGGCGCGCCGGCACCGAGTACGCGCCCCTCCGCGGGGGCCGCGTGCGCGGGCAGGGTGATGGCTGAAAGAACCGCTGCCGTGATCAGTGATGTCACGGCACCGAACCGCCTCCGACGGCGGTGGTGCGCCATGGCCATGTACGAAGTCCCCTCCTCGACCGCTCCTTGACAGAGAAAAGCGTCTCGTCCACTACCGGTCGGTACAACGGTGCGGACCAGGGGGAATCCGCGACTTCCGAGGGGAGCCGGTGAAGGTTGCGGCGGTTTTCGGCCGCGTCGATGCACGGCCGCCGTTCGAGCGCCGGGCGGCGGCGCCACGCGTGCGCCGTGTTCCGCCGCGACAGGCCGCGGCTACCGTCGAAGAGTGAAGGCTCCGTGCACTGTGGTGAGCGTCCGTCAGGTCCGGCCGGAGCCCTGCGAAGGTGGAGAACTGTGAAGGCCATTCGTCGATTCAGTGTGCGTCCCGTCCTTCCGGAACCCCTACGACCGCTCAGCGAACTGGCGCGAAACCTGCGCTGGTCCTGGCACCCCGAAACCCGTGAACTGTTCCAGGCCGTCGACCCCGACGGCTGGTCCGCCGCAGGCGGCGACCCGGTGCGCCTCCTCGGCTCCGTGTCCGCCGCCCGCCTCACCGCGCTCGCCGCGGACCGCCGCTTCCTCCGGCGGCTCACCGTGGCGGCCGACGATCTGGAGGACTACCTCTCCGGTCCCCGCTGGTACCAGTCCGCCGACCCCGGCCTCCCCGCCGCCGTCGCCTACTTCTCCCCGGAGTTCGGCATCACCGCCGCCCTCCCGCAGTACTCCGGCGGGCTCGGCATCCTCGCCGGCGACCACCTCAAGGCCGCCAGCGACCTCGGCGCCCCCCTCATCGGCGTCGGACTGCTCTACCGGCACGGCTACTTCCGGCAGTCCCTCTCCCGGGACGGCTGGCAGCAGGAGCAGTACCCCGTCCTCGACCCCCACGAGCTGCCGCTGGCCCTGCTCCGCGAACCCGACGGCCGGCCGAGCCAGGTCGTCCTCGGCCTGCCCGGCGGCCGGTGCCTGCACGCCGCCGTCTGGCAGGCCCGGGTGGGCCGGGTGCCGCTGCTGCTGCTCGACTCGGACGTGGAGGAGAACGGGCCGGGCGAGCGCGACGTCACCGACCGGCTCTACGGTGGCGGCAGCGAGCACCGGCTGCTCCAGGAGATGCTGCTCGGCATCGGCGGCGTCCGGGCCGTCCGGGCCTACTGCCGGCTCTCCGGGCACCCCGCACCCGAGGTCTTCCACACCAACGAGGGGCACGCGGGCTTCCTCGGCCTGGAGCGGATCCGCGAACTGGGCGAGGCGGGCCTCGGCTTCGACGCTGCCCTGGAAGCGGTCCGGGCGGGCACCGTGTTCACCACCCACACCCCCGTCCCCGCCGGCATCGACCGCTTCGACCGCGAGCTGGTCGCCCGGCACTTCGGCGAGGGCGGCGCCCTGCCCGGCGTCGACCCGGGCCGGATCCTCGAACTCGGCCGGGAGACCTACCCGGGCGGCGATCCCGATCTGTTCAACATGGCCGTGATGGGGCTGCGCCTGGCCCAGCGCGCCAACGGGGTCTCCACGCTGCACGGCAGGGTCAGCCGGGAGATGTTCGCCGGCCTGTGGCCCGGCTTCGACCCCGGGGAGGTGCCGATCACCTCCGTCACCAACGGGGTGCACGCACCCACCTGGGTCGCTCCCGAGGTCCTCCGGCTGGGCGCCCGCCGGGCCGGCGCCGACCGGGCCGAGGACGTCCTGGTCACCGGCGGCGCGCCGCGCTGGGACGCCTTCGCCCGGATCCCCGGCGCCGATCTCTGGGAGCTCCGCCGGACCCTGCGCGAGCAGCTGGTGGCGGAGGTCCGCGAACGGCTCCGCGCCTCCTGGCGGCAGCGCGGCGCCGGAAGCGCCGAACTCGGCTGGATCGACGGGGTCCTCGACCCCGAGGTGCTCACCATCGGCTTCGCCCGGCGCGTCCCCTCGTACAAGCGGCTCACCCTGATGCTGCGCGACCGCGACCGGCTGACCCGGCTGCTGCTCCACCCCGAGCGGCCGGTGCAGATCGTCGTCGCGGGCAAGGCGCACCCGGCGGACGACGGCGGCAAGCGGCTGGTGCAGGAGCTGGTGAAGTTCTCCGACGACCCCCGGGTGCGGCACCGGCTGGTCTTCCTGCCCGACTACGGCATGGCCATGGCCCAGAAGCTCTACCCGGGCTGCGACGTCTGGCTGAACAATCCGCTGCGCCCGCTGGAGGCCTGCGGCACCTCGGGCATGAAGTCCGCGCTCAACGGCGGGCTCAACCTGTCGGTGCTGGACGGCTGGTGGGACGAGTGGTCCGGGCCCGACTTCGGCTGGGCGATCCCCACCGCCGACGGCGCCGCCACCACCGACGAACGGCGGGACGACCTGGAGGCCGACGCCCTGTACGGGCTGGTGGAGGACCGGGTGGCGCCGTGCTTCTACGAGCGCGGGCGCGGCGGGCTGCCCGACCGCTGGATCGAGATGGTCCGGCAGACCCTCGTCTCGCTCGGCCCCAGGCTGCCGGCCGGCCGGATGGTCCGGGAGTACGTGGAGCGGCTGTACGACCCCGCCGCCCGCGCCCACCGTGCCCTCGTCCCGGAAAGTGCGGTGGCCCTGGCCGACTGGAAGGCGCAGGTCCGGCGCTGCTGGCCGCGGGTGGCCGTCGATCATGTGGAGACGGGGACGGCCCCCGGCACGGGCGGCGTCGCCGAACTGGGCTCCACGCTCTCGCTCCGGGTCCGGGTCGCGCTGGACGAACTCACCCCCGAGGACGTCGAGGTGCAGGCCGTGGCCGGACGGGTCGACGGGGAGGACCGGATCACCGACGGGGCGGCGGTGGCGCTCAAACCGGCGGGCGGCCGGGACACCGAGGGCCGCTGGCTGTACGAGGGGCCGCTCGCGCTGAACCGCACCGGGCCGTTCGGCTACACCGTGCGGATCCTGCCCGCCCATCCGCTGCTGGCGAGCGGGGCGGAACTCGGCCTGGTCGCCGTGCCGCCGGAGAACGGCGGCGAGGCGGCGGGCTTGCTGCTGCGCTGACCCCCGGCCGGGGAAGGCGGCCTCTGCGGAGGAGCGGACATGTGGAAGGGCGGTGCCCGGGGACGAGGAAGGACGCCCCCGGGCACCGCCCGGTTCGTTTCGTCACCGCCGGCCCGGGATCACCGGGCCCCGCGGGGACGGAAGGAGGTCACTTGACGTTGACGCCCTTCCAGGCGGCCTCGACACCCTTGACCTCGGCGCTGTCGGCCTTGTACAGGTCGGTCGCGGCCTTCACGGTCGCCTCGCGAGCACCCTTGTAGTCGGTGTTCGTGGTCATGTAGCTGGTGAGGGCCTTGAACCAGATCTTCTCGGCCTTCTCCCGGCCGATGCCCTCGACCTTGGAGTCGTCGGCGGTCGGGCTGTCGTACTTGACGCCGTTGATCTCCTTCGCGCCGCTGCCCTCGGACAGCAGGTAGAAGAAGTGGTTGGCGACGCCCGAGGAGTGGTGCACGTCCTCGTTGCCGACATCCTTGGACCAGTTGTCCGCGGACGAGCCGTCCTTGCTCGGCTTGTCCATGTAGCGCAGCGGCTTGCCGTCGCCCGCGATGTCGATCTCCTCGCCGACGAGGTAGTCGCCGACGTCCTCCTTGTTCTTGGCGCTGAACTCGACGGCAGCACCGAAGATGTCGGAGGTGGCCTCGTTCAGGCCGCCGGACTCACCGCTGTACTCCAGACCGGCGGTGGCGGAGGTGACGCCGTGCGTCATCTCGTGCGCCGCCACGTCGATCGAGGTGAGCGGCTTCTTGTCGCCCTCCCCGTCGCCGTAGGTCATGCAGAAGCAGCTGTCCTCCCAGAAGGCGTTGACGTACGCCTTGCCGTAGTGGACCCGGGAGGTGGCACCCTTGCCGTCGCCCTTGATGCCGTTCCGGTTGTGCACCTTCTTGTAGTAGTCCCAGGTCAGCTGGGCGCCGTAGTGGGCGTCGACGGCGGCGGTCTGCTTGTCGTCCGCCTTGCCGTTGCCCCACTTGTCGTCCTCGTCCGTGAGGGTCTTGCCCTCGCCGGACTCGCTGTTGCCGAGGTCCTTGGTGGTGTGGTCGCCCCGGTCGCCGTCCTTGAGGGCGAAGCCCGAGCCGTCCTTGGTGGTGGTCAGGTCGACCTTGCCGCTGTACTGGCTCTCGCCGGCACCGGTGTGGACGGCCTGGTACTCGTAGAGCTTCTTGCCGGTCTTCGCGTCGGAGACGACGTGCAGCTCGCTCGGCGTGCCGTCCTTCTGGAAGCCGCGGGTGACGGTCTCCCAGGCGAGGACGGGCTTGCCGGAGGCGGCCCAGATCACCTTGCGGGGCTCGGCGCCCTTGGCGGCCTTGGCGCCCTCGGCGCGGACGGCGCTCTTCAGCGCGCTCTTCTCGGCGGTGGCCGGCGCGACGGTCGCCTTGGTGCCGGCGACGGCGATGGTGGCCTTCGTGGACTTGGTGACGCCCTCGGACTTACCGCTCTTCGCCTTGTGGACGATCATGTCGCCACCGAGGACCGGAAGGCCCTCGTAGGTGCGCTCGTAGCGCGTGTGGGTCGTGCCGTCGGCGTCCTTCACGACGTCCCGGACGACCAGCTTCTCCTTGGCCCCGAGGCCGAGCGCCTTCGCGTCCGCGGCCTTGGTGGCGTTGGCCTCCTGCAGCAGCGTGACGCGCTGCGAGGCGGAGAGCTTCATGGGCTGCGCCTTGGAAGCGGTGTCCCCGGCGGGAACGGCGTCGGCCGAACCCGCGATCCCGGCGGCGAGCAGTCCGCCCGCGGCGACGGAGGCCGCGACGATGCGCACGCGGTTCTTGCGGGATATGTGGGGGGTAGCAGAGCTCACTCGAACTCCTCCTGATGTGTGGGGGGTTAGGAGGTGCGGGTGTTGATGTGGTGCGAGGAGAGACTGCCATTGCGATGCGAACATGTCATCGGGTGAGACCGAGGTTGGCCGGAAATCGTCCGTTACCCAAAGATCGCGGTCCGGAAGACGGACAGGTCCCGGCGGGCGCAGCCGGGTCAATGGCCCCGCAAAGCCCTGGAAAAGCGCAGGCGGCGGCGCCCGGGGAGGGGTGCTCCCCGGGCGCCGCCCGGTGCTGCCAGGAGTTCCCGACTGCCGGAAAGGACCCGTCAGAAGGTCAGCTTCCAGCTGTTGATGCGGCCGGTGTCGACCGAGTACACGTCCTGGACCTTGAGCTTCCAGGTGCCGCTCGCCGCCTCGGAGGAGGCGTTGACGGTGTACGTGGTCTTCACGTCGGCGGCCGAGTCGAACGCGCTGGAGTTCTTCAGCCGGTAGGCCGTCCCGTCCGGCGCGACCAGGTCGATGACGAGGTCACCGCGGTAGCTGTGGATGATGTCCACGTCCACCTTCAGGGCGCTCGGCGCGTTGCCGGCGCGGCTGACATTGATCGGTGAGGTGACCGCGGCACCGGCGTCCGGGATGGCGACGTCGTCGGTGTTCTCGAAGACGCTGCCGCCGCCGCTGGTGCTGACGGTCCAGGTGAACGACGCCGTACCGGTCTTGCCGGCCGAGTCCTTCACTGTGACGGTCACGTTGCTCGTGCCCGCGGTCGTCGGCGTACCGGAGATCAGACCGGTCGAGGCGTTGATGGACAGGCCCGCCGGGAGGCCGGTCGCGGAGTAGGTCAGCGCGCCCGTGGTGCTGCTGGTCGCCTTGATCTGCAGGCTGGCGGGCTGCCCGACGGTGCTGCTCTGGTTGCCCGGGCTGGTGACGGAGACGCCGTCGGTGATCCGGGTGCCGACGTTCACCGCGGCCCAGGTGTTGGCCACCGTGTTGTACGTGGCGCTGCCCTGGCCGAACAGGTCGGCCGCGGCCTGCAGGGTGGCCGTCCGGGCGGCCGCGTAGTTGGTGTTGGCCGTCATCCGCTCGGTGAGCGCCTTGAACCAGATCTTCTCGGCGTTGGCGCGGCCGATGCCCGGGACGGGCTGGTTGTCGTAGGTCGGGCTGTCGTAGGAGACGCCGTTGACGACCTTCTGGCCGCTGCCCTCGGACAGCAGGTAGAAGAAGTGGTTGGCGACGCCCGAGGAGTAGTGGACGTCCACGTTGCCGATACCGGAGTACCAGTTGTCCTTGGACGAGCCGTCCTTGCTCGGCTTGTCCATGTAGCGCAGCGGGGTGCCGTCGCCGTTGATGTCGATCTTCTCGCCGACCAGGTAGTCGCCCGGGTCCGAGGTGTTGTTCGCGTAGAACTCCACCGTGGCGGCGAAGATGTCCGAGGTCGCCTCGTTGAGGCCGCCGGACTCCCCGCTGTAGACGAGCTTGGCGGTGGCCGCGGTCACGCCGTGGCTCATCTCGTGCGCCGCGACGTCCATCGAGGTGAGCGGCTTGGCGTTGCCGGAGCCGTCGCCGTACGTCATGCAGAAGCAGGAGTCCTGCCAGAAGGCGTTGACGTAGTTGTTGCCGTAGTGCACGCGGGAGTACGCGCCGACGCCGTCGCCGCGGATGCCGCTGCGGCCGTGCACGTTCTTGAAGTAGTCCCAGGTCTCCGCGGCGCCGTAGTGGGCGTCCACGCCCGCGGTCTGGGTGTTGGACGGCTTGCCGTCGCCCCAGACGTCGTCGGCGTCGGAGAAGAGCGTGCCGGTGCCCGACGACCCGTGGTTCAGGTCGTAGGTCTTGTGGCTGCCCCGGGTGGTGTCGGTCATCGTGTACGACGGCGCGGTGCCGATGGTCACCTTGCCGCTGTACTGGCTGTTGCCGGTGCCGTTGACCACGGCCTGGTACTGGTACAGGGTCTTCCCGGTCCGCGCGTCGGTGATGACGTGCAGCTCATTGGGGGTTCCGTCGTGCTGGAGGCCGCCGACGACGGTCTCCCAGGCGAGGACGGGCTTGCCGTCGGCCACCCAGACCACCTTGCGCGGGGCCCGGTCGGCGTCGGCCCGCTTCGAGCCCTCCGCCTTCGCGGCCTTCACCGCGGTGCGCTCGGCCGTACCGGCGGACACCCGTGCGGTGGTGCCGGCGACGGCGATCCGGGACTTCACCGCCTTGGTGACGCCCTCGACCGAACCGCCCTTGGTCTCGTGCACGATCAGGTCGCCGCCGAGGACGGGCAGACCCGCGTAGGTGCGCTCGTAGCGGGTGTGCGTGGTGCCGTCGGCGTTCCGCACGACGTCCCGGACGACCAGCTTCTCCTTCGACCCGAGGCCGAGGCTCTTCGCCGTCGCGGCCTTGGTGGCGTTGGCCTCGCGGAGCAGCTCCGCCCGCTGCGCGGGGGAGAGCTTGGCGGGCAGCGCGCCGGGGTCGGGCTTCGCGGACGCGGCGGTGGTCCGGGCGTCACCGTCCGGGCCGGCCGCGGCGGTCCCGGCCTGGACGCCGACGGCGAGCATGGCCGTGACGGCGACGAGCGCTCCGGTCGCGACGGCGCGGCGCCTGGGAATGCGGGGGGTTCGTCTCACGCGGAACTCCTTCTGCTGCGGTCGCGCCAGGGTGTGCGCGGCCAGGGGGACCGGACGGCCTGGGGTGCCGCCGGGCAGAACAAGCAGTTCGCAGAACAGGTGGAACCTGGAAGAACAGGTAGGACCTGGAAGAACAGGTGGAACCTGGAGCTACAGGTGACCTGGCGGTGCAGGTGGACCTGGAAGTACAGGTGGACCTGGGATGACGTGCCGAGGTGCGGACCGCGGGGCACGGCACTGGGGCTGTGGGGGAGCCGTGCGGCGGTCGAGGGAAGAGTCCCACCCCGCACCCGTGAATGTCAGGAGCGTGTCAACAAGTTGGCCGGAAAACGTTCGTTGGGCAAGGAACGGCGCCCGCATAGCGAACGGTGGGCAAACCGGCGACAGGGCATGCCGGGGGCGACTCGTGAGGTAATTCCGCTCGCCCTTTCGCGTCCTTCGCCGCGCGGGTCGCTCGGTCGGGTCATCGTTGCGGAAGGCCCGGCAGCTGTCCTGGGCGCGACGGGGGCTTTGCGCCCCTGCGCGCGGTTCGCTGGGGCAGGGTCACACCAGGCTGTCCCGCCACGCCCGGTGGAGCGAGGCGAAGCCGCCCCGGGCGGTGATGAGGTCGGCCGGGCTGCCGTCCTCCACGATCCGGCCGTCCGCCATCACCAGCACCCGGTCGGCGATCTCGACCGTCGACAGCCGGTGCGCGATGACCACCGCCGTGCGTCCGCGCAGCACGGTGCCCATCGCCCGCTGCACCGCGCGCTCGCCCGGGATGTCCAGCGAGGAGGTCGCCTCGTCGAGGATCAGTACGCCCGGGTCGGCCAGCAGCGCGCGGGCGAACGCGACCAGTTGCCGCTGGCCCGCGGAGATCCGCCCGCCCCGCTTGCGGACGTCCGTGTCGTAGCCGTCGGGCAGCGCGGCGATGAAGTCGTGTGCGCCGATCGCCCCGGCGGCCCGGACGATCTCCTCGCGTGTGGCGTCGGGGCGGCCGATCGCGATGTTCTCGGCGACCGTGCCGGAGAAGAGGAAGGCCTCCTGGGCCACCATCACGATGCCGCGCCGCAGTTCCGGCGACGCCAGTTCGCGCAGGTCGACGCCGTCGAGCAGGATCCGTCCCGCGGTGGGATCGTAGAGCCGGGCGAGCAGTTTGGCGAGCGTGGACTTGCCCGCTCCGGTGGCGCCGACGACCGCCACGGTCTGCCCCGCGGGGAGCGTGAGATCGCATCGCGGCAGCACCTCGCCGCCCGTACGGTACGCGAACCGCACCCCCTCGAAGACCACCCGTCGGCCGGGTTCGGCGGTCGGCCGCGGCGGCAGCGGGCGCGGAGCGACCGGCTCCGGCACGGAGGGCCGCTGATCGAGCAGGCCCGCGATCTTCTCCAGCGAGGCGGCCGCCGACTGGTAGGAGTTGAGGAACATCCCCAGCCGGTCGATGGGGTCGTACAGCCGGCGCAGATAGAGCACCGAGGCGGCGAGCACCCCCAGCGGCAGCCCGGCGGTCGCCACCCGGTGAGCGCCCCAGAGCACGATCGCGGCGACCGCGGTGTTGGCGACGAGCCGCGAGGAGACCACATAGCGGGCCATCTCCAGGATCGCGTCGCCGTTGGCCCGCCGGTGCCGGTGGTTCAGCGCGCCGAACTCCGCGTCATTGGCGCGTTCCCGCCGGAACGCCTGCACCGGCCGGATGCCGTTCATCGTCTCGGCGAACTTCACGACGACCGCGGCGAAGGCCGTGGACCGCCTCCGGTAGACCGCCATCGACCGCCGCTGGAAGGACCGGACGAGCAGATACAGCGGCCCGAACGACAGCACCGCCGCGGCGCCCAGCCCCCAGTCGAGGTAGAGGAGCAGCCCGGAGATGTAGACCACCGACACCCCGACGCCGAGCAGTTCCTCCAGCCCCTCGCCCAGAAGCTCGCGCAGTGCCTCCACGTCCGTGGTGGCCCGGGAGATGAGCCGGCCGGAGGTGTACCGCTCGTGGAAGTCGACGCTCAGGGCCTGCGCATGGCGGAAGATCCGGCTCCGGAGGTCGAGCAGCACGTCCTGACTCACCCGGGCCGAGGCGCGGATGAAGGTGTACTGGAGCGCCCCGGAGGCCAGCGCGCTCAGTACGTACGCTGCTCCGATCAGCGCCAGGGGCCCGAAGTCGTCCCGGCGGAGGGCCGGTACGGCCCGGTCGATCGCGACGGCCACCAGCAGCGGCCCGGCCTGGACCGCGGCCTGCTGGAGCAGCAGGAGCACGGCCGCCACCCGCACCCTGGACCGGTGCGGGCGCAGCAGTGAGACCAGCAGGCGCCGGGAGGCCCCCCGGGGCGTGGGCAGCACATCGTGGTCGAACGAATCGCCGTCGGGGACGCCGTCGTCCGGTGGGCCGGCGCCGTCCGGGACGTCCGCGTCCGGCCGGTGGCCGGCGCGCCACCGGCGTCCGCGTGACCGTCGGCGGCCGTCGCCCTCCCGGCCGTCCGCCTTCCCCCGGCCCTCCCGGCTTCCCTGGCCTTCCTGGCCTCCCCGGTCCTCCCGGCCCTCCTCGTCCTCCGGCGGCAGGCCGGACGCCGTGGTCGTCATCGTGGGGTGCCCCCTTCCGCGGCGTCCCGGCCGTCACCGGTGCGCCAATCCGTGCCCGGGTCCGGAGCCCCCGGGGCCGCACTGCCCGGCCCGTCCCCGTCCGGTCCGCCCGTGCCCGGCGCGCCGTCGGCCGGTGCCGGTGCCGGTGCCGGTGCCGGTGCCGGGTCCGGGTCCGGGTCCGGTCCGCCGGCGCGGGAGACCGCCGCACTCCTGCCCGCAGTCCCCGCCTCCGCTCCCGCGCCCCCGTCGGCGGGCTCCTCGCCGGACATCAAGGTCCGGTACTCCGGGTTCCGGTGCAGCAGTTCCTGATGGGTGCCGACCGCGGTGACGCGGCCGCCGGACAGCAGCGCCACGCGGTCCGCGAGCAGCACCGTGGACGGGCGGTGCGCGACGACGAGCGCGGTCGTGGCCGCGAGCACCTGGCGCAGCGCCGCCTCCACCCGCGCCTCGGTGTGCACGTCCAGCGCGGACAGCGGGTCGTCGAGGATGAGGAACCGCGGGCGTCCCACCACCGCGCGGGCCAGCGCCAGTCGCTGCCGCTGGCCGCCGGAGAGGCTCAGGCCCTGTTCCCCGACCTGGGTGTGCACGCCCTGCGGAAGGTCGTGCACGAACGCCGCCTGGGAGATCTCCAAAGCCCGCAGCAGCTCCTGCTCGTCCACGGCCGCCGCGCCCATGGCCACGTTCTCGCCCGCGGTCGCGGAGAAGAGGGTGGGTTCCTCGAAGGCGACCGACACCAGCTCGCGCAGCCGGGCCCGCGGCATCCCGGAGATGTCCTCCCCGTCGAGGGTGATCCGCCCGGCCGTCGGCTCGTGGAGGCGCGGCACCAGGGCGGTGAGCGTCGTCTTTCCGGATCCGGTGCCGCCGACCAGGGCCATCGTCTCGCCGTGCCGGATGTGCAGGTCGACCCCGTCGAGCGTGGGCGGTCCGTCGGAGGGGGCGTCGGGATAGCGGAACACCACGCCCCGGAAACGCAGTCCGTCCTCCGGGCCGCCGGGCGCGCCCACCGGGGCGGGCGCGGGCCCGGGGGAGGGGGACGGAGTAGCGGCCGGGGCCCGGTCCGCCTGCTCCGGGGCGTCCATGATCTCGAAGTACCGCTGGGTGGCCGTCGCCGCCTCCTGGCTCATCGCGATCAGGAACCCCGTCGACTCCACCGGCCAGCGCAGGGCGAGCGCCGTGGACAGAAAGGCCACCAGGGTGCCGGCCGACAGGGCGCCGTCCGCCACCCGCACCGTCCCCAGGACGAGCGTGGCGGCGATCGCGATCTCGGGCAGCGTCAGGATCAGCGCCCACAGCGACGCGAGCAGCCGGGCCTTGTGCAGCTCCGTCCCCCGCAGCCGCCCGGACAGCGACCGGAAGGCCCGGGCCTGGCTCCGGTGCCGGCCGAATCCCTTGATCACCCGGATGCCGAGCACACCCTCCTCGACGACGGTCGTCAGGTCCCCGACCTGGTCCTGGGCGGTGCGCGCCGCCACCGAGTAGCGCGCCTCGAACCAGGAGCACAGGATCAGCAGCGGCAGGACCGGGGCGAGCAGCACCAGTCCGAGCGTCCACTCCTGACCGAGCAGAATCGCGAACCCCACCAGGATCGTGCTGGCGTTGACCAGCAGAAAGGTCAGCGGGAAGGCCAGGAACATCCGCAGCAGCTGCAGATCCGTGGTGGCGCGGGAGAGCAGCTGGCCCGAGGCCCAGCGGTCGTGGAAGGACACCGGCAGCCGCTGGAGATGCCGGTACAGGGCCTCCCGCATCGACGCCTCGACCCCGGCGAGCGGGCGCGCCACCAGCCACCGCCGCAGCCCGAAGAGCCCGGCCTCCGCCACCCCGAGCAGCAGCAGGTACGCGCCGCCGAGCCACACCCCGCCCGGGTCCCGGCCGGCCACCGGGCCGTCCACGATCCACTTCAGCACCAGCGGGATGACCAGCCCGGTGCAGGAGGCCAGCACGGCCACGAGGGCCGCCGTGCACAGCCGTACCCGCACCGGCCGCACGAAGGGCCACAGCCGTAACAGCGACCGCACGGCGGAGCGCTGGCCGCCGGCGGAGGCGGAATCGGGAGTGGAATCGACAGCGGAATCACCGGCGTTGCCGGACGGGGCGTCCGGCGCGGAGCCGTCGGCGCGGTTGGCAGTCATCACCGGCGAGACTACGGCCGGCCACTGACACCCCTCATCCGGTTTTCGGCCGGTCCGGGCGAGTCTCCACCGGGTGGCCGACCGCCCGGAACAGCACCGCCGCGCGGGCCGGCAGCAGGAACGGTGAGCCGGCGGCGTGCCGGGTGCCCGGCGCCCGGCTCTGGTCCTCCCGCGCGGTGTCCACCAGCAGTTCGTACCCCGAGGCCCAGGGTCCGCCCGGCAGCACGAAACGGCCGGGCTCGGGGTCGGCGTGCAGCACGGCCAGGAAGCTGTCGTCGGTCAGCGGCCGGCCCTGCTCGTCGCGCTGCGGCAGGTCCCGCCCCGAGAGGTACATCCCGAGCGTCGCGGTCGGGGCGTACCAGTCGGCCTCGGTCATCTCCCGCCCCTCCGCGGTGAACCAGGCCAGGTCCCGCAGCCCGCCCGGCCCCTGCGCGCGGCCGGAGAAGAACGCCCCGCGGCGCAGCACCGGATGGGCGTGGCGCAGGGCGATCAGCCGCGAGGTCAGCTGGGTCAGGGCCCGCCAGCCGGGATCGTCCAGCAGCGACCAGTCGACCCAGCCGGTCTCGTTGTCCTGGCAGTACGCGTTGTTGTTGCCGCCCTGGGTGCGGCCGAGTTCGTCGCCCGCGACCAGCATCGGCACCCCGGTGGACAGCAGCAGGGTGGTGAGCAGGCTGCGCAGCTGGCGGCGGCGGAGCGCCAGGACCGCCGGGTCGTCCGTGGGGCCCTCGGCGCCGCAGTTCCAGGACCGGTTGTCGTCGGTGCCGTCGCGGTTGCCCTCGCCGTTCGCCTCGTTGTGCTTGCGCTCGTAGGACACCAGGTCGCGCAGGGTGAAGCCGTCGTGGGCGGTGACGAAGTTGACGGAGGCCTGCGGGCGCCGGCCGCCCCAGGCGTAGAGGTCGCTGGAGCCGGAGAGCCGGTAGCCGAGGTCCCGGACGTCCGGCAGCGCGCCGCGCCAGAAGTCGCGCACCGCGTCCCGGTACCGGTCGTTCCACTCGGTCCACAGCGGAGGGAAGGCCCCGACCTGGTACCCGCCGGAACCGACGTCCCACGGCTCCGCGATCAGCTTCACCCGGCGCAGCACCGGGTCCTGGGCGATCACCGCGAGAAAGGGGGAGAGCATGTCGACGTCGTGCATGGCGCGGGCGAGGGCCGAGGCCAGGTCGAAGCGGAAGCCGTCGACGCCCATCTCCGTCACCCAGTAGCGCAGCGAGTCGGTGATCAGCCGCAGCACGGGGGGCTGGACGACCTGGAGGGTGTTGCCGCACCCGGTGTAGTCGGCGTAGCGCCGGGGGTCCTGCTGCAACCGGTAGTAGCCGCGGTTGTCGATGCCGCGCAGCGAGAACATCGGCCCCAGTTCGCCCGCCTCGGCCGTGTGGTTGTAGACCACGTCGAGGATCACCTCGATGCCGGCGGCGTGCAGCGCCCGCACCATCCTCTTGAACTCGCCCACCTGCTGGCCGCGGGTCCCGGACGCGGAGTACGCGCCGTGCGGCGCGAAGTAGCCGACGGAGTTGTAGCCCCAGTAGTTGCGCAGGCCCCGCCGCAGCAGGTGGTCCTCGTGCGCGAACTGATGCACCGGCAGGAGCTCCACGGCCGTCACCCCGAGCCGGGTGAGATGCCCGACGGCCGCCGGGTGCCCCAGCCCCGCGTAGGTGCCGCGCAGCCGCTCCGGCACCCCCGGGTGGCGCATGGTGAAGCCGCGCACATGCAGCTCGTAGATGACCGAGTCGGCCCACGGCGTCTTGGGCCGGCGGTCGTCGGACCAGTCGTCGTCGTCATGGACCACGACGGACTTGGGGACGAACGGCGCCGAGTCCCGGTCGTCCCGGACGGTGTCCGCGACGTGCTGCTGCGGCCAGTCCCGCACGTGCCCGTAGACCTCCGGGGGCAGCGGCCCGCCGCCCCCGGGGCCGGTGAACTCCCCGTCCACGGCGCGGGCGTACGGGTCCAGCAGCAGCTTGGCGGGGTTCCACCGGGCGCCGGTCCACGGGTCCCAGCGGCCGTGCACCCGGAAGCCGTACCGCTGCCCGGGGCGCACGCCGGGTACGAAGCCGTGCCAGATCTCGTGGGTCAGCTCGCCCAGCGGGCGGCGGGTCTCGGTGCCGTCGGCGTCGAACAGGCAGACCTCCACCGCCTCCGCGCCGCGCGCCCACAGGGCGAAGTTGGTCCCGGCCGTCCCGTCGGCGGCGACCCGGAACCGGGCGCCGAGCGGCTGCGGGCTGCCCGGCCGGACGGCCGGCGGCGCCGTGGCCGTTCCGGGCGGCGCGGAGGCCTCGGCCTGCGCCGATGGTGAGCCCGGGGACGGTCCGTCCGCCGCCGCGGGAACCCCGTCCCGCACGTCCGCCTGTTCGGGTGCGCTCGACACGTGGCAGCCTCCCGCGGCTCATGACCGGGCCGGGCCCGCGGCGTCCCGGCCGCGGCCCGACCCTGCTGGTCCTTCCCCCTGTTCTGCCCGCTCGGGCGCCCGCCCTCACACCGGCGTCCGGCCTCGCGTTCGTTTCCCTCACGGGGGTGCGATCGTTGGGCTCCGCGTGAAAAAGGTTGCGAGGCGCCTACGGCGCGCGGCTGTGGGGCTCGCCACGGCCGCCCTGCTGGTGGCGGCGGCCGCGTGCGGCCAGTCGGGCACCGCCCTGCGGGAACGGCCGCCGGCCGCGGACCGCCCCGTCATCGCCGTCACGCCGCTGGACGGCGCCCGGGGAGTCCGGCCCCGGTCGCCGGTGCGGGTCACGGTGTCCGGCGGCCGGCTGGAGCGGGTCCGGGTGGTCCGGACGGGGGACGCCCGGGACCGGCCCGTCGCCGGACGCATCAGCGGGGACGGCCGCCGCTGGCACCCGTTGGCCGGCCCGTTCCGGCTGCGCGGCCGGTACACCGTGGACGCGGTGGCGGTCGACCGGCACGGCCGCCGCACCGCCCGGCACACCACCTTCACCACGTTCGTGCCCCGGCACCGGTTCATCGGCTACTTCCGGCCGGAGCACCGTTCCCTCGTCGGCACCGGCATGATCGTCTCGTTCGAGTTCAACCGGCCCGTCACCCGCCGCGCGGCGGTCGAACGCGGGATCCGGGTGACCGCGCGGCCCCCGGTCGCCGTCGCGGCGCACTGGTTCGGCGGCCGGCGGCTGGACTTCCGGCCGCGCGCGTACTGGAGGCCCGGCACCGAGGTCTCCGTCCGGCTGCGGCTGCGGGATGTGCAGGGCGCGCCGGGGGTGTTCGGCGTGCAGCACAAGACGGTGCGGTTCACCGTGGCCCGCAGTCAGGTCAGCCGACTGGACGCGGCGGCGCACACGCTCACCGTGTGGCGCGACGGCCGGCGGGCCGCGACGCTGCCGGCCACCGCCGGCGAACCGGCCAGCCCGACCTACAACGGGAGGATGGTGATCATGGAACGGCGCGAGGTGACCCGGATGAACGGGGACACGGTCGGCTTCGGCGGCGAGTACGACATCGAGGACGTGCCGCACGCCATGCGGCTGACCGCCTCGGGGACCTTCCTGCACGGCAACTACTGGGCCCCGCCCAGCACGTTCGGCGTCGCCAACACCAGCCACGGCTGCATCTCGCTGCGCGATGTGCGGGGCGGCGGCGCCCCGACGCCCGCCCGCTGGTTCTACGAGAGCTCACTGACCGGCGACGTCGTGGAAGTGGTGCGCAGCGCCGACCGCACGGTCGCCCCGGACAACGGGCTCGGCGGCTGGAACATGCCCTGGCAGCAGTGGCGGGCGGGCTCGGCCCTGCGCTGAGACGTCCTGTGCTGAGGCGTCCTGTGCTGAGACGTTCTGTACGGAGGAGCCCTGCGCTGAGGGTGCCAGGCGCTGAGAGGGCCGGGCGCTGAGGGGGCCGGGCACTGAGACGTCCGGCGCTGAGGCGTCCGGCGCTGAGACGCCGCGCGCTCAGACGTCCGGCGCTGAGATTTCCGCGCCGGAACAACCGCCCGTACCGCTATCCACTGCCGAAACCGCCCCGCACGGAACGGAGTCCGCCTTCCCGCCGTCTCTCCCTGCGAAGCCCCGCACCGCCGCACACGGGTACCCCCGCGCATCCGCCGGACGCCCGGCCGACTTGGGACTGATCCGTGACCTTCACGGGGATTTCTCTTCCACGGCGGTGTGGTTATCTAGCAGCGTGCGCGCCGTTTTGCGCGTGCGGGGGAAGCGTGGCGGGCCGTACCGGGGCCCGTGCGAGGGGAGAACAAGTGAACGTGCAGCCGATATCGGGGGCGCCGGGCGTTCGGCGGAGTCGGCAGGGGGCCAGGGCCCTGCTCGCGGTGGTGAGCGGGGCCTTTCTGCTGGCCGTGACCGGGTGCGGCCCGGACGCCGGGGCGGACGAGGGCAAGGGCGGTGGCGACGGCTCGAAGCGGTCCGAGGCCGTGGTCGGCATCGCCCCCAAGGACGGCGCCAAGGACGTGGAGACCAGCGACGGTCTCGAGGTCACCGCCGAGAAGGGCCGGCTCAGCTCGGTCAAGGTCCGGGACTCCAAGGGGAATCGGATCGCCGGGAAGGTCACCGAGGGCGGGAAGCTCTGGAAGCCCAGCGGGCACCTGGCCGCGTCGACCGAGTACACCGTGGACGCGGTCGCCGAGGACTCCGAGGGACGGCAGTCCGCCGAGCACTCCAGCTTCACCACGCTGGTGCCGAAGAACACTTTCGTCGGCCACTTCACGCCGGAGGACGGCGCCGAGGTCGGCGTGGGCATGCCGGTCTCCATCCGGTTCAGCCGGGGCATCACCGATCCGGCCGCCGTCGAGCGGGCCGTCGAGGTGAAGACCTCGCCGGCGGTGCCCGTCGAGGGCCACTGGTTCGGCAACGACCGGCTGGACCTCCGTCCGGAGAAGTACTGGAAGCCCGGCACCGAGGTGACGCTGAGCCTGAACCTCGACGGGGTCGAGGGCCGGCCGGGGGTCTACGGCAAGCAGGTGAAGAAGGTGAAGTTCACCATCGGCCGCAGCCAGGTGAGCACCGTCGACGCCGAGAAGAAGACGATGACCGTCGAGCGCGACGGCAAGGTGATCAAGACGATCCCGATCACCGCGGGCGCCCCGGCGACCACCACGTACAACGGCGCGATGGTGATCAGTGAGAAGCACGAGGTGACCCGGATGAACGGGGACACGGTCGGCTTCGGCGGTGAGTACGACATCAAGGACGTGCCGCACGCGATGCGGCTCAGCAACTCCGGAACCTTCCTCCACGGCAACTACTGGGCCGGGTCGTCGGTGTTCGGCAGCGTCAACGCGAGCCACGGCTGCGTCGGTCTCTCCGACATCCGGGGCGGTGGCGACAACGGGACCCCGGCCGCCTGGTTCTTCAACAAGTCGATCCTCGGCGACGTGGTGGTCGTGAAGAACTCGAACGACAAGAAGATCGCCCCGGACAACGGCCTCAACGGCTGGAACATGGACTGGGACGAGTGGAAGGCGCCGCAGTAAGGGGTCCTTGCGCGACGAGCGTCCGATGAGGTCGCCTGGTCCGGTGCCGTGCGAGGCGCGGTGCCGGGCCACGTGACCCTGGCGGGCACCGTGCGAGAACCCCTGGGCGCCCGAACTCCCCTGACGGGCCCGGTGCCGCCGGTCGACGGCGGCACCGGGCCCGTCGGCGTCCGCCCCCTTCCGGGGGGAGACCCCTCGGCGCCCGGCCGTTAACCTGCGGGCATGACTGTGCATCTTGAGGTCGCCGACGGCGTCGGCACCATCCGGCTCGACCGCCCGCCGATGAACGCACTGGACATCGCCACCCAGGACCGGCTCAAGGAGCTCGCCGAGGAGGCGACCCGGCGGGACGACGTCCGCGCGGTGATCCTCTGGGGCGGGGAGAAGGTGTTCGCGGCCGGCGCGGACATCAAGGAGATGCAGGCCATGGACCACCCGGCCATGGTGGCCCGGTCCCGCGCCCTGCAGGACTCCTTCACGGCCGTCGCCCGGATCCCCAAGCCGGTGGTCGCCGCCGTCACCGGGTACGCGCTCGGCGGCGGCTGCGAACTGGCGCTCTGCGCCGACATCCGCATCGCCGGGGAGAACGCCAAGCTCGGCCAGCCGGAGATCCTGCTCGGGCTGATCCCGGGCGCGGGCGGCACCCAGCGGCTGTCCCGGCTCGTCGGCCCGTCCCGCGCCAAGGACCTGATCTTCACGGGCCGTCAGGTGAAGGCGGACGAGGCGCTGGCCATCGGACTGGTCGACCGGGTCGTCCCGGCCGGTGAGGTGTACGAGCAGGCGCACGCCTGGGCCGCGAAGCTCGCCCAGGGCCCGGCCATCGCGCTGCGGGCCGCGAAGGAGTCGGTCGACGTCGGGCTGGAGACGGACATCGACTCCGGTCTCGCCGTCGAACGGAACTGGTTCGCGGGCCTGTTCGCCACCGAGGACCGGGAGACCGGTATGCGCAGCTTCGTGGAAGAGGGTCCGGGCAAGGCCAAGTTCCGCTGATGTCCGGTGTGTTGGTCCCCCGCGGCGGTAGCGCCACCCCGTGGCGCCTCCGGCTCGGAACCCGTCCGGGGGACCGGCCGCGTCTTAAATCAGCCTTAAGGCATATCCGGCCCGGAACGCACAGCGATCGACTGCGTGCAGGGTGTCAGCGCAGGTCGAGCCGGATCCAAGGGGTCGTTCCTGCCGCTGGCACATGCCCCGGGCGGTGTGCGCGGGCACGTGATCCACTCAAAGTAATCCCCTGGTTCCGCCCCGTGATCCCTTCCGGGCGGCCATGATGGAGGGCATGGCGGGCCTCGAGGGAGTGGAACAGCCGCGGCGGCGCACCGGCACCACCGCGGCGCGGTGGGTGCCGTCCGTGGCGGACGAGCGGGCGATGCAGGCCCTCGAAACGGTCGGCGATCCGACGGTCGACGAGGTGCGGCTGCCGTCCCTCCCCGAATCCGCGGCCACCGCGCGCCGGCTGACCCAGGCGGTCGTGCTGCGGCACTGGGCACTCTCCGCCCAGCTCGCCGAGCACGCCGTGCTGCTGGTCTCCGAACTCGTCGGCAACGCCGTACGGCACACCGGCGCCCGCACCTTCGGGCTGCGGATGCTGCGCCGCCGCGGCTGGATCCGGATCGAGGTGCGCGACCCCTCGCGGGGGCTGCCCTGCCTGATGCCGGTGCGCGAGATGGACACCAGTGGCCGCGGGCTGTTCCTGGTGGACAAGCTCTCCGACCGGTGGGGCGTCGACCTGCTGCCCCGGGGCAAGACGACCTGGTTCGAGATGCGGGTCACCGACCGCTGAGCTGCGACCGCTGAGCCCGGCCGCTCGAGTCCGGCCGCCGGGCTCCCGTCCCCGGGCTTCTCGCGCCTCGCACGCCGGGGCGCTGCCGGGCCCGCCGGTTCCGCCCCGGCCGCGCCGCGCCGGAGCCGCCCGGTTCGGGGCCGCCCGGTTCGGAATCGCCGTCCATCGCCGCTCCGCCCCGAAAGGCGAAGAGGCCCCCGGTGCGTCGTCGTGCGACAGCGGCGGGAGCCTCTTCGTTCTCCGCCGGGAGCGAGGGGGTGTGATCCACGGCGGAGCAGGACGACCGTGCCCGGGTCAATGGGGTGGCGCGTCGCTGATGACTATGGCAGACGGGGTGCCGCCAGCCAAAGGTTCATATCCCGGTATTGACCCATATGAGCGATAGAAACTTCAACGATCAAAGGTCACTCGCGCCGTCAGCCTCGCAAACGTCGGAGAATGGTGTAACAGCCATACGATTCCTTGATCGTGGCTACTCTGTGTGACGATGACACGCATGGCCTCTCATTCCGGTCAATAGCGGTCATGGTGCACCGGCTGGCCTTCAATGGGCCGCGTGAGATCCCGCTTCGTCCGTGCCACCCTGCTGCTCGCCGCCGCGGCTCTCGCCGCCGCCGGCTGCTCGACCGGCTCCGCCGGCAGCCGCACCGCCGTCGACGGCACCCGCTCCCCGTCCCCCGGCGGTTCCGCCCGGGCCGCCCGTGCCGCGGCGACCGGGCTGCCCGGCATGCCGCCGCTGCTCGACCCGCGGGACGTCTACGCCGCCGACCGGCCCGGCCGGCTCTCCCCGGTGGTGAAGGACTTCCCGTCCCGGGTCTACGTGCCGAACACCAACTCCGGCACCGTGTCGGTCATCGACCCCAAGACCTACAAGGTGGTCGACACCCTGAAGGTCGGGGTCCAGCCGCAGCACGTGGTGCCGTCCTGGGATCTGAAGACGCTCTGGGTGAACAACAACCGCGGCCACACCCTGACCCCGATCGACCCGGCCACCGGCAGGGCGGGCAAGCCCGTCGACGTGCACGACCCGTACAACCTCTACTTCACGCCCAACGGCCGGTACGCGGTGGTGATGGCCTCCCTCGACCGGGAGCTGGTCTTCCGCGACCCGCACACCATGGCCGTCAAAAAGAAGGTGCCGGTCTCCTGCTACGGCGTGAACCACGCCGACTTCTCCGCCGACGGCCGGTACTTCGTCGTCTCCTGCGAGTTCTCCGGGGAACTCCTCAAGGTCGACACCGAGCGGATGAAGGTGATCGGACAGCAGCGGCTGCCCTTCCGGGGCGCGATGCCCCAGGACGTCAAGATCTCCCCCGACGGGCGGACCTGGTTCATCGCGGACATGATGGCGCACGGCGTCTGGATCCTCGACGGTGACCGGTTCACCACCCCGAAGCTGCTGCCCACCGGCAAGGGCGCGCACGGGCTGTACGTCAGCCGGGACTCCCGGACGATGTACATCTCCAACCGCGGCGAGGGCACCGTCTCGCTCTACGACTTCCCCTCCCGCAGGCTGACGAAGAAGTGGCGGCTGCCGGACGGCGGCAGCCCCGACATGGGCGGCGTCTCGGCCGACGGCAAGGTGCTGTGGCTGTCCGGCCGGTACGACTCCGAGGTGTACGCGATCGACACCCGCACCGGGAAGCAGCGGGCGCGCATCCCGGTCGGCGGCGGCCCGCACGGCCTGGCTGTCTATCCCCAGCCGGGCAGGTACTCGCTCGGGCACACGGGCATCTTCCGCTGACGTCCCGGCCCTTCGTCGGCTGCCGTCAGGCGGGGGCCAGCAGTGCCTCGGCACCGACCGGCCGGTACCCGGCCGCCTGGAACGCCCGGACGCTCGTGGCGTTGCCGGGTGCCTGCTGGGCCCAGAGCGGGCCGCCCTCCGGCACCAGATGACGGGCGGCCAGGGCGAGAGCCCGGCCCAGGCCCCTGCCGCGGGCGGCGGGATCCACCTCGATCGCCGCCTCCCACCGTCCGGCGACTCCCCGGCCCAGCACCAGCATGCCGCCTTCGGCCGACCAGACGCGTACGTCGTCCCGGAAGGCCAGGGCGCGGACCACCCGGGGGTGTTCCCGGTCCTCGATCCGGGTGAGCGGCAGGGGCGGTTCGCCGGACAGCGGGCCGGCGACGGTGAGCAGATCGGTGTTGCCGGCCAGGCGGCCGGTGCGGGTGGTGAGCGCGGTGAGGAAGAACGGACTCAGTGCGGCGGCCAGGGGGTCGCCCGGTGCCGCTGCGAGCGTCTCGCGGATCCACTCCGGCTCCTCGTCCGTGAAGATCACGGCGTGCGCGCTGAGGGAGAGGACGCCCGCGTCCCGTTCGTTCGGCTGCGGCAGGACCGTCGCCGAACCGTCGGACGGCGGGAACTCGCCGCGGGCGGCGGCGGCCAGTAACTCCCCGAAGGTCTCGGTCATCGTGGCAACTCCCGGAAGGTCTCGGACATCGTGGTGGCTCCCGGAAGGTCGGTGATCCGGCGGCCGCCCCCCGGGAACCGGAACGGGGAGCGGATAATCTGTGCGCGTCAGCAAGAAGACACCGAAGGGGTGGACCAGTGGCGGACATCGACGAGGCGCGGCGCGCGTTCGACCGGTACGACGTGAACAAGGACGGCCTGATCTCGGCCACCGAGTACAAGAGCGTGATGGCTCAGCTCGGCGACCCCTTCGTCACCGAGACCGTGGCCCAGGCCGTGATCAACAGCGCCGACGGCGACGGTGACGGCCTGCTCTCGTTCGACGAGTTCTGGTCGACCCAGCAGCACTGACCTCGGACGGGGCGGCGCCGGCGAGTGCCGCGCCGCCCCTCGTCCTCAGAGGTCCTCAAGGGCGGCCGTGCCGCTGGGTGCCGGCCCGCCGTCGGCGGTCGTTGCACAGCAGGCACTTGCCGTAGCCGGGCGGCAGCGGGTCCTCCGGGTCCCCGTACAGCGGGTCCACCGCGCCGCGGGGGTGCTGGGAGCAGCCCGTGGCGCCGTGTTCGCCGGACAGCGCGCCGGCCGCGGCGAGCGCCCGGCGCAGTGCGTCGACGAGGGCGGCCGCCTGGTCCCCGGACGGGTCGGCCTCCAGGGCGAACGCGATGTCGCCGGCCGAACTCAGCGCGGTCCGCAGTTCGCGCAGTTCTGCGTAGTTCATGCTGCGGAGCCTAGGCGCCCGCACCGACACCGCCCCGCTCTCCGGTTGCCCGGTGGTGCCCCGCCCGCAGGTTTCCGCTGCGCCGCGAAGCCGGATCCGTTCCGCCGGGGCCGGGTCGGAAGCTGCCGACAGGCCGGACCCGCCCGTCCCGGGAACCGCCCCGCTCAGGCCTCGGGCCCAGGCGCGGTCCCTGTCTCGGGCTCCGGCTCGGGCCGCTCCACCGACGCGGCGACCTCCGCGAGGTCCTTCTCGATCGACTGGCTCACCGACTTGGCGCCGAGCCCGCCGAAGAGCTTGGTCAGTACCCCGGCGAAGCCGCCCGGCGGACGGGCCGTGAAGGTCATGCGCACCGTCGTGGCGTCCGCGCCCTCCCGGCTCAGCTCGAACGCGGACGTGTAGTGGGCGCCGCGCGAGTCGGCCTCGACGACGAAGCTCCCCGGCTTCTCGCACGCCGTGACGTACATCTCCTCGGTGGCTTCCCTGCCGAGCATCCGCCGGGTCTCGCGCCACCGGGTGCCCTCGGCGAACGGCCCCGGGGTGAGCACCTCGACCCGTTCCACACCGCTGAGGATGCGCGGGGCCGACTCCAGGTCGGTCAGCGCGTCCCAGACCCGGTCGACGGGCGCCGCGATCCGCCGCTCGACGACGACCTCCGTATCAGTCATGGACCTCTCCTGACGCCGATCACCCAGCATCACCACCCTGGCACCCGGCCGGAGGGCCCGCTACCGGAGCGGGCGGGGCGCTGCCCGGGACGGGGTCCCGTGGCCGGTCACGGCGTTGCCGTCGCCGGTCCGCGGCCGCACGGCGGCAAACTCTTTCCATTTGACAACTGTGTCCATGAGGCAACAATCTTGCTCCGGCGGGACCGCGTCGCTCCGACGTGCCCGCACCCCGCGCCGGGGGAGGGTGCGGGCCGAGAGACGAAGGGGAGGTGCAGGCGGTGGCGGGCAGCGCGGACCGGTGGGCGGACCGAGGCACCGGACGCGGCGGTCAGGCCGACTGCGCGTCCCTGCCCGGTGCGCCGGCGCCGTGTCCGGGTGCCGCGTCCTCGACCGCCGCGCGGAAGCCGGTCAGCCCCTCGACCAGGCCCTTCCGGGCGGTGGGGGACATGTCACCGATGACGGCGAGCAGTGCCTCCTCGCGCCGGGCCCGGAGGTCACGCAGGTACGACTTGCCGCGGCCGGTCAGCCACAGCTCCAGCTCCCGCCGGCTCACCGGGCTGGGGGCGCGCTCGACGAACCCGAGCGCCTGGAGGCGGTCGCACAGCCGGCTGACCGAGGACGGGGCCGAACCCAGGACTTCTCCGAGCGTGCGGAGGTTGATGCCCTCGTCGCGGTCCAGGATGTACAGCACCCGGAGCTGCGAGGGGGAGACGGGGGTGGACGACACCGCGTCCCGGCCGCGTTCCCACAGGACCTCGAGCAACTCGATCACCTCACGGGCGGCGTGAGCGGCATCGCGAGCTCGTCGGGGGGATGGTGCGGGATTCACATGCTCAACTTTGACACCCCGGATCGGGCTTGTCAGCCCCAGGGGCCGTTACGCGCTTTGCCTCCCCTTTGCAGACCTCTCGGACAGCAGCTCACGCAGAAAGCGATCGTCGAACGGTGGACAGCTTTGCGGCTGTGGAGCGCGCCCTGCGCGGTGCCGCCCCCCACGAACTTCCGGACGTGGTCCGGGCCACGCTGGTGAAGCACTACGCGGCCACCGCCGTCAGCCTGCTCATGGCCGACTACGGGGCGACCACCCTCCGGCCGGTCGACGTCCTCCCGTCCGCCGCGGAACCGATGTTCGTGCATGCCAGTACCCCCGGCCGGGCCTTCGGCGCCCAGCGGCCCCAGGTCTCGTCCGGCGGCACCCCGCCCGTCGTCACCGCCCATCTGCCGGTGACGGTCCGCGGCGACCGGCTGGGCATTCTGTCGGTCACCCTGCCCGGGGCCCGGTACTCGCCGGAGGTGCTGAGCGAACTCGGCGACATCTCCGAGATCCTCGGCCGGGAGATCGTCGTGGCCGCGCGCGACACCGATCTGTATCTGCGGGCCCGCCGCGCCGACCGGCTCACCCTCGCCGCCGAGATGCACTGGCAGCTGCTGCCGGGTCAGGCGTGCTCACGGCCGGAGTTCGACCTCGGGGCGCAGCTCGAACCCGCGTACGCCGTCTTCGGTGACACCTTCGACTGGTCGACCTCCGCCGACCACCTCACGCTGACCGTGGCCAACGGCACCGGGGAGGGCATCGAGGCGGCCCTGCTGACCTCTCTCGCCGTCAACGCGCTGCGCAATGCCCGCCGGGCCGGGCTCGGCCTCGTCGACCAGGCGTGCCTGGCGGACCAGGCGGTCTACGGGCAGCACCGCGGCGCGGCCCATCTGTCGGTGCTGCTGCTCCGGTTCGAGCTGGCCACCGGGCGGATCGAGGTCGTCGACGCCGGATCGCCCCGCGTCTGGCGGCTGCGCGACGGCGCGCTGGAACCGCTGGAGTTCGAGGCGCAGCTGCCGCTGGGGATGTTCGAGGACACCATCTACCAGGCGCAGTACGCCCGGGTGCTGCCCGGCGACCGGCTGCTGTGCGTCAGCGAAGGGGTGTGCGACGCGACGTCGCCCGCGGGCGAGCGCTACAGCGAGCGGGCGCTCGCGCGGGCCGTGACGAGCACCCGGCTGCTGCCCGCGTCCCAGGTCCCCCGGGCCCTGCTCCAGGAACTCGCGGGCCACTGCGCACGGCCGCCCCGCCCCGAGGACGACGCCCTCGTCCTCTGCCTCGACTGGCATGGCAGACCGTGAGGCGGGAACCAAGGCTCTCGCGCTCGGCGGCCTCCCGGATATCGTTGCGCCCGGACAACGGACTGCCCCTCGGTCGGCCTCGCCGCAGAACACTGCGCGCACGCCCTGTCGGGGACGGAGAACGGTGGTCGACGGGCTCCGGCGGAAGGAGACCCCGCGACGGAGTGTGGGGGTGGAGATGGACATGGCGGAGCTGACCGTCCGCCTGCCGGGCGAGGAGCCCGGCGCGGATCCGGACGCGGATCCCGGCGAGCTGGTGGTGCTGCTGGTCGAGGACGACCCGGGCGACGCGCTGCTGGTGGAGGAGCTGCTGGCGGACAGCCGGGTCCTGGCCCGGCTGCAGTGGGTCCAGTCCGTGGCGGACGCCTGCCGGGCGCTCACGGCGGGCGGGCCGCACTGCGTCCTGCTGGATCTCCATCTGCCCGACGCCCAGGGGCTCGGCGGTCTCGCCCGGGTCCTCCAGGCGGCTCCCCGGACCCCCGTGGTGGTGCTGACCGGGCTGGCCGAGGAGGGCGCGGGACTGGCGGCGGTGACCGCCGGGGCCCAGGACTACCTGGTCAAGGGGCGGGTGGAACCCGATCTGTTCGGGCGGACGCTCCGCTACTCGATCCAGCGCAAGCAGGCCGAGCAGGCGGCGGCCGCCCTCCAGGCCGAACGGCTCCGGGCACAGGAGAACGCCCGGCTGGAACGCGGCCTGCTGCCCTCGCCGCTGCTGGACACCTCCGATGTGGAGGTGGTCACCCGCTACCGGCCCGGCCGGGCGCAGGCCTTGCTCGGCGGTGACTTCTACGACGTGGTGGAGTCGGGGGACGGCGTCGTCCACACCGTCATAGGCGACGTCTCCGGCCACGGGCCGGACGAGGCCGCGCTCGGGGTCTGCCTGCGCATCGCCTGGCGCACCCTGGTACTCACCGGCGTCACCGGCCCCGACCTGCTGCGCCAGCTGGAACGCATCCTGACCGCCGAGCGGTCCGGCCCGGAGCTGTTCGCCACGGTGAGCACGCTCGCCCTGGAGCCGGACCGGCGCCGGGTCCGGGTGCTGCGCGCGGGCCACCCCGGACTGCTGCTCCGCAGCATGTCGGGGCCGCGCGGCTCCGAGCCGGTGATCGACCTCGTGGAGCCCGAGTGCGGGCCGGCGCTGGGGCTGATCCCTGGGCAGGCCGACTGGCAGGAGGAGGAACTCCGGCTGCCGGGGCAGGGCGCGCTGATGCTGTTCACCGACGGGCTGTTCGAGGGCCGTACCTCCGCGACCGGCTCGGCCCGGCTCGGTGAGGACGGGCTGACCGCTCTGGCCCGCACCCATGCCCATCTGCCCGGACCCCGTTTCGTCGACGCCGTGATCTCCGGCGTCGAGACGATCGCCGCCCCCGGCGGCGGCCTCGCGGACGATGTCGCCGTCGTGCACCTCGAATGGAACGAGACCTGATGACCGAGCAGGAACCGGCTCCCGCGGGCCCCGCCGCCCGCGCCCCGAGGGTCCGCTTCCACCAGCGGCTCACAGTGCAGTCCTGGATCCACGTCCTGATAGCGGCGATGGCCGTGCTGGTGCTGACCTGCGCGGGCGTCGGCGCGGCGCTGCTGAACCGGACCGGCGAGGCCACCGACCGGCTGGTCGACCGGATCTCCCCGGCCCGGGCGTCCACCCTCCGTCTGCAGACCGCGCTGGTGGACCAGGAGACCGGCGTCCGCGGCTATCTGCTCAGCCGGGACCCGCAATTCCTGCTGCCGTACGAGCGCGGCCGGGCGACGGAACGGACCGCGGTCCGCCGGATCGAGTCGCTGGTGGGCGACGACCCCCGGCTGGCCCGGGACCTCCACGGGGTCCTCGCGGCGGCCCGCGACTGGCGCCGTGACCAGGCCGAGCCGCTGATCGCGGCGGTCCGCGGGGACGAGAAGCCGGACCGTGACCGGATCGAGCGGAGCAAGCGGTCCTTCGACCGCGTCCGCGTCCGGTTCAGCGAGCAGAACCGCCATCTGGACGAGCTGCGCGCGGAGACCCGCGCCCAGGTCGAGCGGTCCGAAGCGGTGCGCGACGGCGCGCTGGCCGCCATGCTCGCCGTGTTCCTGCTCTCCGGGGTGGCGCTGGCCGTGCTGATGAACATCGCCGTCGCCGGGCCGCTGGGCGCGCTGCGCACCGCCTCCCGCCGGGTGTCCGCCGGCGACTTCGAGCACCGCATCCCCGCGCACGGGCCCCGGGACATCCACGAGGTGGGCCAGGTCGTCGAGGAGATGCGCCAGCGGATCGTCGCGGAGCTCGCCACCTCCCGCACCCAGCAGGACCTGCTGGAGCAGCAGGCCGCGGACCTGGACGCGCAGACGATGGAGCTGCGCCGGTCCAACGCCGAGCTGGAGCAGTTCGCCTACGTCGCCTCGCACGATCTCCAGGAGCCGCTCCGCAAGGTCGCCTCGTTCTGCCAGCTGATCGACAAGCGCTACGGCGACCAGCTGGACGAGCGGGGCACGCAGTACATCGCCTTCGCCGTGGACGGCGCCAAGCGGATGCAGGTGCTCATCAACGACCTGCTCACCTTCTCCCGGGTGGGCCGGCTGAACGACGCCGACGAGGAGGTCGACCTCGGCAGGACCCTGGACAAGGCGCTGGCCAACCTGGGCGCCTCGGTCGAGGAGTCGGGCGCCGAGGTCGAGCGGCCGGCGGAGCTCCCGCGGATCACCGGCGACCCGATGCTGCTGGCCATGCTGTGGCAGAACCTCGTGGGCAACGCCCTCAAGTTCCGCGACCCGGACCGCCCGCCGGTGGTGCGGATCAGCTGCGGGAGCGGGGCGGAGTCCGACTGGCGGTTCACCGTCGAGGACAACGGGATCGGCATCCCTGAGGAGTTCGCGGACAAGGTGTTCGTGATCTTCCAGCGGCTGCACGGCCGGGACACCTACGGTGGCACCGGCATCGGCCTGGCGCTCTGCAAGAAGATCGTCGAGCACCACGGGGGACGCATCTGGGTCGACACCGGCCGGGACGTGGGGACGCGGATCTGCTTCACCCTGCCCGGCCTCGCCTCCGCGCCGTCCGGGGACACTGGAGGGGACTCCACCGCCGTCGCCGTCCCGGCCGGCCCGAACGCCCTGGAAGGAACCGCATGACCGCTGCCCACCCCATCGAGGTCCTCCTCGTCGAGGACGACCCCGGCGACGAGCTGATGACCCGCGAGGCCTTCGAGGACAACAAGATCGGCAACACGCTGCACGTGGTGCGCGACGGTCTGGAGGCCCTGGACTTCCTCTACCGGCGCGGCGAGTACGCCGACGCCCCGAGCCCCGATCTGATCCTGCTCGACCTCAACCTGCCGAAGTACGACGGCCGGCAGGTGCTGGAGCGCATCAAGTCCGACGACGACCTCAGCCACATCCCGGTGGTCGTGCTCACCACCTCGTCGGCCGAGGAGGACATCCTGCGCAGCTACAAGCTCCACGCCAACGCGTATGTCACCAAGCCGGTCGACCTCGACCAGTTCATCGCCGCCATCCGGCAGATCGACGCGTTCTTCGTCACCGTCGTGAAGCTGCCCAACCGCTGAGCGTGGCCCCGGACGCCGGGGCATGGCAGAGGGCTGCGGTGATCTCACCCGGAGCGGCTGAGCGATGCAGGGATCCGGCCCGGACCGGCACAGCGGTCCGGGCTCACAGCGGCGGAGAGATGCGGGTCGGCAGGAGCGCACAGCAGTGGGGCCACCGGCTGTTCCGGTGGCCCCACTGCCCTTCCCGTCCGGCGCGTCGTCAGGGGGTACGGCCCGCCGGACCCCACCTCACCAGCGGTACCACCGGCCCCTGCGGCCGCCCGCGCCGGCGGCGGGCCGGATGACGAATCCCAGCAGCCAGACCGCCAGCACGATGACGGCGATCCACCACAGGGCCTTGAGCGCGAATCCGGCGCCGAAGAGGACCAGGGCGAGGAGCAGTACGAGGAGCAGGGGGACCATCTTCATCAACCTCCGAGCAGCCGGTGCATCGTTCTCCGAGCAGCCGTGTGCCCTCGATGGTTGCCGCCATGCAAAAGTTTCCCCGGGTTGGTTCCGGCGGTGCCCGCGGGGCGGGAGGGGCTGGTTCCCGCTTGCGGGGCCTGACGTTCGCGCAGGTGGCGGAGAGCGTGGATGGCGGGGAGTGGCCGGCGGCGGCAAATTCCTCCGGATCGTGGAGTGTGGCCCTCCGGGGGGCGGGCAGGGGCAATGGTGTCGTACGACAACAGTTGCTATGCGGGAGAGACTGATGAACACCATGGCCTTGAACGCGCCCACCGGCACCGCCCCCGACGCACGCGACGCATTCGACATGGACGGGGCCGGCGCGGCCGGACCGCCGACGGCGGCCCCCGACGTCGGACTGCCCCTGGTCACCGACCCCACCAAGGTGGCACCGCAGGACGCCCGCGCGATGTCGAAGCTGTTCTTCGACCGGCTCACGGTGCTGGAGGAGGGGACGCACGAGTACCAGTACGCCCGCAACACCCTGATCGAGCTCAATCTGTCGCTGGTCCGCTTCGCCGCTTCCCGGTTCCGCAACCGGGCGGAGCCGATGGAGGACATCGTGCAGGTCGGCACGATCGGGCTGATCAAGGCCATCGACCGGTTCGATCTGAGCCGCGAGGTCGAGTTCACCTCCTTCGCCGTGCCGTACATCGTGGGGGAGATCAAGCGGTTCTTCCGGGACACCTCCTGGGCCGTGCACGTCCCCCGCCGCCTCCAGGAATTCCGTCTGGACCTGGCCAAGGCCGTCGACGACCTGTCGAGCCGGATGGGCCGCTCCCCGACGACCGAGGAGCTGGCCGAGCACATGGGGCTCACCGCCGAGGAGGTCGTCGAGGGGCAGATCGCCAGCAACGGCTACGTCGCCGGATCCCTGGACATCCCCGGCGGCGCCGAGGAGGGCAGCGGCAACGACACCCCGCTGGCCGACCGTATCGGCGACACCGACCCCGCCCTGGAGAACGTGGAGAACTTCCACGCCCTCCAGCCGCTGCTCGAACAGCTGGACGGCCGGGAGCGGAAGATCCTGGAGCTGCGCTTCGGCCGGGAGATGACCCAGTCCGACATCGGGGCCGAGCTCGGCATCTCCCAGATGCACGTCTCCCGCCTGCTGAGCCGGACCCTGGACTCGCTGCGCTCCCGGATGCTCGTCGAGGAGTAGGACGCCGGCCCGGCGGTGGCGGCGTTCCGTGGCCGGGTCCCCGCGCCGGGCCGGGCCGGGCCGGACGCCGCGGCCCGGCGCACGGCGGTGAAGGGGCCTGTTCCGGATCCTCCTCCTACGATGGCAAGCGCACGGGCGGACGACGACGTGCCGGCGGCTCGCACGCCGACGCCCGGATGGTTTCCATCCCTGGAGAAGCAGGACGATGTGGACAGAATCGCCGCAGCCGAGCGTGCGCTGCGCACCGCCGCCCCCCACACGCTGATCGACGTGACGGCCGCGGCGCTCCAGGAGAGGTACGGCGCCACCGGCGTGGCCCTCCGGCTCGCCGACTACGGCCTCACCACCCTGCAGGCCGTGGAGCGCAAGCCGTTCCACGCCGAACCGGTCTCCGTCCACGACAGCCCGCAGGGCCGCGCCTTCGGGGCCCAGGAGCCGTTCGTCACCGCGGAGGAGACGGCCGGGACGCGGACAGTGCATCTCCCGGTCACCATCCGCGGCGACCGGCTGGGAGTGCTCTCGGTGTCCCTGCCCGGGGAGACCGATGTCCACCCGCTGCTGCCGGAGCTGCGGCACCTCTGCGAGGCCCTCGGCCACGAGATCCTCGTCGCCGACCGCGACACCGACCTCTACCTGCTCGCGCGCCGCGCCACCCGGCTCACCCTCGCCGAGATGCAGTGGCAAATGCTGCCCGGCCACTCCTGCGCCCGCCCCGAGTTCTCCCTCGGCGCCCACCTGGAACCCGCGTACGCGATCTTCGGTGACAACTTCGACTGGTCCGCCTCCGCCGATGTGCTGACCCTCACCGTCACCAACGGCATGGGCGAGGGCAGCGAGGCCGCCCTGCTGACCAACGTCGCCGTCAACGCGCTGCGCAACGCCCGCCGGGCGGGTCTCGGCATCGCCGACCAGGCCGCACTGGCCGACCAGGCGCTGTACGGGCACTACCGGGGTGCCGTCCACGTGTCGGTGCTGCTGCTGGCCTTCGACCTCGCCACCGGCGAGGTGCAGGTGGTGGACGCCGGGTCGCCGCGGCTGTGGCGGCTGCGGGACGGCGTGGTCACCGGTCTGACCTTCGAGCCCCAGCTCCCGCTCGGCATGTTCGGGGACAGTCACTACACCGTGGAGCGCTTCCGGGTGACCACCGGCGACCGCCTCCTGTTCGGCAGCGACGGCGTCTATGACACCCTGTCCGCCACCGGGGAACACTACGGCGACCGGGCCCTGGCACGGTCCCTCATCTCCAGCCGGCTGCTGCCCCCGCCGCAGGTGCCCCGGGCGGTGCTGCGCGACCTCGCCACCTACCGCTCGGAGACCCCGCTGGAGGACGACGCCCTCGTCGTCTGCCTCGACTGGTACGGACGCGACGGCGAATGACGGCCTGCCGGGCCTCGGATGGCGTGGGCCCGCGCGGCGGACAGGGCACCTACGGCAGGCAGGGCGCCCATGAGGCGGACGAACGTGAGGACACGAGCATGGACATCATCGGCAACCGCCGAACGGGACGCACCGTGCCCAGTGACCCGACCGCCGGCGCCACGCCGTCCCCCGTCGGCCTGCCCCGCTACGAGGACTGCCTGACCGCGCTGCGCCGCACCCCGGCGGCGGTGTGGAACGAGGACGCGACCGACTGGGCCGCCGCGCTCACCTACTACGCGGTGCTCGCGGTCTTCCCCACGCTGCTCGTCACCGTCTCGGTGATCGGCGCGACGGACAGCGCGGCGACCGAGAACCTGATCCGGAGCGTCGCCGGCCTCGTCCCGGCCGAGTCCCGGTCCGTCATCCGCGGCACCCTGGAGGGCATGGCGGCGCAGAGCTCCGCCGCCTGGCTGCTGATCGTCGTCGGCACGATCGGCGCGCTGTGGTCCGCCTCCAGCTATCTGGCGGTGTTCCGGCGGGCGCTGCACGCGATGCACGGTGTGGAGGACCAGCGCCCGGTGTGGCGGCGGGCGCCGCGCATCGTGCTCACCGCCCTGCTCCTGCTGGCCCTGCTGGTCTCCAGCGTGCTGGTGCTGGTCCTGACCGGGGAGGCCGCCCGCCCGCTCGGCGCCTTCCTGGGCCTGGACAGCGTGGCGGTCGCGGCGGCGTGGAACGCCCTGCAGTGGCCGATGCTGCTGTGCCTGGTGGCGGTACTCGTCCTGGTGCTGTTCCGTACCGGCCCGGCCGAGACCCGCGGCGTACGGCGCCGCGCCCTGGGCGGCGCACTCGCCGTGGTGCTGTGGCTGATCGCCTCCGCGGGCTTCACCCTCTACACCTCGAACGTCGGCACCTACAGCCGGCTGTACGGCTCCCTCGCCGGGATCGTGATCTTCCTGGTGTGGCTGTGGGTCTCCCACCTGGCCCTGCTCACCGGTGCCCAGTTCAACGCGGAACTGGCCAAACTCCACCGGCGGTGAGGGGCGGCGCGCCGGCCTCCCGCTCCCTGCTCGGCGAGCTCCGAGCGCACCGCGTTCGGCGTCCGCAGTGAACCGCCCGCCCGCAGTGAACCGCCCCGTACGCCACCGCGTCTGACCTCCCGAACGGCCCGCGGGGGCACGGGGAGACCCACTGACACGGGGAGATCCGCGGGGGCACGGGGAGACTCACTGGGGCTCAGGGGGACCCACTGGGACACGGGAGAGAGGAGACGCCGGTGCGCCGGAGCCCGACCAGAAGACGCCCGGTGGCGATCGGGATCGCGGGGGCGGCCGCCACGGTCCTCGCGCTCGTCACGTGGTACGTCGTCGACACGGTGCGAGAGGTGGACCAGGACCTCGACCACCGCATCGCCCGGAAGGTCCCGTGCACCGAAGGCATGCGCTTCGCCGGCCTCGAAGGCCTCCCTCCGGGCGCCCGCGACAGCCGGTGCCGGATGATGAGCGGCATCGACACGTTCTACGACGTCCGCTTCCGCATCCCCCGCGCCGATCTCACGGCGTGGCTGGAGCGGACCTACCCGGACGCGAAGCCGACCGCTGACGCCTGTCTCCAGCACAAGGCAGACGCCTGTGCCCAGTTCTCCCCGACGCCCGGGTCCGGCGCGGAGGCCCACGTCATCGACCTGAACGTCACCTACGAGAGCGGCAACAGCGCCTCGGTGCGCTTCGCACCCTTCACGACGTGAGACGCGGCGGGGCGTCAACGATGCGCGGGCCTTTCCGACCGGCACGGAGTCCGGGACGGGTGGTCAGATCTTGGCGACCCGGGCGCCGTGCCCGCACTTCACAGTCGAGGAGCCGCTCAACTCGCTTGCTATTCCGCAGGGCCTCGGGAAGTGGCCGGGCCCCGACCTCCGCCCGATTCATCGAAACAGCAGGTCAGAGCTCTGACGGCCGGCGGTGCGGCCGCTCCTCGTCACAGCGTTCGAAGGTCGGCCATGCCAAAGGCTCGTCCCAGACGCGGTGCGCCATGGCGGCCAGGTGAATACCCTCGCGGATGATCTCTGCCTCGGGAATTCCGCGGCGCCGCGCTGCCTCCTTGATGAGGGCGAGGTCCTCAGGGTCGGCGTACACATTGGTGCGCTTCATGGACATGTACCAACCCTGGCGCACGTACTGCCCCGGCGCTACGGAGACGCCTACTACTCCCTCGGCATGCTCTTCGGCGCGGGCGCGTTCCGGGCCCGCCGTGGCCGCAAGACGGGCGGGCCCGCCGTACCGCTCCGGATCAGCAGACCCGGAGCGGGCTCGCTGGAGGCCAAGCTCGCTCAGGCCGTTCCGGGCGACCACCTTGTCGACCTGCGCGCCGCGCGGACCGCCACCGCCGAGGTACGGGACTGGCTGGGCGAGCAGCACCTGCATCGCAGCTTCGGCGCCAACGTGCCACGCTTCACCTACCGACTGCACCACCCCCCGACAGTGCCCGCCGAGGACTACGACGGCCTCGCCTACGTCGATACCTCCACCTGTTCCCGCCCCCTGCCGTGAGCGGACGCCGCGCCGGACGGCAATGGCGCCCGCCTGTCGGTCAGTATGCTTCGCGCCCCGCACCTTTACGACGACGCTTCGCACCAAACGAGCGGAACGGAGATGGCTGCGGGATCAGCGGAGGCGTCCGAGGTGGATCACGCTGATCCGGACCTGCTGGTCGCTGATCTCGTACATCACGCGGTAGGCGCCGACGTGGATGCGCAGCAGGTCGGCGCTGCCGAACGCGCCCCGGGGCCGGGGGTCGTGGGCGAGGCGGTCGACGGCGGTGAACACGTGCCGCACTCCGTCGGGATCGTCCTTGGCTAACCGCTCCGCCTGGGCAAGAGCCTCGGGCTCCCAGATGACCTCGTAGCTCACGCCTCGTCCCCGCCGAAGACCCGGCGGTACGCCTCGGCGTGTCCGATGCCGGCGTTCTCGCCGCCGGCCTGGCGGGCGCGGTAGGCGGCCAGGGCGCGCAGTTCCTGGAGCTCCAGGGCGTCGGCGGGGCTGACCAGTATGGCGACGGTCTGTCCGTGGTCGGTGATGGCGACCGGTTCACGGGTGGCGCTGACCTCGCGCGCGATGGCACCGAGCTGGGCCCGGGCCTGCACGATCGAGTACGTGGTCTCCGTCATGCACACCACCTTACGGAAGTGTGCACCCTTTGCCTCTCAGTTTGCGGCGATTTCCTGCCGCACAGTGCACCCTGCGGATATCCTGACGGGCGCAGACCTTGGATGGCGGCCCTCGTATCCCGGGGGCACGCCGCAGAGCCGGGGTTCAGACCTCGACCGAAGGCCGCCCGGGATCCCGGGCGGCCTTCGTGTCTGCCGACCCTCCGACGAACCTTCCGGCGGAATCGGCGGAACGTCGTGTTGAGAACGCGCTGGTCAGGGCCTCTTCCCTCAGCACTCGATGACGTTCACCGCGAGCCCGCCCCGCGCCGTCTCCTTGTACTTGACCTTCATGTCCGCGCCCGTGTCCTTCATGGTCTTGATGACCTTGTCGAGGGAGACGTGGTGCCGGCCGTCGCCGCGCAGCGCCATCCGGGCCGCCGTGACGGCCTTGACCGCCGCCATGCCGTTCCGCTCGATGCACGGGATCTGCACCAGACCGCCCACCGGGTCGCAGGTCAGGCCGAGGTTGTGCTCCATGCCGATCTCGGCGGCGTTCTCCACCTGCTCGGTGCTGCCGCCCATGACCTCCGCCAGGCCGCCGGCCGCCATCGAGCAGGCCGAGCCGACCTCGCCCTGGCAGCCGACCTCGGCGCCGGAGATGGAGGCGTTCTCCTTGAAGAGCATGCCGATGGCGCCCGCGGCGAGGAGGAAGCGGATGATGCCCTCCTCGTCGGCGCCCGGCACGAAGTTCGCGTAGTAGTGCAGCACCGCGGGGATGATGCCGGCCGCGCCGTTGGTGGGGGCGGTGACGACCCGGCCGCCGGCCGCGTTCTCCTCGTTCACGGCCATCGCGTAGAGGGTGATCCACTCCATGGCACGGGCCGTGGCGTCGCCCTCGGCGCGCAGCTGGCGGGCGGAGTTCGCCGCCCGGCGGCGGACCTTCAGGCCGCCCGGCAGGATGCCCTCCCGCGTCATGCCGCGGGTCACGCACGCCTGCATGACCTGCCAGATCTCCAGCAGGCCCGCCCGGATCTCCTCCTCGGTGCGCCAGGCCTTCTCGTTCTCCAGCATCACCGCCGAGATCGACAGACCGGTCTCCTGGGAGATCCGCAGCAGCTCGTCACCGGTGCGGAACGGGTACTTCAGCACCGTGTCGTCGAGCTTGATCCGGTCCTCGCCGACGGCGTCCTCGTCGACGACGAAGCCGCCGCCCACCGAGTAGTACGTCTTCTCCAGCAGCGGTGCGCCGGACTCGTCGTAGGCGGAGAGGGTCATGCCGTTGGCGTGGTACGGCAGGGAGCGGCGGCGGTGCAGGACGAGCTGCGAGGACTCGTCGAAGTCGATCTCGTGCGCCTCGCCGATCTCGGCGCCGAGCAGGCGCAGCCGCTTGGTGCCGCGTATGCGCTCGACCTCGTCGTCGGCGCTCTCGACGTCGACGGTGCGGGGGGAGTGGCCCTCCAGGCCGAGCAGCACGGCCTTGGGGGTGCCGTGGCCGTGGCCGGTGGCGCCGAGCGAGCCGAACAGCTCGGCCCGGACGGAGGCGGTCTGCGCGAGGAGGCCGTCCCTCTTCAGACGCCCGACGAAGATGCGGGCCGCGCGCATGGGGCCGACCGTGTGGGAACTGGACGGGCCGATGCCGATGGAGAAAAGGTCGAAGACGGAGATGGCCACGGTGGCGGACTCCCTTGTCTGTGCTCGTGGTACTGGCGGTGCGGGGCGGGGCACCCGCGTGCAGGACGCGGGTGCCCCGCCTCCGGCCGATTACTTCTTCAGGCCGGGGTAGAGCGGGTGCTTCTCGGCCAGGGCCGTGACCCGGGCCTTCAGTGCGTCCGCGTCGTAGGACGGCTTCAGCGCCTCGGCGATGACGTCCGCGACCTCGGCGAAGTCCTCCGCCGTGAAGCCGCGGGTGGCCAGCGCGGGGGTGCCGATCCGCAGGCCCGAGGTGACCATCGGGGGCCGGGGGTCGTTCGGGATGGCGTTGCGGTTGACGGTGATGCCCACCTCGTGGAGGCGGTCCTCCGCCTGCTGCCCGTCCAGCTCGGAGTTGCGCAGATCCACCAGGACGAGGTGGACGTCGGTGCCGCCGGACAGCACCGAGACACCGGCCTCGGTGACGTCGTCCTTGGTCAGGCGCTCGGCGAGGATCCGGGAGCCCTCCAGCGTGCGCTGCTGGCGCTCCTTGAAGTCCTCGGAGGCCGCGACCTTGAAGGACACCGCCTTCGCCGCGATGACGTGCTCCAGCGGGCCGCCCTGCTGACCGGGGAAGACCGCGGAGTTGATCTTCTTGGCGAGGTCGGCGGTGCACAGGATCACGCCGCCGCGGGGGCCGCCCAGCGTCTTGTGGGTGGTGGTGGTCACGACGTGGGCGTGCGGCACCGGGCTCGGGTGCAGCCCCGCGGCCACCAGGCCCGCGAAGTGCGCCATGTCGACCATCAGGTACGCGCCGACCTCGTCGGCGATCCGCCGGAACGCCGCGAAGTCCAGCTGCCGCGGGTAGGCGGACCAGCCCGCGACGATCAGCTTCGGCCGGTGCTCCTTGGCGAGGCGCTCGACCTCGTCCATGTCGACCAGGTTGGTCTTCTCGTCGACGTGGTAGGCGGCCACGTTGTAGAGCTTGCCGGAGAAGTTGATCTTCATGCCGTGGGTCAGGTGCCCGCCGTGGGCGAGGTTCAGACCCAGGATGGTGTCACCGGGGGAGAGCAGGGCGAACATCGCCGCGGCGTTCGCCTGGGCGCCGGAATGCGGCTGGACGTTCGCGTGCTCGGCCCCGAAGAGCTCCTTGATGCGGTCGATCGCGAGCTGTTCGATCACATCGACGTGCTCACAGCCGCCGTAGTAACGGCGGCCCGGGTAGCCCTCGGCGTACTTGTTGGTCAGCACCGAGCCCTGCGCCTCGAGGACCGCGACCGGAGCGAAGTTCTCCGAGGCGATCATCTCGAGCGTGGACTGCTGGCGGTCGAGTTCGGCGTCGACGGCGGCGGCGACGTCCGGGTCGAGCTCGTGCAGGGACTGGTTGAGAAGCGACATCAGGATCCCAATCGGGCGACGGGTGGGCGGATCAGTTGCCGGTGAAGGCGGTGTACTCGTCGGCGGAGAGCAGGTCCGCCGGCTCGTCACCGACCCTCACCTTGAACAGCCAGCCGCCCTCGAAGGGGGCGGAGTTCACCAGCGCGGGGTCGTCCACGACGTCCTGGTTGATCTCGGTGACCTCGCCGGTGACCGGGGAGTACAGATCGCTGACCGACTTGGTCGACTCCAGCTCACCGCAGGACTCGCCCGCGGTGACGGTGTCGCCGGCCTCCGGGAGCTGGACGTAGACGACGTCACCGAGCGCGTCGGCGGCGTGCGAGGTGATGCCCACGGTCGACACACCGTCCTCGGCGACGGTGAGCCACTCGTGCTCCTTGCTGTAGCGCAGCTGCTGGGGGTTGCTCATGACCTGATTCTCCTGGATGAGGGGGCGTGCTGTGGTGCCGGGTCTTGACAGATGGGACGGCGGTGACGAGAGATTCCCGACAACCGGTCGGCGGTGGGTGACCGGCCGGTGACGGTGCCCGTCGGGAGCGCGGACAGGCCGCGACGTCGGCGCGCCGCCGGCGCAGACGTCAGCGCTGCCGCTTGTAGAACGGCAGGGCGACGACCTCGTACGGCTCGTGGCTGCCGCGGATGTCCACCGCGACCCCCTCGGTGCCGGGCGCGGCGTACTCGGCGTCCACATAGGCGATGGCGACGGGCTTGCCCAGGGTGGGCGAGGGGGCGCCCGAGGTGACCTCGCCGATCACGGTGCCGGAGCCGGCGGCCACCACCGGGTACCCGGCGCGCGGCACCCGGCGGCCCTCGGCGATCAGGCCGACCAGCTTGCGCGGCGGGGCCTCCTCGGCCCGCTTCGCCGCGGCCTCAAGGGCCTCACGGCCCACGAAGCGGCCGTCGTTGGTGGTCTTCTCGAACTTCACGACCCGGCCCAGCCCCGCGTCGAACGGGGTGGTGTCCGTGGTCAGCTCGTGCCCGTACAGCGGCATGCCCGCCTCCAGGCGCAGGGTGTCCCGGCAGGACAGGCCGCACGGCACCAGGCCCGCGTCCTTGCCCGCCTCCGTCAGCGCCTGCCACAGCGCCTCGGCGTCACCGGGCGCCACGAACAGCTCGAAGCCGTCCTCGCCGGTGTAGCCGGTCCGGGCGATCAGCGCGGACACGCCGGCCACGGTGCCGGGCAGACCGGCGTAGTACTTCAGCCCGTCCAGGTCGGCGTCGGTCAGCGACTTCAGGATGCCGGGGGACTCCGGGCCCTGGACGGCCAGCAGGGCGTACGCCTCCCGGTCGTCCCGCACCGCGGCCCCCTCGAAGCCGGCCGCGCGCTCGGTCAGCGCGTCCAGTACGACCTGCGCGTTCGAGGCGTTGGCGACGACCATGAACTCCTCGTCGGCCAGCCGGTAGACGATCAGGTCGTCGAGGATGCCGCCCCGGTCGTCGCAGATCATGGTGTAGCGGGCGCGGCCGGGAGCGAGCGCGGAGAGATTGCCGACCAGGGAGTAGTCCAGCAGCGCCCCGGCCTCCGGGCCGGTCAGGGTGATCTCACCCATGTGGGAGAGGTCGAAGAGTCCGGCGCGGGTCCGCACCGCCAGGTGCTCGTCGCGCTCACTGCCGTAGCGCAGCGGCATGTCCCAGCCGGCGAAGTCGGTCATGGTGGCGCCGAGCCCGCGGTGCAGCGCATCGAGGGCGGTACGGCGTGATGCATCGGTCATGTTCAGGCTCCCAAGCAAGGGTGGCGAGGCTCTGTCGACAACAACACAGCCTCCCCATCTGTCATCGGAACCTGAGAGGTTCGCCACGACCCGGCAGGCGGGTCACAGCTTGCACCTTGGGTGGGACCGCTCCACGGCGGCCCGCTTTTCAGATGTGCCTCGCCTGCGCGGTACGGGGCCTGAGAGATTCAAGGGAGGACTTGCTCCTTCGGCGCTCCGGCGCCCGGCACACTGCCGGTCCGGAGACTCTCCCGCGCGGGTTACAAGCGGCCGGTATGGAGTTTGCGCGCACATCATTGCACGCCTGTGACACTTTCGGACCCTGCGGGCGGGGGATAAGGCGGTTGTATGGCATTACCTTTTCTTGAAACTCTGCGGCAGCCGCAGTGACCGGACCTGGGAGGACGATCACGGTGCAGAGCCACGGAACGTTTGCGACAGCCTCGGGGGTCGGGCTCGGCGCGGTGCCCCACCAGACGGGCCCGGCCGCCCCGGCCGCCCCGGGCGTCGTCCGCCCCGGCCGCCTGGCCGGCACCACGGAGCTGCGCGGGCGCCCGGCCGCCGCGCTGCGCTACCCCGCCGGGGACGTGCTCGTCGTCTCCGGCCTGCCCGGCAGCGGCAAGAGCACCCTGATCCGGCGGGCGGCCGGCGCCCCGGAGCACGCAGGGGCCCGGGTCCACCGGGTGGACTCGCAGGACACCCGGGACCGCTGGGAGCGCAGGATGCCCGCGCTGCTCCCGTACGCCGTCTACCGCCCCCTCGTCCGCCTGGCGCACTACGCCGGGCTGCGCCGCGCGCTGCGCTCCGGCGACAGCGTCGTGGTGCACGACTGCGGCAGCCTCGCCTGGGTGCGCCGCTGGCTGGCCCGCGACGCGCGCCGGCGCGGCCGCTCCCTGCACCTGGCGCTGCTCGACGTGGAGCCGCGGGTCGCCCTGGAGGGGCAGGCCTCGCGCGGGCGCGGGGTCTCCGGGTACGCCTTCGCCCGGCACCGGCGCGCCGTGGGGCGGCTGGTGCGGGAGCTGGAGGCCGGGCGGCTGCCGGACGGCTGCGCCTCGGCCGTCCTGCTGGACCGCCGGGCCGCGACCACGCTCTCCGGCATCGGGTTCGACTGACCGGCGCCGACGCTTCCGCAGCGGTCCCGGACGGTTCCGGAGCGGTCCCGGACGCTTCCGGAGCGCCCCCGTCCGGAGGATCCGGCCGCCCGCGGCGGGCGGGACGGCGCCAAATGGCGGAAAGGTCCGGCGCGTCCTGGAGGGTCCCGACAGAAATCCGGTCACCCCAGGGGAGCTCCCGGGGCCCGCAACCGCTAGGGTTCCTGTGCAGTTCGGACGAGACGTGGTGGGGCCCGATGAGCATGACGGAGCAGCACAGCTATACCTCGCTTCCCGACGGGGCGACCCCGGGCGGCGGATTCCCCGGCAATGCACTCGAAGAGGCGCTCGCCGCCTCCGTGGGCGTGGCCGGCGCCGGGCCCCGGCTGGTCGAGGCGCTCGGCCGCAGCCATGTCTGGGTGCCGCTGCCCAACGGCGGCAGCCGGGAGAGCCGGGACCTGGACCTGCCCACCGTCGAGATCGACGGCGCCGCGTACGTCCCGGTGTTCAGCTCCGAGCAGCAGTTCCTCCAGGTCGTCGGCTCGCACGTCTCGTTCACCGTCGCGCCGGCCCGGGAGTTCGCCCGCGGCCTCCCGCCGCAGCTCGGCATCGCCGTCAACCCGGGCGGGGCCGTCGGGGTTCCGCTGCCGCCCGCCGCCGTCGCCGAGCTCTGCCGCACCGGCCGGACCGAGCTCGACGGGCCCGCCTCGGGCGGCCGGGTGCGGCTCTTCGAGCCCGACTGGCAGGACGAACCCGTCGACTTCCTCGCCGCCGCCGCGGGCGAGTTCGCCGTCACCGGGCTGGTCCGCACCGCCCGCCGCGCCCTCGCCAGCGTCGAGGGCGACGCGCCCGCGCTGTTCGTCGGCGTCGAACTCGTCCGCTGCGAACCGGAGGACCGGACCGTGGTGATGGAGGCCCTGGGGCGTGCGCTGGGCGCGGTTCCGGTGCCCTGGCCGGTGCAATTGGTACTCCTGGACGTCGCGAACGACCCCGTGGGGCACTGGATGCTGGAGCGCGTGCGCCCCTTCCACACCGCGGAGCGCTGAACGCGACCCGGGTGTACCCCCGGTGGTGCACCGGGACGGGCCACCGTCGGCCCGTAAGCTGGTTGGATGACCGGGCGGGAGCGGGACTGCCCCGCACAGTGCCGACAGGCCGGAAGAAGGGGCGGAGTCAGGTGAGCGCGGGAGCCAGCGCAGCGGCGGCCGGAGCCGTCGAGCAGATGCTGCGGCAGGTGACGCCCGGGCGGTACGACGCCTATGAGGCCCTGCTGCGCGCCCTTGCCGAGGAGCAGGTCTGGATGCTGCTCTGGCACGGCCGGCCCGGATCACCGGACGCCCAGTACGGGAACATGGAGGTCGGCGGGCTGGGTTACGCCCCCTGCGTCACCTCCGCCCAGGAGCTGGCGGCCAGCGGCTGGAACCGTGCCCACGAGGTCGTCACCGGCTGGGAGATCGCGTCGGCCCTCTACCCCGAGCGCTGGGGCCTGTGGCTCAACCCGCACGCCCCGGGCGGCGGCGTCGGCATTCCCTGGGCGGATCTCCGCCGGATCGCCGGCGGACTGGACCGGCTGCCCGCCGGGCCGCTGCGGCTGTCCGAACCGACCATCGAGATCCCGCAGTTCTACGCGCTGCTCACGCAGAACGCGCACCGCACCCCCGCCGTCCGGGCGCTGCGCCGCGCCTGGGTGCAGCCCGCGCTCGGCGCGCCGTACCTGGCGATCGGCCTGGAGCTGTACGACACGGGCCCGCAGGCGGTGGACTCCGTGCGGGTGATGATGCAGCAGTCGATCGGGGCCGTCCCGGACGGGCTGCCGGTGTCGACGGTCGCGATGTCCGACGAGTACGACCCGGTGGCGATGTGGCTGCGGGCGAACGCCCGGCCGTTCTTCGACCGGGACGCCTACGGCGCCGCGGCGGCGCCGCCCACCGGGCCCGCCCCCGGCTACGGTTACCCGCCCGCGCCCGCCGGCGGTGCCCCGGAGGCACAGGGCTGGCAGGGGCCGGCACCCCGGGCGTACTGACCGCACCGGGCGGGCGGACCCGGACCCGGATCCGCCCGATCCGATCCGCGCCGGCGCGGGCGCGTCCGCCTGGTCCGCGCCTGCCCGATCCGCGCCTGCCCGGCCTGCCGTTGCCCGGTCGGCGTCCGCCTGAGCTCTGTCCGCCTGACCTGCGTCCACTCGGCCCGTGCCGCCTGACCGCTGTCCGCCCGGCCCGTGCCCGCCGGTACCGGCGCACTGATCGCTGCCCGTCGGTACCCGGCGGAACCGACCTCCGTCCGCCGTCCGAACCCCCCCCGCCGTCCGAACCGTCCGCCGGTGCCGGCTGCGCCGCCGTCCCGGAGTTCCCCGTCCCGGAGTTCCCGAGCCGGAGTTCCCGAGCCGGAGTTCCCGAGCCGGAGTTCGCCGAACCGGGAGCTCCCCGTCCCGGAGCTCCCCGAACCGGCGGCAGGGCTCCGCGACCTGGCGCATTCTGTACGGTCCGGCACGCATAACAGCCCCTCCACACCTCCCCGGAATCCCCCGGACGGCATCGTTCCGCCCGCCCGCCGGCTGCTCCGGGGATGGCATGACGTGCAGCAACTTCGCGTCATATCAAGGGATATGGCCAGGTTTTGGTTCCGCTCTTGCTGTTCTGTTGTTCGGATAACGGAGGACGCCTGGTCACATCACAGTTGCGCATCCATTGCCGGGGAAGTCTGGCGGGGCCTCAGACCGCGATGAAGACTCCCGGCAACGACGCGGCGTCGGCCCTCTGGGACCGCTCCGGAACGTTTTCGTACCACTCGTTCAGCTCGCACCACTGATGTGATCAAGCCGCTCCGGCGGCGGGCGTGGGCCGTTTCATGCGGCCGAGAGGGGTTCCCCAGACGATGACCGCACCACCGCACGACACGAGTGCCGTTGAGACCGCGGCCGTCGACGTCGCCGCCGATGTTCCGGTCGCGGCGATCCAGGGACGCTCCCCGTGGCGCATCGCCTGGATCCGGCTGAAACGGGACAAGCTGGCGCTGGCCGGCGGCGTCGTCGTGCTCCTCCTGATCCTGGTCGCGGTGTTCGCGCCGCTCATCGTCGGTCTGCTGGGCCATCCGCCGGACGAGTTCCACGAGGAGAAGATCGACCCGCTGTTCGGCACCCCGTACGGCTCCTGGGGCGGCATCAGCGGCGACTTCCTCTTCGGCGTCGAGCCGGTGAACGGCCGGGACGTGTTCTCCCGGGTGGTCTACGGAGCGCGGATCTCGCTCCTCGTCGCCTTCCTGGCCGCGATGGTCGCGGTCGCCCTCGGCACCGTCTTCGGCGTGGTCGCCGGCTACTTCGGCGGCTGGGTCGACGCGGTGATCAGCCGGGTCATGGACGTGCTGCTCGCCTTCCCGCAGCTCCTCTTCATCATCGCGCTGGTCTCGGTGCTGCCCAACGAGATCCTCGGCGTCTCCGGCAGCGGCGTGCGCATCGGCGCGCTGGTCGTGGTGATCGGCTTCTTCGGCTGGCCGTACGTCGGGCGCATCGTCCGCGGCCAGACCCTCTCGCTGCGGGAGCGGGAGTACGTCGAGGCCGCTCGGAGCCTGGGCGCCGGGCAGATCTACATCCTCTTCCGGGAGCTGCTCCCCAACCTGGTGGCCCCGATCACCGTCTACACGACGCTGATGATCCCCACCAACGTGCTCACCGAGGCCGCGCTCAGCTTCCTCGGTGCGGGCGTCAAGCCGCCCACCTCCTCGTGGGGGCAGATGCTCGACAAGGCGGTGGACACCTATGAGTCGGACCCCACGTTCATGGTGATCCCCGGTCTGGCGATCTTCATCACGGTGCTGGCGTTCAACCTCTTCGGCGACGGCGTGCGGGACGCGCTGGACCCGAAGGGCTCCCGTTGAGCCCACCGGCACCGACCGCAACGACCCAGCTCAGAACCGCCCCTGCCGATCCGTCGGGCGGCCATTCCACAACAGTCGTCGCCCGGTGGGCCGCGACCATCACGGAGGTTGCTAGATCGTGAGAACGAACCACGCTTCGAGACGCAGACTGGCCGCCGGCTCAGCCCTCGTCGTCGCCGCCCTGCTGGGCACCGCCGCATGCGGCGGCGGAGGAAAGGACGACGACGGGAAGGGAGGTGCCCCCGGGTTCAACGCCGCCGTCGGCAACATCGCCAACGCGTCGGCGAAGAAGGGGGGCACCCTCAAATTCATCGGCACCCAGGACGCCGACTCCTGGGACCCGCAGCGCGGCTACTACGGCTTCATGTGGGACTTCGCGCGGTTCTACACGCGTCAGCTCATCTCCTTCAAGACCGCGCCGGGCAAGGCCAGCACCGAGCTGGTGCCGGACATGGCCACCGACACCGGCAAGGTCTCCCCGGACGGCAAGACCTACACCTTCACCCTGCGCTCCGACGTGACCTGGGAGGACGGCAAGCCCGTCACCTCGCAGGACATCAAGTACGGCATCGAGCGCATCTGGGCGCAGGACAAGATCTCCGGCGGCCCGATCTACCTTCAGCAGGTCCTCGACCCGAAGAAGGAGTACGCGGGCCCGTACAAGGACAAGAGCAAGGACAAGCTGGGCCTGAAGTCCATCGAGACCCCGGACGAGAAGACGATCGTCTTCAAGCTGCCGAAGGCCAACGGTGACTTCCTCCAGATGCTGGCGATGCCCTCGGCGACGCCGGTGCGGCAGGACAAGGACACCGTGGAGAAGTACGGCCTGAAGCCGTTCTCCAACGGTCCCTACAAGTTCGACTCCTACACCCCCAACAAGGGGATCGCGCTCTCCCGGAATGCCGAGTGGAAGAAGAGCTCGGACCCGATCCGCAAGGCGCTGCCGGACAAGATCACGGTCAAGCTCACCACCAACGCCGACGACATGGACAACCGGCTGATCGAGGGCGACTACGACCTCGACATCAACGCCACCGGTGTCGGCGCGGCCGGCCGCCAGAAGGCCCTGCGGCAGCACAAGGAGAACCTGGACAACCCGCAGACCGGCTTCATCCGGTACGCGGTGTTCCCGCAGACGGTCAAGCCGTTCGACAACGTCCACTGCCGCAAGGCGGTCATCTACGGCTCCGACCACAAGTCGCTGCAGAACGCCCGTGGCGGCCCGATGGCGGGCGGCGACATCGCCACCAACATGCTGCCGCCGGCGATCAAGGGTTCCGACCCGAAGTACGACCCCTACGGCGTGCTCAAGAACAAGGGCGCCGCGGACCTCGCGAAGGCCAAGGCCGAGCTCAAGGCCTGCGGTAAGCCGAACGGCTTCAAGACCACCATCGCGGTCCGCAACAACAAGCAGCAGGAGATCGACACCGCGCAGTCGATGCAGGCGTCGCTGAAGAAGATCGGCATCGAGGCCGACGTCGACCAGTACGACGGCGCCCAGACCTCCGGCATCATCGGCGCACCGAAGAACGTCGACAAGAAGAACTACGGCATCATCATCATGGGCTGGGGCGCCGACTTCCCGTCCGGCCAGGGCTTCTCCCAGCCGCTGGTGGACGGCCGGTTCATCCTCGACAGCGGCAACAACAACTTCTCGATGCTGAAGGACCCGTCGATCGAGAAGCTCTTCGACAAGGGCCTCGCCGAGACGGACCCCGACAAGGCGGCCGACTACTACCGGCAGATCAACGAGAAGGTCTCCGAGCACGCGGTGTACCTGCCGTTCACCTTCGAGAAGAACATCATCTGGCGCAGCTCGCGGCTGACCAACGTGTACACGGCCGACTCGTACAACGGCCGTTACGACTACGCCTCGCTCGGCGTCAAGTGATCACCCGTACGCTTCCCACGGCGCATCGCCGCTAGGCACGAAGGGCAGGTGATGGCCGCGCGCGGCGGCTCGGGGGACCTCTGCGGAGGTCTCCCGAGCCGCCTGCCGGGCCGACTGCAGTGCTCGCATACCTCATCAGGCGGCTGGCCGCCGTTGTCTTGATGCTGCTCGTGGTCACGCTGGTGACGTTCGGCATCTTCTTCATGATCCCGAAGCTGACGGGCAGCGACCCTGCCGCGATGTTCATCGGGAAGCAGGCGGACCCCGCGGCGATCGAGGGCGTCCGGCAGAAGCTCGGCCTGGGTGATCCGATCCTCGTCCAGTTCTGGGAGTTCGTCCGCGGCATCTTCCTCGGCCGCGACTACGTGGGCGGGGGCTCCTCCATCCACTGCTCGGCGCCCTGTTTCGGCTACTCGTTCCGCAATGAGCAGGCCATCTGGCCGGTCCTCCTCGACCGCCTGCCGGTCACCCTCTCGCTGGCCGCGGGCGCCTGTGTCCTGTGGCTGCTCGGCGGCGTGACCACCGGCATCGTCTCCGCGCTCAAGCGGGGTTCGCTGCTGGACCGTTCGGCCATGAGCATCGCCCTCGCCGGCGTCTCCCTGCCGATCTACTTCACCGGTCTGCTGTCCCTGGCGATCTTCAGCTACCAGCTCGGCTGGGTCGAGGGCGAGTACGTGGAGTTCGCCGAGAGCCCGGGCGGCTGGTTCGGCGGGCTCGTCCTCCCCTGGGTGACCCTCGCCTTCCTGTACGCGGCGATGTACGCCCGGCTCACCCGGGCCACCATGCTCGAGATCCTGGGCGAGGACTACATCCGTACCGCCCGCGCCAAGGGCCTGCGGGAGCCGGTCGTCATCGGCAAGCACGCGCTGCGCTCCACCATGACGCCGATCCTCACGATCCTCGGCATGGACCTGGGCGCGCTCGTCGGCGGCGCGATCCTGACGGAGACCACCTTCAACCTGCCCGGTCTCGGCCAGGCCGCGGTGAAGGCGATCGGCGACCGGGACCTGCCGCTGATCCTCGGCGTGACGCTCATCGCGGCGGCGGCCGTGGTCGTGGCCAACCTCGTCGTGGACCTCCTGTACTCCGTGATCGACCCCCGAGTGAGGCTCTCGTGACGGATCTGACCAAGTCCGGCGCCGTCGGCGAGCCGGTCGCCACCGCCTCTCCCGCCGCGGAGGCCTTCCTGGACGTGCGGGATCTGCGGATCCACTTCCCGACCGAGGACGGTCTGGTGAAGTCCGTGGACGGGCTCTCCTTCCAGCTCGAGAAGGGGAAGACGCTCGGCATCGTCGGCGAGTCCGGCTCCGGCAAGTCCGTGACCTCGCTGGGGATCATGGGCCTGCACAAGGTGGGCCAGTACGGCCGGGGGCGGGCGCAGATCTCCGGGGAGATCCGGCTGGACGGGAAGGAACTGCTGTCGGCCGACCCGGAGGAGGTGCGCCGGCTCCGCGGCCGGGAGATGGCGATGATCTTCCAGGACCCGCTGTCCGCGCTGCACCCCTACTACACGATCGGCGCGCAGATCGTGGAGGCCTACCGGGTCCACCACGACGTGGACAAGAAGACCGCCCGCCGGCGCGCGGTCGAGCTGCTGGACCGGGTCGGCATCCCCGAGCCCAAGGCCCGGGTGGACAGCTATCCGCACGAGTTCTCCGGCGGGATGCGGCAGCGCGCGATGATCGCGATGGCGCTGGTCAACAACCCGGAACTGCTCATCGCGGACGAGCCCACCACCGCCCTCGACGTCACCGTCCAGGCGCAGATCCTCGACCTCATCCGGGATCTGCAGAAGGAGTTCGGCTCCGCGGTCATCATCATCACCCACGACCTGGGCGTCGTCGCCGAACTGGCCGACGACATCCTGGTGATGTACGGCGGCCGCTGCGTGGAGCGGGGCCCGGCGGAGAAGGTCTTCTACGAACCGCAGCACCCCTACACCTGGGGTCTGCTGGGCTCCATGCCGCGGATCGACCGGGAGCAGACCGAGCGGCTCATCCCCGTCCAGGGCTCCCCGCCCAGCCTGATCAACGTGCCCAGCGGCTGCGCCTTCCACCCGCGCTGCCCGTACGCGGACGTGCCGGCCGGGGGCGTCAGCCGCACCGAGCGCCCCGAGCTCCGCGAGGTGGCGGGCGGGCACCACGCGGCCTGCCACATGACGCAGGAGGACCGGACCCGGATCTGGACCGAAGAGATTGCCCCGAAGCTGTGAGCAAGGCAAAGGACGCCGAGATGACGATTCCGGAGCAGGCCGCCGCATCTCCTGAGCCGCTGCTCAAGGTGTCCGGGCTGGTCAAGCACTTCCCGATCAAAAAGGGACTGCTGCAGCGCCAGGTCGGAGCAGTGCAGGCCGTGGACGGACTCGACTTCGCCGTACGGCCGGGGGAGACCCTGGGCGTGGTGGGCGAGTCGGGCTGCGGGAAGTCGACGATGGGCCGGCTGATCACGCGGCTGCTCGAACCGACCGCGGGGAGGATCGAGTTCGAGGGCAAGGACATCACGCATCTGGGCACCACCGGGATGCGGCCGATGCGCCGCGACGTCCAGATGATCTTCCAGGACCCCTACTCGTCGCTGAACCCGCGGCACACGGTGGGCTCCATCATCGGGGCGCCCTTCCGGCTCCAGGGCGTGGATCCCGACGGCGGGGTGAAGAAGACGGTGCAGGGACTGCTGGAGCTGGTCGGCCTCAGCCCCGAGCACTACAACCGCTATCCGCACGAGTTCTCCGGCGGCCAGCGCCAGCGCATCGGCATCGCCCGCGCGCTCGCCCTCAAGCCGAAGCTCGTCGTCGCGGACGAGCCGGTCTCCGCGCTGGACGTGTCGATCCAGGCGCAGGTCGTCAACCTGCTGGACGACCTCCAGCAGGAGCTGGGCCTCACCTATGTGATCATCGCGCACGACCTGTCGGTCATCCGGCACGTCTCCGACCGCATCGCGGTGATGTACCTCGGCAAGATCGTGGAGCTCGCCGACCGCACCTCGCTGTACGAGACGCCCATGCACCCCTACACCCGGGCGCTGATGTCCGCGGTGCCGGTGCCCGACCCCCGGCGGCGCACCGAGCGCAACCGCATCCTGCTCAAGGGCGACGTCCCCTCGCCCATCGCGCCGCCGTCCGGCTGCCGCTTCCACACCCGCTGCTGGAAGGCGACCGAGCTCTGCTCGACGCAGGAGCCGCCGCTGGTCCAGCTGCGGACGGGCCACCAGGTGGCCTGCCACCACCCGGAGAACGCCCCCGACCAGGCACCGGCCGACACCCCGCTGGAGGGCGCCGCGGACGCGATCGGCCTCAGCACGGCCGCCGCCGGCGCGGACGCCGACGGGGACACCACGGGCTCCGTGCGCGGGAAGAACGTGAGCAAGGAGACCGGCACGGAGTAATGGCCCCGGGGCGGACCGGCGGCATGATGACCGGGTGCTCCTCACCGATCTGTACACCCCTTCCGTCCAGCACTCCCTGGACCTCGTCGGGATCTTCGTCTTCGCGATCTCCGGTGCGCTGCTCGCCGTGCGCAAGAACTTCGACGTGTTCGGTATCGCGGTGCTCGCCGAGGCGACGGCGCTGGGCGGAGGGGTGGTGCGTGATCTGATCATCGGTGCCGTCCCGCCCGCGGCCTTCACCGATCTGGGCTACTTCCTGATGCCGCTGGTCGCGGCGACCTGCGTCTTCTTCCTCCACCCCCAGGTGGAGCGGATCAACGGCGCGGTGCTGGTCTTCGACGCCGCGGGCCTCGGACTGTTCTGCGTGGCGGGCACCACCAAGGCCCACGAGTACGGGCTCGGGCTCACCCAGTCCGCCGTCCTCGGCCTGGTGACCGCGGCCGGCGGCGGTGTGCTCCGCGACGTGCTCGCCAACGAGGTGCCCTCCCTGCTGCGCTGGGACCGCGACCTCTACGCGGTGCCCTGCGTCGTGGGCGCCACGATCACCGCCCTGCTCATCCACTTCGACGCGCTGAACGCGCTGAGCAGCGCGAGCGCGGCGGTCATCGCGTTCCTGATCCGGATCCTCGCCATGCGCTTCGGCTGGCGTGCGCCCCGCGCCTGGCACCGGCGTTCCTCGGCGGTGGAAGAGGCCTGACCCGGGCCGTGGTCGGTGCCCTCAACGGTCTCCGGCCTCCCCCGCCGCGGGCAGGTGACGGGCTCACGGACCGGCCCGCGGGCGCCGGATCCCGGGGCTCCGCTGTGATGTTCAAGACAATACTACCCGCCGGTAACTTCTGGGTGTTACCGTGCAGCGCATGGCACAGGCAGCAGCTCAGGCAACCATCGGCAGCAGCGAGTTCGACCGCGATACGGCTGTCGTGCAGCGCGCCCCCGGCGTCTACGACGCCCGGCTGTCCGAGGGCTGGACGATCATCCAGGCGGTCAACGGTGGCTACCTGCTCGCCGTTCTCGGCCGCGCCCTCGGTGAGGCGCTGCCGCACCCGGACCCGTTCACCATCACCGCGCACTACCTGACGGCCTCCACCCCGGGCCCGGCCGAGATCCGCACCGAGACCGTACGGACCGGCCGCACCATGTCCACCGGCACCGCCACCCTGGTGCAGCGGGCCGAGGACGGTTCGGACGTCGAACGCATCCGCGTCACCGCCCACTACGGCGACCTCGGTGCCCTCACCGACGAGGTCCGCACCACCGCGAAGCCCCCGGCCATGCCCCCGTACGAGCAGTGCCTCGGCGCGAACGACGGGCCCGGGGCCAGTGTCATCCCCGGCAGCAGCGCCATCACCGACCGTCTCGACCTGCGGCTGGATCCGGCCACCGCGGGGTGGGCGGTCGGCTCCCCGTCCGGCAACGGCGACATGCGGGCCTGGTTCGGTCTCGCCGACGGCCGCGACCACGACCCGCTCTCGCTGCTGCTCGCCGTGGACGCGCTGCCGCCCACCGCCTTCGAACTCGGCGTCCTCGGCTGGGTCCCCACCGTCGAACTCACCGTGCACGTCCGCTGCCGGCCCGCGCCCGGCCCGCTGCGCGTGGCGATCAGCACCCGCAACCTGGCCGGCGGCTTCCTGGAGGAGGACGCCGAGGTCTGGGACAGCGAGGACCGCCTGGTGGCCCAGTCGCGGCAGCTGGCGCGGGTGCTCCAGGTCTGAGGGGCGGGGGGCGTGGCCCTTTGCGGTGGCGTCGGCCAGGGATGCGCCGGGTACGGTCGCGCCCGGTACGGATGTGCCGGGCGGGTGCCCGGTACGGGTGTGCTGCCGGGGGCCAGTGCCCACCGCGCGAGTGCGCACGGCGCCGGTGCGGACGGAAGCGCTCCGCCGGGCCCCTCCCGGCCGGTCGTCCGCCCGCCGGTCATGAGCCGGTACGCGCCTTAACCCCGCCCCGCCGCGGCTCGTAGAATCGGGGGCACCATGGCCTACCTCGACCACGCCGCCACCACCCCGATGCTCCCGGAGGCGGTGCAGGCGATGACCGCCCGGCTCGCCGTCACGGGCAACGCCTCCTCCCTGCACGCGGCGGGGCGCAGAGCCCGCCGCGCCGTCGAGGAGTCCCGGGAACACCTCGCCGCCGCGCTCGGCGCGCGCCCCAGCGAAGTGGTGTTCACCGCGGGCGGCACGGAGTCCGACAACCTGGCCGTGAAGGGCCTCTACTGGTCCCGCCGGGCCGCCGACCCGGCCCGGATCCGCGTCCTGGCCAGCCCCGTCGAACACCACGCGGTGCTGGACGCCGTCGACTGGCTGGCCGAGCACGAGGGCGCGCGCGTCGAGTACCTGCCGGTCGACGGCTACGGCCGGGTCCACCCCGACGCGCTCCGCGACGCCATCGCGCGCGACCCCTCCGACGTCGCCCTGGTGACCGTCATGTGGGCGAACAACGAGATCGGCACCGTCCAGCCGGTCCGGGAACTCGCCGCGGTGGCCGCCGAGTCCGGCATCCCGATGCACGCCGACGCGGTTCAGGCGTTCGGTCAGCTGCCCCTCGACTTCGCCGCTTCCGGCCTCGCCGCCATGACGGTTTCCGGCCACAAGATCGGCGGCCCGTACGGCATCGGCGCCCTGCTGCTCGGCCGGTCCCACGCCCCCGTACCGCTGCTGCACGGCGGCGGCCAGGAGCGCCAGGTGCGGTCCGGCACCCTCGACGTGCCCTCCGTCGCCGGGTTCGCCGCCGCCGCCCGGCACGCCGCCGAGCACCAGCCCGTCTTCGCCCGGGAGATCGGCGCGCTGCGCGACAAGCTGATCGCCTCGGTCCTGGCCGCCGCCCCCGACGCGATCCTGGGCGGCGACCCCGACCCGGACGGCCGGCTCCCCGCCAACGCGCACTTCTCCTTCCCCGGCTGCGAGGGCGACTCCCTGCTGCTGCTCCTGGACGCCCAGGGCATCGAGTGCTCCACCGGCTCCGCCTGCACCGCGGGCGTCGCCCAGCCCAGCCATGTGCTGCTCGCCACCGGCAGCGACCCGGACCTGGCCCGGGGCACGCTGCGCTTCTCCCTCGGGCACACCTCGACGGAGGCCGACATCGACGAGCTGGCGGCGGCGATCGGCCCGGCGGTGGAACGGGCCCGGAACGCCGGCCTGAGCTGAGGGCGCCCGGGCCGCCGGGGCTGCTGGAGCCGCCGGGCCGCCGGGTGCCGCCGGAGCCGCTCGAGCCACCGGGAGCCACCGGGAGTCGATGGAACCACCAGAACCACCGGAACCACCGGAACCACCGGGGCCGCAGTCATCGGAGCCACCGGAAGCGCCCGGGACGGCCGGCCCGGGCAGGGGGCAGTCAGGGGCGGGCCTCAGCCCCTCAGGCCCGCCGCACCAGCCGCAGATAGCGGTCCCAGTCCCAGTGCGGACCGGGACAGGTGTGGTCGGTGCCCGGCACCTCCACATGCCCCACGATGTGCTCGCGGTCCTTCGGGATGCCGTACCGCTCGCAGATCCCCGCGGTCAGCTTCGCCGACGAGCGGTACATGACATCGGTGAAGAACTCCGGCCGGTCCACCCAGCCCTCGTGCTCGATCCCGATGCTCCGCTCGTTGTACGCGCGGTTGCCCGCGTGGAACGCCACGTCCAGCTCGCGGATCATCTGCGCCACATGGCCGTCCTTCGAGCGCACCACGTAGTGCGCGGCGGCGCGGTGGCCGGGGTCCTTGAAGACCTTCAGAGTGAGCGGATAGGTGGCCTGCGGGACATGGATCACCACCCGGTCGATTCTGTAGTCGGCCGGCCGGTCGGCCCGCCGCCAGTTCGCGTCGGACGCCGGTATCCACTCGGCGCCGCGGTGATCGAGCTCACCCGGTCTGCGCGGCTTGTCGTTCCCCGGGAGCCGCCACCACAGCCGGGACAGCGAGTCCGACGCCAGGTACCCCGCCGTGCCCAGGACGGCCGCACCGCCTCCGACCAGCACCGCACGCCGGCCGACCACCCCTCGGGACCGCTCTTCCATCCCGCCCCTGCCTTCCCGGCGGCCCTCCCGGCCACCGGTTCGACAACGGCTGCGGACACTCGTCCGGTTCCCCTTACCCTGGTAGAGCTATGAACGACTTTCCCGGTGCTCCCTCCGGCCCCCGCGACGGCGGCCGCCTCCGTGTCCTCGCCGCCATGTCCGGCGGTGTCGACTCCGCGGTGGCCGCCGCCCGCGCCGCCGAGGCCGGCCACGACGTCACCGGCGTCCACCTCGCCCTCTCCGCCAACCCGAAATCCTTCCGGACCGGGGCCCGCGGCTGCTGCACGATCGAGGACTCCCACGACGCCCGCCGGGCCGCCGACGTCATCGGCATCCCCTTCTACGTCTGGGATCTCGCCGAGCGCTTCCGCCAGGACGTCGTCGAGGACTTCGTCAACGAGTACGCGGCCGGCCGGACCCCCAACCCCTGCCTGCGCTGCAACGAGAAGATCAAGTTCGCCGCGCTGCTCGACAAGGCGCTGGCGCTGGGCTTCGACGCGGTGTGCACGGGCCACTACGCGACCGTCGTCATGACCGAGGACGGCTCCCGCGAGCTGCACCGGGCCTCCGACATGGCCAAGGACCAGTCCTACGTCCTCGGCGTGCTCGACGAGAAGCAGCTCGCCCACGCCCTCTTCCCGCTCGGCGACACCCTCACCACCAAGGACGAGATCCGCGCCGAGGCCGAGCGCCGCGGCTTGGCCGTCGCGAAGAAGCCGGACAGCCACGACATCTGCTTCATCGCGGACGGCGACACCCAGGGCTTCCTGGCGAAGCACCTCGGTACCTCCGAGGGCGACATCGTCGACGAGGACGGCACCCGGCTCGGCAGCCACAGCGGCGCCTACGGCTTCACCATCGGCCAGCGCAAGGGCCTGCGCCTCGGCGTCCCGGCCGCCGACGGCAAGCCGCGCTACGTCCTGGACATCTCCCCGGTGGACAACACCGTCACCGTCGGCCCCTCCGACGCCCTCGACGTGAACGGCCTGACCGCGATCCGGCCCCGCTGGTGCGGCACCGCCCCCACCGGCCCCGGCCGCTACACGGCGCAGCTCCGCGCCCACGGCGGCGAGACCGAGGTGACGGCCGAGCCGGTCGACGGGGAGCTGCGGGTCACCTTCGCCGAGCCGGTCCGAGGGGTGGCCCCGGGCCAGGCGATCGTGCTGTACGACGGCACGCGCGTGGTCGGCTCGGCGACGATCGCCACGACCGAGCGGGCGAAGGCGACGGCGGGCTGAGGCTCGGCCGGGCCGCTGCCCGCCCGACCGCTGCCGTCTGTCTCACGAATCCCTTTCCGGAGCCCGGGAGTCTGGTTGTGGGGATATCGGTGGGTTATCGGTGATGCTGTCAAGGACCGCGTTATTCCGTCGCAACAGAGATCAACGAGCCTTATTCTTCTGCGTGTTGTGGAACCGGCGCAGACCCACGGGGGGTGAAGGCCGGGGCCACAGAAAACGGGAGGAACAACAAGTGAAGAAGGCTCTCAAGGGCCTGAGCGTCGGCTCGGTCGCGCTCGCCTGCGTGCTGATGTCCGGAACCGAGGCCCTGGCGGCCGAGGGGCACGGCGCCCGCTACGGCGGCTGCCGCAACTACATCAAGGTCTGGCGCAGCGGCGGCAAGGTCGTCGCGCAGGGGAAGATGGTCTGCAACCAGCGGGTCAGCATCATGCGCCCGAGCGCTGCGCTCTCCTCGTACAAGAACGGCGACTTCAAGGACTACACGGGCGGTGGCCTGAACGGCTGCCACCGCGCGAAGAAGTGCTACTCCAAGAAGGTCTCGCTGAAGGCCCACAAGGGCTGGAAGTACCGCGGCACCAACATCGGCACGGCGTCCCTCTCCGGGCCGAACCAGGGTGACATGGTGTGGCCCAAGCGGACCCACGCCAATGTCTGGTACAAGGTCCGCTGACCTGCGCCGACTCGCACCGCTGACGGGCGGCGGGCGGCCGGCGGACTGCCGCCGGTGACCTGACCACCCGGCGCGCCGGGTGACGCGGAGCTTCCGCCTGCACCTCATGTGGCTGCCGTCCCCTTCGGGGCGGCAGCCACATGGCGTTCCACAGCCCTGCCCGGCCGCCGGTCAACGCCTGCGGCGCAGCCCGGCGCAGCACACCACCGCAGCGGTCAGCCCGAAGAGCCCCGCCGTGAACCACGCGTCCTCCGACGTGTGCGAGGCACCGGGCCGGTCCGGAAGGCGCGGCGCCAGCATCCCGAAGGGGTCCTGACGGAGCGTCACACGGTCCGGGCGCTCGAAGGAATCGGAGCAGTTCTCCTGCTCGCTCAGCTCGTACATCGTGTGATTGCCGCCGGTCTCCACCACGGTGCAGTGCGCATGTTCGCCCCGCCACTCCACCCCCGTGACGACCACCGGGGAACGGACCCCGAATTTTTCCATGTACAGCCCGTAGAGCCCGGTCCCCGCGCAGAGCCCGAGGACGACGCCCAGGATGGCGACGAGCAGGGCAGCCCACTTGCGGTGCCAGACCCCGCTGACCAGCACGACGGCGGTGACGAAGGTCGCCAGGGCGACCACTGCGCCGCAGAGATTGGTCGCCGGATGCGGGAACACGCCGAGCACGGAGGCGGTGGCGAACCCGGCCGGCACGAGGAGAGCCCACACCAGTGAGTTGAGGAGACTCGGGGGAGCGTCCGGGATGTCAACGGCCTTCTCCGGCGCGGAGGATGACACGGTCCCTGCTGGTCGCACCCCGGTTTCCCTCTCGGTCGTGTTCGGGTCGAAATCCAGCATGCACGACGGGACGCGAGCGGCAGCGTGCGGGGGGACGGGAACCAGCCGTACACATGCGGTGCTTGAGGGAGCGTCATGCGCAAGAACAGCGTGCGAAAGGCCCCGCTGGGAGGGCGCTGCTCCTCGGGCGGGGCCTGTGGCGCGGTTCCGGGCCGGATCAGTCGGCCGATGTTTCCCGTGCTCGGGAGGCGTAGTCGACGAAGGCCGACCAGGCGTCGGGGGTGAACGTCAGGGCGGGGCCGGTGCGGTTCTTGGAGTCCCGTACGTGCACGGCCCCGGGGCACGTGGCGACCTCCACGCACTCACCGCCTTCGCTGCCGCTGTGGCCGGATGTGCGCCACTCGACGGCGACCTCGATGCAGTCACCGCCGTCGCTGCCGCTGTAGCTGCTCTTGAACCAGGTGAGGCGGGCCGAACTACGCGGTGTGCGTTCGGTGTTCATGATCCTCCTGCCAGCGAGCGCTCGATGTGCTCCATCGACTCCTCCGGAAAGAGGGCCTGTGAACGGATGATCGCATAGCGGTGCGTTGCGACACTGACTTCTTCGGGCCTGGATAGGAAGTAGCTGCCGCGCTGCCCCTCAACGTAGGCGATGGTCCGGTGGTCAGGAGTCTCCAGTAGCGTCATCGGGCCATCGAGGCCTGCATGGGTCTCTCTGCTGTCCGGCATGATCTGTAGCACGGCATGCGGCATCGCGGCGCAAGTGAGCAGGTGACGCAGCTGCCCCTCTCGCACTGCCTTGCCGCCGATCGCCTTCCGTAGCACCGACTCCTCCAGAACGAATGTCAGCCGGGGTGCGGGTCTGCGCGCCAGCATCTTCTGTCGAGCCAACCGGGCCTGAACCGCACGTTCGATCTCCTCCTCGTCCAAGGCAGGGCACCGTGAACGGAACACCGCCCTGGCGTAGTCCTCACTCTGGAGCAGCCCCTTGATGACATGGGTGTCGTAGGCATGCAGCGCCAGCGCCTCCGCCTCCAGCTGCACGTACTCCTGCGCCCAGTGCGGGTGGTCCTCCCGTTCCATGTGCGGGGCCAGCACCGCCAGCATGCCGTTCGCGCCCAGTGCCTCGTCCACGCGCTCGATGTAGGCCGGCTGCGGGGAACGTTCGCCGCGTTCCACCATCGCGATCAACGAGTCGGAGTAGGTAATGCGTTGCGCAAGTTCCTTTTGCGTCAAACCGCGACGCTCTCTGAGGAATCGTGACTGGATTCCGAAGATGTGAAGGCTGGGCGGTGGTTGATCCTGTCGGGTCATGGGGACTTCCTCGCTGACGCAGGTCGTACCGGATTGCACCAACCACACAACAGGCCCGTATCGCCGCACCTGTTGTGCGATGTCGTTGACCACGCTAGGGACGCGGCGAAAACGTTGTCGGCATGACCGAGAACGACCCCACGTTTCAGCGACCCGCCCCCGGGTACGGCCCCGCGTCGGCCCCTCCTGCCGTCCCCACCTCTGCTCCTTCCCTGGCCGGTGGCCTGCGGCTGCTGCCCTGGCCCACTCCGGACGGCAGGCCGTGTTATCTCTCCTCCGACGGAAACGGCCGGGTGGCCGAACTCGCGGACCATGTCGAGGAAATGCAGCTGAGGACCGGAGAAGAAATCCTCGGCCACGCCCGGAGGATGCTCGCGGACCACACCGTGCCGACCCGAGAGTTTCGCTTCCTTTCCGCCCGGCTCGCGGAGGCTCTGCACGATGCTCTCCGCATCTCAGAAAGTCGCGGCATGCGTATCCAGCAGGGTGAGATTACCGGCGGAAACACCTCCCGTGAAAATGTGCGCGGAATGCATGGCTGAGCATTCGGAGTGGGATTTTCGCAGGTGAGGGCCGTGGTGTGAGTGCGGCGCCACGGCAGGGCGACCGATGGTGCAAGACCCTGGACTTTGCCCGTGGTTGGGCGTCAGGATGGGGTAAGTCATCGCTTGACAGCGTCCTGCCGGTGCCCCAAGGATGGCGGCGCCTACGGGTTCAGTTGTCGTTCCTGTCCAACAGTCTGTGACGAGAAGCCCACATGACATCCGGCTGTCTTTTTTGTAACTCCTCGAATCCCGAGGGTGAGTGTCAGAACTGCGGGAGTATTGACGGGCTGTCTAATTCCTCGGCGAAGTCGTCCGCAACGGTTTCCGTTGTGCCGGGAAACTCACCGGTCTTCCTGCCGGGCGCCCGAATCCCCCTGGATCCGACGGTGGTTGCCGCCTTCGACGAAAGATCCGGCAGTGCGGAAGGGGCGGAGCGGAACGCCGCCTCCGAGCCGGCCGCCACCCCGCCCCCGGTCGGCTGGGCGAGGCGGGCCGCGCGGTGGGGACTATCCGCGCTCCGCCCCGGACGGCGGCAGGACGGGCAGCGTGACCCGCGGCCCGGCGAACGCTCCGACCAGTTCTCGGACCGCCTGGTGGGGGCAGGCCCCGCCGTCATGATCTGCATCAGCATCGCCGTGCTCTCGGTGCTGGTCGTCCTCTCCGTGTCCGAGCCCCCCTCGACGGAGGAGGAGCCGGTCGCGGCGTGGCCGCGCAAGGCGGCACCGCCCTCGTTCGGCAACGGCGCCGTCCCGACCGCCGAGGAGAGCCCCTCCGAGCGGCCCGACGACAAGAAGAAGCCGTCGAAGTCGGCCGAGCCCACGCCGTCGCCCACCCCGAAGCCCACCCGGCACAAGAAGCCCGGGTCCGGCGTCACCTCCGCCCCGCCGCGCACGGAGCGCCCCGCCCTCGCCTATCTGAACGCGGCGTCCAGCCACTGCCTGGACCTCCGGTACGGATACCGCGCCCCCGGCACCCAGCTGCAGATCTACAACTGCCACGGGTCGGAGAACCAGCAGTTCACCTACACGGAGGCGGGTGAGTTCCGGGTCTTCGAAGACCTCTGCATGACCTCCACCAACGGCGCGTCGCGCGGCGCCCCGGTGGTGGCCGATCCCTGCGACGGCGGCTCCGCACAGCAGTGGCACACCGAGGCCGACGGCACGGTGCGGCAGGCGGGCCTCTGCCTCGACGTCCTCAACCAAGGTCGGGACCCGGAGACCCCCGTCCAGCTGTGGGACTGCTCGAGCGCTGAGAACCAGCGCTGGCTGCCGACCGTCCTCCGTCAGGGGCAGATCTACTGACGGCCGGAACGACGGGTACGGTTCCGGCCGCACGGACCTAGGGTGAGGGCCATGAACATCTGCGTCTTCTGTTCGGCGGAGAACCTCGACGAGCGGTACACCCGCCCCGCCCGCGAGTTCGCGCGGCTCATGGGGAAGGGCGGGCACACCCTGGTGTGGGGCGGCTCGGATTCCGGGCTCATGAAGGTCATGGCCGACGGGGTGGAGGCCGCGGGCGGGCGGCTGGCCGGCGTCTCCGTGGAGTTCCTGTCGCACCTGGCGCGGAACGGCGTCGACGAGATGGTGGTCACCAAGGACCTCGCCGAGCGCAAGGCCGAGCTCCTCGCCCGCGCCGACGCAGTCGTGGTCATGGTGGGCGGCATGGGCACGCTCGACGAGGCCACCGAGATCCTGGAACTGAAGAAGCACGGGCTGCACGACAAGCCGGTGGTGCTGCTCAACGCCGCCGGGTTCTACGACGGGCTGAAGCAGCAGTTCCAGCGGATGGACGCGGAGGGCTTCCTGCCGCGCCCCCTCTCCGAGCTGGTCTTCTTCGCCGAGGACGGCGCGGAGACGATCGCCCGCCTGGAGGAGACCGTCGGCTCGGGGTGAGACGGGCGGCGGACCCGCGGTGAGGCAAGCTGGGGGCATGACTGCACATCTGATCACCGGCGCCGGGTCCGGCATCGGCGCCGCCGTCGTCGACCGGCTGGCCGAACGGGGCGACGAGCTGTGGCTGCTGGCGCGCGACGCGGGCCGGGCCAAGGAGCTGGAGAGCCGGTTCCCCGGCGCCCGCACGGTCGTCGGAGACCTCGCGACCCCGGAGAAGCTCTCCTGGGCGCTCAGCCACCAGGCCCTTCCCGACCGGCTCGACTCACTGGTGCACAGCGCGGGCGTGGTGGACCTCGGCAGCGTCGCCGACCTCACCCCGAAGACCTGGAACGCGCAGCTCGCCGCCAACCTGGTCGCCCCCGCCGAGCTGACCCGGCTGCTGCTGCCCCAACTCCGGGCCGCGCGCGGCCAGGTGGTGTTCGTGAACTCCGGCGCGGGGCTGCGCACCAACCCCCAGTGGGGTGCCTACGCCGCCAGCAAGCACGGCCTCAAGGCGCTGGCCGACGCCCTGCGCGCCGAGGAGCACGACAACGGCGTGCGCGTCACCTCCGTCTACCCCGGCCGGACCTCCACCCCCATGCAGGCCAAGGTCCACCAGCAGGAGGGCAAGGAGTACGACGAGGCGCGCTGGATGGACCCGGCGTCGGTGGCCCGGACGGTGCTGACCGCACTGGACCTGCCGCGGGACGCGGAGATCACCGACCTGTCGGTGCGCCCGGGCGCCTGACAGGAGCTGACCTGACCTGAGCTGACCTGACCTGAGCTGAGCTGAGCTGATCGGACCGGGCGGACCGGGCCCGACCGGCGCGTTGTGGCGGGGCCCGGCCCGGATCCGACCGGACTGGGCGCCGGGCCGCACGCAGGGCCCGGTACCGCCCCGGACCCCGCCGCCCGACGGGACACGTCCGCCCCGCCGCCCGTCCCGCCCCACGGGACGCGTCCGCCGCAGGCCGCCCGGCCCGCCCGGCAGGTGATCACGGCCGCTCGGCCGGGGAATTCCCGGGGCGGCCGTTCCCGTACGCTTCCCGACGTGAGTACGGAGACCAAGTTCGCACTGCCCGCCGGCTCGGCCACCGGGGTCGGCTCCATGCCCGGGACGGACGCGCGGGAGGCCGCGAGGACCGTCACCGGATCCCTGGAGGCCCTCCCGTATCTGCCGGAACTGCCCGCGCGCGGCCCCGGCGCCGACATGACCGGCCGCACCGCCGGGCTGCTGGTCGAGATGTACGCGCGGGTGGAGCCCAGCGGCTGGCGGTTCGGCGACCGGCCCGGCCGCGACACCCGGCGCGCCTGGGCGTGGCTGCGTGAGGACCTGGACGCCCTGGAGGAGTTCACCCAGGGCTACGAGGGGCCCCTCAAGGTGCAGGCGGTCGGCCCGTGGACGCTGGCCACCGCTCTGGAGCTGAAGAACGGCGAGGCCGCCCTCGCCGATCCGGGCGCCTGCCGTGACCTGGCCGGATCCCTGGCCGAGGGGCTGCGGGCGCACCTCGCGGAGGTCCGCCGCCGGGTGCCCGGCGCCGAGGTGGTGCTGCAGCTCGACGAGCCGTCGCTGATCTCCGTGCTGCGCGGCAGCGTCAAGTCGGCCAGCGGCTACCGCACGCACCGGGCCGTGGACCGCGCCGTCGTCGAGGGAGCGCTCCGCGACGTCCTGGCCGCCGCCGGCGGCAGCCCCACCGTGGTCCACTCGTGCGCCCCCGGCGTGCCCTTCGCGCTGCTGCGGCGGGCCGGTGCGGCGGGCATCTCGTTCGACGCCGGCCTGCTCACCGAGCGTGACGACGAGTCGATCGGGGAGGCGGCGGAGGCCGGTACCAAGCTGTTCGCCGGAGTCGTCCCCGGGACCGACGCGGCATTGTCCGACCCTGCCGGTAGCGTCATGGGTGTCAGGACGCTGTGGCGCAGGCTGGGGCTGTCACCGGCGACTCTTCCCGAGTCCGTGGTGGTCACCCCGTCGTGCGGTCTGGCGGGCGCCTCACCGGCGTACGCCCGGGCCGCGCTCGCCCACTGCGTCCGGGCGGCGAGATCACTCGCAGACAACCCTGAGTGACGGCACTCGCGGACTACGGGAGGACGAGACGGTGGCTGGCGAACAGGCGGCAGTGCCCGCGGAGATCCGGGATCAGCACCAGCAGCTGGCGGAGCAGGTCGAGGAGCACCGCTTCCGGTACTACGTGAAGGACGCCCCGGTCGTCAGCGACGCGGAGTTCGACCGGCTGCTGCGGTCCCTGGAGGCCCTGGAGGAGCAGTACTCGGAGCTGCGCACCCCGGACTCGCCCACCCAGAAGGTCGCGGGCGCGTACGAGACCGAGTTCACCGCCGTCGACCACCGCGAGCGGATGCTCAGCCTGGACAACGCCTTCGACGACGAGGAGCTGGCGGGCTGGGCCGACCGGATCGCCCGCGAACTGAGCGGCACGGAGCACCACTTCCTGTGCGAGCTGAAGGTGGACGGGCTCGCCGTCAACCTCACCTACGAGCACGGCCGGCTGACCCGCGCCGCCACCCGCGGCGACGGGCGCACCGGTGAGGACATCACGCCCAACGTCCGCACCATCGCCGACATCCCGGAGCGGCTCAGCGGGGAGCGCATCCCGGCCCTCGTGGAGATCCGGGGCGAGGTGTTCTTCCCCATGGAGGGCTTCCTCGAGCTGAACGCGCGCCTGGTGGAGGCGGGCAAGCCGCCGTTCGCCAACCCGCGCAACGCCGCCGCCGGTTCGCTGCGCCAGAAGGACCCCAAGGTCACCGCCACCCGGCCGCTGCACATGGTGGTGCACGGCATCGGCGCCCGGGAGGGCTTCGACATCGCCCGCCTCTCCGAGGCGTACGGCCTGCTGCGCGAGTGGGGCCTGCCGACCTCCCGGCACAACAAGGTCGTGACCTCCCTCGACGCCGTCCGGAAGTTCATCGACTCCTACTCCGGCGAGGCCCGGCACTCCGTCGAGCACGAGATCGACGGCGTGGTCGTCAAGCTGGACGAGATCCCGCTCCAGGGCCGGCTGGGCTCCACCTCGCGGGCACCGCGCTGGGCCATCGCCTGGAAGTACCCGCCGGAGGAGGTCAACACCAAGCTGGTGGACATCCGGGTGGGCGTGGGGCGCACCGGCCGGGTCACCCCGTACGCGGTGGTGGAGCCGGTGACGGTGGCCGGCTCCGAGGTCGAGTTCGCCACCCTGCACAACCAGGACGTGGTCAAGGCCAAGGGCGTGCTGATCGGCGACACCGTCGTACTGCGCAAGGCGGGCGACGTCATCCCCGAGATCCTCGGCCCGGTCGTGGATCTGCGGGACGGCAGCGAGCGGGAGTTCGCCATGCCCGCCGCCTGCCCCGACTGCGGCACGGCGCTGCGCCCCATGAAGGAGGGCGACGTCGACCTGCGCTGCCCCAACGCCCGTTCCTGCCCGGCCCAGTTGCGGGAGCGCGTCTTCTATCTCGCCGGCCGCAAGTGCCTGGACATCGAGAACTTCGGCTATGTGGTGGCCTCGGCGCTGACCCAGCCGCTGGAGCCCGCCGAGCCGCCGCTGCGGGACGAGGGGGACCTCTTCGACCTGACCGTGGAGAAGCTGCTGCCCATCCGCTCCTATGTGCTGGACCCGGACTCGGGGCTGCCCAAGCGGGACCCGAAGACGGGTGAGGAGAAGGTCGTCACCCTCTTCGCCAACCAGGACGGCGAGCCGCGGAAGAACACCCTCGCCATGCTGGAGCACATCGAGGCGGCCAAGCAGCGCCCGCTGGCCCGGATCATCACCGGGCTGTCCATCCGGCACGTCGGACCGGTGGCGGCGGAGGCGCTGGCCAGGGAGTTCGGCTCGGTGGACCGGATCGCCCGGGCCGACGAGGAGGAGCTCGCCGCGGTCGAGGGCGTGGGGCCGACCATCGCCGCGTCGGTGAAGCAGTGGTTCGCCGAGGAGTGGCACCGGGAGATCATCGAGAAGTGGCGGGCCGCCGGTGTCCGGCTGGAGGAGGAGGGCGGCGAGGAGCGCGGCCCCCGCCCGCTCGACGGCCTCACCGTCGTCGTCACCGGCACCCTGGAGTCGTTCACCAGAGATGGCGCGAAAGAGGCGTTGCAGAGCCGTGGCGCCAAGGTGACCGGTTCCGTTTCCAAGAAGACCAGCTTCGTTGTCGTAGGTGACAACCCCGGATCGAAGTACGACAAGGCAATCCAGTTGAAGGTGCCGGTCCTCAATGACGAGGGCTTTTCCGTGCTGCTCGAACAAGGCCCCGACGCGGCGCGGGAGACGGCCGAGGTGTCACCCGAATAGCCGTCGGGCATCACCCGTTCGGTGCATATCAGATGCATCCGGTTGCCCCGGCCGCATTCGGGCAACCGCTGCGGATCGCTGCCCCTTCCAGCCTTGTCCCGCCTACTGTTGAGGTGTGCGCCTGCCGTGCACGGCTGCGTGGTGGGACCTCAGACGTGGTGGCATCGGAAGGAGATGCCACCGACGTGGCGTTGGCACCGCCGGCTGTGAGAGGGACGGGAATGAAACCGACCGAGAGCGCCGAACCGGTGTCACGGCTGCGCCGGTTCACCGCACCGGTGAGGATGTCGGTCGCCGCAACGGTCGTGGCCGGGCTCGCCCTGGCCACCGGCGTCGCCCGGGTGCTCGCCGAGGGGCATGCGCTCTTTCCGGGCGGCGTCGTCGGCTGGTCGCTGGCGCTGCTCACCGGCGTCATCGTCGGCCACCTGGTCGCTCTCGGCCGGGACCGCTGGTGGGGCGGCACCGGCTCCGGCGCCGCCCTCACCCTCGCCGTGCTGCTGCTCTACGGCTGGCTGGCCGCCGTGCTGGTCAGCCTGGCCGTCGTGGTCCTGGTCAGCGCCGCGCGCCGGCACCGCTGGCGGCAGGGCGTGCTGCACGGGGCGGCGGACATCCTCGGCCTCGGCGTGGCCGGCCTGGTCCTCGCCGCGTTCGGCACCGTCCCCACGGTGGAGCAGCCCTGGCGGCCGGGCACCTGGACCCTTCTGGTACTGCCCGAGGTGGTGCTGGCGGCCCTCGGCTACCTCGTCGTGACCCGGGTGCTGCTCTGGTACTGCACGGCCCCGAACGCCGGCCGGCTGCCCACCGTCGCCCGAACGGCCCTGGCCCGCCAGGGACTCGTCGCGGTTGCGCTGCTGGGCATCGCCCCCCTCGTCTGCGTGGTGGCCACCACCATGCCCTCGGTGCTCCCGCTGTTCGCGGTGCCGCTGGTCGCCCTGGACTCCACCCTGTGGATCGCCCGCGCCCGCGCCGAGGAACAGCTCCGCGACCCGCTCACCGGGCTGCCGAACCGTCAGTGGTTGCTGGAGAGCGCCTGGGCCGCCCTGGACGACGCGGAACGGCTCGGCACCCGCTCCGCCCTGGTACTGATCGACCTCGACCGGTTCAGATCGGTCAACGACACCCTCGGTCACCTGGCGGGGGACCGGCTGCTGCTCCAGATCGCCGAGCGGCTCCGGGCCGCCCTGCCGCACACCGCGGGGCCCGCCCGCCTCGGCGGCGACGAGTTCGCCGTCCTGCTGCCCACCGTCGACTCCACGACCAGCGCCCAGCAGGTGGCCCGCCAGCTCGTCGCCGAACTCGGCTCGCCGCTGAACCTCGACGGCCTGACCCTCGTCCTGGAGGCCAGCGCCGGCGTCGCCGTCTTCCCCGACCACGCCCTGGACGCCGAGGGCCTGCTCCGCCGCGCCGACGTGGCGATGTACCAGGCCAAGCGGGACCGCAGCGGCGTCGAGGTCTACGAGGCGAAGCGCGACGGCAACACCCCCGACCGCCTCGGTCTCCTCGGCGACCTGCGGCGGGCCCTCGACGCGGGCGAGGTGGAACTGCACTACCAGCCCAAGGTCGGCTTCGACGGCCGGGTGAACGGCCTGGAGGCGCTGGTCCGCTGGGTGCACCCGGAGCGCGGCCGGGTCAGCCCGGACGAGTTCATCGCCATCGCCGAGTCCTCCGGCCTGATGCCGCACCTCACCGAATACGTCCTGGAGACCGCCCTCGGCCAGGTCGCCCGGTGGCGGGCGGCCGGCATCGAGGTGCCGGTGGCGGTGAACGTCTCCCCGCGCGACGTGCACAGCCCCGGCTTCGCCGGCGCGGTCGCCGCCCGGCTGGCCCGGCACGGCGTTCCGCCCTCCGCCCTCCAGCTGGAGATCACGGAACACGTCCTGCTGGAGGACCCGCAGCGCGCGGCCGACGCCCTGGCCGGCCTCACCGGGCACGGGGTCAAGATGTCCCTCGACGATTTCGGCACCGGCTATTCCTCGCTGGTCCACCTGCGGCGCCTGCCGGTCAGCGAGCTCAAGATCGACCGCTCGTTCGTGGCCCGGCTCGCGGTGGACAACGAGGACGCCGAGATCGTCCGTTGCACCATCGACCTCGCGCACTCCCTCGGACTGCTGGTCGTCGCGGAGGGCGTCGAGGACGACGAGACCTGGGAACGGCTCCGCGACCTCGGCTGCGACGCCGTCCAGGGCTGGCTGGTCGCCGCGGCCATGCCACCGGACGAGACCACCGCGTGGCTCCGGCTCCGCAGCAAACACGGCTGGCGCCGCCCCACCCCCGCTCTGGACCCCCCGCCCCGCCCCGCCCTCACCACCGCCCCGCCCCCCGAACCCCAGCACCACACCCCCGAGGAATCCCCCCGCCCCTCGAGCCAACCGGTGAACTGAACCCCGGCAAACGGACGCCCCCCACCCAGAGTCGAACGCAGCACCTCAGGTGGGCCCGCATTTGCCGACCCAGCGGACGAGACCCGTGCCACGCCAGAGCCGCTCCGGAAGCAAGCCCCTCGGACGGCCGGGCGATCACAGAGACGCCCACGACGGGACCGGTCCGAAGATCAGCGAGCAGAGCGGGTCGAACGCAGGGGCGCGGCCGCAGGGCAAGGCGAACAAGGAGACGCAGTGCCGCCGGGCCGGTCTGGGCACATGACGGCAGCGGGGGCCGCAGGGCCGGGCGAACGCAAGGGAGTAGGGACGCGGTGCCACCGGCCCGGTCCGGACATGAGGGCAGCGGGGGGCCGCAGGGCTGGGTGAGCGCAAGGGGGTGGGGGCGCAGGGGTGGGGGGTT